>CAYRCD010000119.1:0-1568 GCA_964422735.1 uncultured Dehalococcoidia bacterium | reverse complement strand
GGCCAGGTGGCCAAGCGCCAGGCGATCACGAACCCGGACAACACCGTGTACTCGATCAAGCGACTCATGGGCCGCAAGCTCAGCGACGCCGAGGTGCAGCGCGACCTGAAGCTGTTGTCCTACAAGGTCGAGGGCGCCGCGAACGGTGACGCGCAGGTCCGCATGGGTGACCGCGCTTACTCTGCGCCCGAGGTCTCGGCCATGATCCTTCAGAAGCTGAAGACAGACGCCGAGGCCTACCTGGGTGAGACCGTCACCGAGGCGGTGATCACGGTCCCGGCTTACTTCAACGACAGCCAGCGCCAGGCGACGAAGGACTCGGGCAAGATCGCAGGACTCGAGGTGCTGCGCATCATCAACGAGCCCACGGCGGCCTCGCTGGCCTACGGCCTGGACAAGAAGGGCGAGGAGACGATCGCCGTCTACGACCTCGGCGGCGGCACGTTCGACGTGTCGATCCTCGAGATCGGGGAGGGCACTTTCCAGGTCAAGTCGACAAATGGCGACACGCACCTCGGCGGCGACGACTTCGACCAGACGATCATCGACTGGCTGGTGGACGAGTTCAAACGCGACCAGGGTATCGACCTGCGCCAGGACCGCATGGCCCTGCAGAGGCTGAAGGAGGCCGCGGAGAAGGCCAAGATCGAGCTCTCGACCGTGATGCAGACGGATGTGAACCTTCCCTTCGTCACGGCCGATGCCTCGGGTCCCAAGCACATGAACTTGACGCTCACCCGCGCCAAGCTGGAGCAACTAGTTGGGAGCCTGGTTGAGGGCACTCTGGGCCCGTGCAAGCAGGCGATGGAGGACGCGGGGCTTTCCCCGGCCCAGATCAACGAGGTGGTCCTCGTCGGCGGCCAGACGCGCATGCCGCTGGTCGTCGAGAAGGTGCGCCAGTTTTTCGGCAGAGACCCGCACCGCGGCGTCAACCCGGACGAGGTGGTCGCCGTCGGTGCCGCTATCCAGGCCGGGGTGCTCAAGGGCGAGGTGCGCGACGTCCTCTTGCTCGACGTCACGCCGCTGACCCTGGGCATCGAAACCCTGGGTGGAGTGGTCTCGCCGCTGATCCCGCGCAACACGACGATTCCCACCAGCAAGAGCCAGGTCTACTCGACGGCGGCCGACAGCCAGCCCTCGGTCGAGATCCACGTCGTGCAGGGCGAGCGGGCCATGGCGGGAGACAACAAGTCGCTCGGCCGCTTCATGCTCGATGGCATTCTGCCGGCGCCGCGCGGCGTGCCCCAGATCGAGGTGGCGTTCGACATCGACGCCAACGGCATACTCAACGTCAGCGCCAGGGACAAGGGCACCGGCCGCGAGCAGAAGATCACGATCACCGCCGGCTCCGGGCTGTCCAAGGAAGAGGTCGAGAAGCTCCAGCGCGAGGCGGAGCTGCACGCTGCCGAGGACCGCCAGCGCCGCGAGGAGATCGAGCTGCGCAACGCCGCCGACAGCCTGGCCTACTCGGCCGATAAGACCCTACGTGACAACGCCGAAAAGGTCCCGGAAGACCTCAAGACCGAGGTTGAGGGCAAGGTCCAGGCGGTGCGCACGGCTCTGCAAGG
>CAYRCD010000118.1:0-1640 GCA_964422735.1 uncultured Dehalococcoidia bacterium | reverse complement strand
CTCAAGATGACGCCGGCGGAGATCGCGAATCTTCGAGCGGCTGGAGTCGTCTGACACACAGTTCGAGTTGAGCGGCCCCGCCGCGAGACGAGGGCTGAGTAGATCGGGCGAAGGTCCGAGTCGAGCTGACCCTCAGCCGCGCTGGCCCGAGTACGTGCCGCGGCCGACGGCGACGAGGGCCTGCTGCTCGTCGTAGACGTCCACGAGGGCCACGGTGCGCCCGGCCCGGCGGACCCGCGCCGTGCCGGTCAGGACGCCGCCGACCGCCCGCCGCAGGTAATCGATTCTCAAGTTTATCGTGGGCACGCCGCCGCCCACCGCGATGCCGAGGACGCCGTCGTACTTGGGACGCGGGAAGAGGCCGACCATCTGGCTGCCGAAGATCGCCGTGGCTCCCAGGTCTTCGTTCAGGCCGGACGAGAAGACCACGCGATGCGCTTCGAGCAGCTTCTTCTCGAGGTCGAGGGCCGGCCGCCGGCCCACTTCCAGGCTGAACGTGCGGCTCTCGCGATCGTACCGCCAGTGCCGCTCCGGCTCTCCGTACGGGCCATTGACGATGAGCTGGTCGATGCCCCCGGCCATCAGCTCACGTGTCCGGGGAGAGCGCGCTCCAACGCCGCGATCAACACGGGCAGCTCCTGGGTCGCGATCTTCCAGACGATGTCATAGTCGACGGTGTCGTAGCCGTGGATGAACCGGTTGCGCGTGTTGATGGCATCCTGCCACGGAATGTACGGATGAAGCGACCGACCCTCGCCAGACACCCTGTTCGCCGCCTCTCCGATGATCTCGACGAGGTGGGTGAGGGCAAGCTGAAGCATCCGATCGGTGTCCAGGTCGTGCCGGCTCCGCCCGCCGACCATGGCGAGCGCCTCGCGCGCATGGTCCAGCATGTGGCGCATGGGGACGGTGTCATCCCGTCTGGACATACAGCTCCTCGGCCTCAGCTAGGACCTCGTCGCGGAAGTACTTGCTCAGCGAGTTCACGGTGTTCAGATCGACCCGCCTGCCCAGGATCTCCGACAGCTCATCTTGCATGCCCGCGAACGCGAAGCCAGGAGTACTACCCGCTTGAAACTCGACCAGCACGTCAATGTCGCTATCCGGCGTGAAGTCGTCGCGCAGGACCGAACCGAAGAAGGCGAGCCGGCGAATGTGGTGACGGCGGCAGAAGTCGGCGAGCTTGTCGCGGGGCACGTCGATACGTAGGCGGCTCGGCGTCATGGGAGCGGGATGATCTTGAGACTCTCGATGCCGCGATCGTCCACGATTTTCACGGCTGTGCGCCCGACGGGCGGGTTGTTCTTCCGCCGCTGGCCCTTGTGGTCGTACTGCTCGATCCGCCGCTTGCCGGCGGCTGGCTTCTCAGTCGCCTTGCGTGATCGAGCCATTCCCCCTCCCGCGCGGCAGCCCCGCGCGCCATTCCTCCACCATATCGCTCGGTCCGCCCCAGCCCGGGTATTACGCCTCTGATGCCAGCATGATCCTGCCACGCCGGGCCGGGTGCGTCAAAGGAATGCCTCAGCGGGAAGAATTCTCACGAGGCTGTAAGCGCCCCCCGCCGGCTCGTCGGGGCGGTCATCCCCGGGCCCAGGATCGACGAATTGCCGCCGTTGAAGTTGCTTTACGGGGTGCGGGGG
>CAYRCD010000117.1:0-1665 GCA_964422735.1 uncultured Dehalococcoidia bacterium | reverse complement strand
CCCGCGCCTCGTCAAGCATCTCCCGGGGCGTGGGTGGCTCGGAGCGGCCGGGCTCGCGCAGGACGTCGCCGAAGCCGAAGGGGGCGAACCAGGCGGCACCGGCGAAGGCGCCGCTGCTGCGCCAGATCCGGTAGGCTTCTTCGTCCGAGTCGGCGACGACGACGTCCCGCAGAAGACCCATGCCCTGGCCGTAAGCCAACGTCCTCCCGGCGGCGGCGGCTTCCTCCTGATAGACGTCGTAGAGGCGCACCTGAAGAGCGTCATACATAGCCGGCAGAATCGCGGTGATGCCCTCACGCGCGCACCAGCGGATGGTGCGTTCGCTGGACGCGAATGGTTGGAAGATTGGTGGGTGCGGCTTCTGCAGGGGCTTGGGCACCACGCCTACCTGTGCCACGGTGCCGTCAGGCGCGAGGCCCGCGCCGTAGAGGCGCGTAGCCTCAATATCCCAGGGCGTGGCCTCCGCGGGGATGCGCCAGTACTTGCCCTGAAAGCTGAACATGTCCTCAGTCCAGGCCAGCTTGATGATGCGGAAGCACTCCTCAAACGCCTCGCGGTTCACCAGGTCTACGGCGTCGTGCTCGCCGGGCCTGATCCCGTGAACACCGTAATAGTGCTGCGCCAGGACATCGACCCAGCGCCGCTGGTAGCCTCGGGCGAAGCCGGCGAAGGCTCGCCCTCCAGTCATGTGGTCGAGCATGGCTATGTCTTCGGCCACCCGCAGAGGGCTCGACGCGGGCAGGACAATCCCGAGTTGCCCCACCCTGATCCGCCTCGTGTTCAGGCCAACGAACAGGTCGAGGAGGACCGGGTTGTTGGAAATCTCGAAGCCTTCGACGTGGAAGTGGTGCTCGGTGAAGCCGATGGCCTCGTAGCCGGCGTCGTCCGCGAGCCGGGCCTGCTCTCGAAGGTCCGCGAGCATCCGCTGGTAGAGGTCATCGCGGTTCCCCGCCATGCCCTTCTCGACTTCCGCCCTCGGACCGAGCGAGGGAAGATAGAAGACGCTTACCTTCATGCCGGCCCTCCTTGAACGGGCGCAAGTATAACGGCTTCGTGTCCGATCACCGCATCCTCTGGGCCGAGTTTCAGACAGACTGATTCCGGAGCGGACCGAGGGCAGTGCCCCTACGTGGGGTTCTGTGATACTGGCGCGAGTATGGGGAACGGCCCGAGCCTGCGACTCTCGTCCCTGTTCGCCACCGCGTACCTGGCCACGTTCCTGTTCTCTCGGCCAAGGGGGCCGTAATTCCGATCCTGCCCAAGTTCGCGCTCGACCTGGGCGCGTCGACGGCGGTCGCGAGCCTGATCGTCGGCATGCGCGGCATGGGCACCATGGTCATAGACATGCCCGGGGGCCATCCTCGAGGCGAAGCTCGGGGAGAAGTTCGGCATGCTCGCGCCACTGCCAGCCTTGGGGCCGCCTCGGTCGCCATAGCGGCTCTCGGGCTGGCTGGCGCAGCCGTTGCTGGCGAAGGCGGTGCCCGAAGCCCCTTCAGGCGCGGGCCGCGTCTCCCGAGGAGGCGGCCGACTAAGTGTGGCTGGGGAGCGATGGCTTAACATATACTTCGGCCATGTTTGCTCATAATGAACGCGCTCGCCGCGGCGCCGTGGCCCAAAGGCTCGACCTGGTATCGGCGTCGGGGATCCGGCGCTTCTTCGAATTGA
>CAYRCD010000116.1:0-1693 GCA_964422735.1 uncultured Dehalococcoidia bacterium | reverse complement strand
CCCGGTTTGACCTTGCCGACGCACTCTGGCAGGATCGGCGCGAGATGAGAGGGGGCATTTGTCCGCGCTGTGCCGAGGCAGGAGCCTCAGCCTCGGCCTGCCGTGTCTGAGAACGGGTGTTATGTTATCTACGCTCAGCGGCACGGTCACGTTCCGCGATATCGTGGACGGCGTCACGATCCGCGAGGAGTTCGTTGAGGTAACGAGCCTAGCCCGGCGCGTGATCATCGAGGACTGTGGCCTCGGCTCCTGGGGCGCCCGGTGTCTGAGTATGGGTGATTATGTCACGGGGACGGGGGCCACGAGGGGGCGACCGCTGCCGGAGGGTGCTGATGTTGACTATCCTCCACGCCAGGGCCACGCCAGACAGAGTTCATGTCGGCCGTGCTCCGTTGCAAGCGCGGATCACCAACGCGAGCACCTAGCGGTGCGGAACCGGGGCGCAGATCACAACTGGCACGTCTTCGAGCCGGGCCATGAAGCGCCTCGACACGACGACACGGAAACCGGGCCTCTGCCCGCGCCCCGCCGCGCGCTCTCAGAGCTGATTGACGATCGAGCACGTATGCACTACAGTGTCGTGCATGAAGAAGACCGAGGTGTACAGCTGGCGGGTCGCCACCGAGGTGAAGGCCGCGCTGGAGCACGAAGCTCGTCGCGAAAGGCGCAGCGTCGGCGGCCTGCTGGGGCAGATCGCGATGGAGTGGCTCACGGCAAGGCGACGAGTCACGGACAGCGACGACGAGCAAGCCCGGCTGCACAGACTGGTGGCCAAGACATTCGGCACCCTCGCCGGCGGCGATCCCGACCGGTCAGCGGCCGTGCGCATCGCCGTCCGCCGGCGCCTGACCACACGCCGTGGCCGTTAGCGGGCTGATCGACACCGGCGCGATTCTGGCGCTGCTCGATCGCGACGACGGCTGGCACAACGCGTGCGTCGAGGAATTCGCGACGCTCGGGCTGCCTCTCCTCACGTCGTCTGCCGTCCTGACGGAGCTGTTCCACCTGGTCGGAGACCGGCCGCGTGACGTCGACGCTGCGTGGACGTTCCTTCGCTCGGGCGCGGTGTCCGTAGCGTCGATCGATGGAGCCGATCTACCCGCCCTGAATGCCCTGATGGTCCGCTACCGCGACCGACCGATGGACTTCGCCGACGCGACGCTCGTGCACCTCGCCGAGCGCGAGTCGCTGACCTCCGTGTTCACGGTGGACCACGACGACTTCGAGACGTACCGGATCGGAGGTCGGCGCCGATTCAGGGTCGTCCCCCTGCGCCCACCGGGCCGCCGGTGACCTGTCGGGTGACGGCCGGCGTGCGTGACGCCGGGTCCCTGGTCGGGTGCGTCATGGCCGCGGGGTCCTCTTCACGCCCGACAGGGGCATCGCCAATGGTCGCGCGTGCTGGCATCGTGTTGTCAACGAACGGGCAGCATGGGGCCCGGCACGACGCTGGCCTTCGTGCGGCACTGCCGGGGGGCTGTCCCCAGCGGGAGCTGATGGAGCGCCTGGTCGTCGTCACTGCCAAGGCAGGAGCCTCAGCCTCGGCCTGCCGTGTCTGAGAACGGGTTTTATGTTATCTACGCTCCGGCTGCGATGCTACCAGACGGGTGGCGGCAGGCACAAGTGGCGATGCCGCGTCCATAACTCCGCTCTTCTCCCCCCGACTCGCGCAACCGGGAGCCCGCTCCGGCGC
>CAYRCD010000115.1:0-1946 GCA_964422735.1 uncultured Dehalococcoidia bacterium | reverse complement strand
CCCAGATCAAAGAAGCGGTCGAGAAGGCCTTCAACGTGTCAGTAACGGGCGTGAACGTCATGGTCATGAAGGGCAAGCCCCGCAGCCGACGCGCCGGCGGCGGCCGGCGGACGACCTATGGCAGTGATTGGAAGAAGGCGGTGGTCACACTGGCGGCCGGAAGCAAAATCGAGCTTTTCGAGGGGGTTTAGACGTGGCCGTCAAGCAGTTCAAGCCCACCTCGGCCGGCCGGCGCGGCGCCAGCGGCTACACCTTCGACGAGATCACGAAGACCAGGCCGGAACGCTCTCTTACGGTTTCGAAGAAAAAGTCTGCCGGGCGCAACAACCGCGGCGTCGTGACCATCCGCCACCGTGGAGGCGGCGCGCGGCTGATCCTGCGCAAGGTCGACTTCAAACGCGACAAGTTCGGTGTGCCCGGCAAGGTGGCCGCGATCGAATACGACCCCAACCGGACGGCACGGCTGGCGCTGATCTATTACGTCGACGGCGAGAAGCGCTACATCCTCGCGCCGGCTGGCCTCTACGCGGGCATGACCGTCCAGTCGGGGCCCGAGGCCGAGATCCGCGTGGGCAACGCCCTGCCGCTGCGCAGCATGCCAGCCGGCACCCAGGTTCACAATGTCGAGTTGGTCGTGGGCAGGGGCGGCCAGATCGTCCGCAGCGCCGGCGCCTCGGCGCAGCTGATGGCGAAGGAGGAGAAGTACTGCCTCCTGCGTCTGCCCTCCGGCGAGATGCGGCGCGTGCCTTCGGGCTGCATGGCCACTGTCGGCCAGGTGAGCAACGTCGAGCACGCGCTGGTAAAGCTGGGGAAGGCCGGGCGGTCTCGCTGGATGGGCCGCCGGCCACACGTACGCGGCTCGGCCATGACGCCCCGCGATCATCCACACGGCGGCGGTGAAGGTAAGGCGCCAATCGGCCACCCGGGCCCGAAGACGCCCTGGGGTAAGCCGACCCTGGGCTACCGCACCCGCGGCCAGAAGAACAGCGACAAGCTCATCGTGCGCCGCCGCTACGACAAGTAGGAGAAGAAGAATCTGTGTCGCGGTCTACTAAGAAGGGCCCATTCGTCGATGAGAAGCTGATGAAGAAGGTCGAGGGCGTCCAGCGCAGCGGCTCGCGCACCGTCATTCGGACCTGGTCCCGGCCTTCGACGATCATGCCCCAGATGGTCGGACTGACGATCGCCGTTCACGACGGCCGGCGCCACGTGCCCGTTTTCATCACGGAGAACATGGTGGGCCACCGCCTTGGTGAATTCGCCGCCACCCGCACCTTCCGCGGCCACGGCGGCAGTGGCCGCTCTGAGCGGACCACCCAGGTGAGGAGGCGATAGTGGAAGTCTCCGCCCGGGGCAAGAACCTGCGCACGTCCCCGCGCAAAGTGCGCCTGATTCTGCGGCCGTTGAAGGGCCGCACGGTGGACGAGGCTGTGGCTATCCTGCGCAACCTGCCGATGCCTGTCGCCCGCAAAGTGGAGAAGATCGTCCACTCGGCGGCCGCCAACGCCGAGAATAACTACCTGCTGTCGGTGAACTCGCTCCGCATAAAGGCGGCCTTCGCCGACGAGGGGACGCGCCTGCACCGCTTCCGCGCCGGTCCTCGTGGCAAAGCCAAGCCCTGGACGCGTCGCTACAGCCACGTCACGGTGATCGTCGAGGATAGAGAGTAATCATGGGCCACAAAGTGCACCCGATCGGCTTCCGCCTGGGCATCCTTTATCCCTGGCAGAGCAAGTGGTTCGCGGACAAGAACTACACCCTGCTCCTGCACGAGGACCTGAGCATTCGAAAGATGGTTCTTGGCCGGCTCCACGACGCCGCGGTCTCGCGCGTGGAACTGGAGCGAAACGCCAACCAGGTGATCGTGACGATCCACACCGCCAAGCCGGGGATTGTCATCGGCCGCGGCGGCCAGAAGGTCGATGAGCTGCGGACGAACCTGGAGA
>CAYRCD010000114.1:0-1952 GCA_964422735.1 uncultured Dehalococcoidia bacterium | reverse complement strand
GTCGGCGCCCAGCTCCTCGCAGCGGTGCGCGGCCCGGATGAGGGCCTGCGGGTCGCGCCCCAGGAGCTGCATCGCCAGCGGCCGCTCCTGAGGGTAGTACGCCGCCATCTCGTCGGCGAGCCGCGTCTCCATCAGGAGCGCGAAGGCGTCCATCTCCTCGGTCGTGGTCAGGCCGCTGCCGCACTCCTTGGCGATGAGCCGGAAGGGCGCGTTGGAGATGGCCGCCATGGGCGCCAGGCGGCAGAGCTGCGGGATCTCGATCTGGCCGATCTTCATGATGGGGCCGGGCGCAGGCCCGGGTTACCCAATATACACCGGCCGCCGGATTGACCCGTCATTGGGGTTCTGAAAGGCTGGTCCTGCGGTGCGAGCCGGCTCATCCGGGCTGTGCCGGTTCGGGCTCAGGCCCACCGTGACTGGGAGCGGCCTTTATGTCAGCTACGCTCCGCCTTTCCCGGTCGCCCTTGACCAGCTCGACCCCGACGCACAGACCGCGATGGTCATTCATTGCGACGACAGAGCGCCACTCTAGCTTGTCAGCCAGCTCGGCGGCGGGCTACCTGAGGGGGACGAGACAAAGACGAGGCCCGCGTGGAGAATTCCCACCGGGCCCTCGTTGATCTCCTACCGGTTAGGCGGGTTGCTTCTTAGGTTCCTGCTGTTCGGTACGGGTCGAGTCCGACGGACGCGCCGGGACGATACGGATGGTCCCCTTCTTCAAGTCTGCCTGCCGTTTCGTCTCAGCCTCTTGGAGCTGCTTGAGGCGTTCATCTAGTGCCAGCATTTAACCTCCTCCTTCTAGCCCAGATTACCACCCAGGGGGTGCCGAAGCTGTTTTCCTGGGAACCAGAGTATGTCCTTATTGGGAGCCGTCTTCAAGACCACCACATCGATTGGTCCACCGCACCGCGGGTTCCCCGGTAGGAATCTCTCCATCTGAACCTGGGTAGTAGCCAGGAACACCGCCAGCTCGATCGCATCCTGAATAGGCATGACACCCAAAGAGAGCTGATCGACGGGCCGAAGGGCTGTGAGCTGTTGAAGCGCTTGATATATGACGTCCTCGCCGATCGCTTGGCCGGCGACCTTGAGCTCACGCCCGATCGCGCTGATGACCTCCGGGTGGAATCCGTACAGTAGGGACCAGGCATTGACGTACGAACCCTCGAGCCAGAGGAGAGGCGTCTGTAGTATTTGCAGGACCTCCGGTTTTTCGCCGTGGAGTAATATGCGCCACGCCATCGGCTCCTGCGACGAGGGTGATGCCACACCCAACAGAATGACTGCGGACGGCCATTGTTTTTCCGGGACCTTGGATTGCTTCCAGTAGGCCGCCCGTAGATTCGCGAGGCCCTCGGCAAACGTTTCGATCTGCGTGTTCTGGTTCGCCGGGTCTGTGGACAAGGGGACGGCACTTGTTGCCAGGTAGTCCATGATCGAAGTCGAGCCTAGACCAACACTTCCAGCGACAACCGCTATTGCGTCACCGTGAAGGTCCTGGACGATCTTCGTCGCGTTGTCGTAAGTCTGCTCAATCCAGACAGGATTACCATTGGCATCGAGTCCGCCTATCCCTCTCGTGGTGAGCTTGCTGTCCGCGGCTAGCACGATCGCGACGTTGGTTCTCAGGGCGATCGCTATGGTCACGGCGGAGATTCTAGCAGGCTACCGTCTGCGGCGTCCAAATCGCTGGAGGACCCGACCGTGGTGGGCAAGATCCTCACGCCCCTGCGGAGGTCTCCATGGCCTGGCTTCGGCTGTGCATCTGCGTTCATTGGTGTGAATCGGCGGTTTCTCTCTTCCTGGGGGTCTTGGAGTCTTAGGCGTTGGCGCCACCTGAACGGTTACCGGGTTTTATGTTTCCTGCGCTCTCCGCTCTCACGAGCCGTGAGCGCGCGTCCGGCCTCCTGACGACAGGGACGAGGCGGCTCAGCCGCGCCGAGGTCCGCGGC
>CAYRCD010000113.1:0-1975 GCA_964422735.1 uncultured Dehalococcoidia bacterium | reverse complement strand
TCCGGCGCTCGCGCAGCCGGTCCAGGCAGGCCGCAATCGGCCCTTCGAGGGGGCGTCCGCGGCCCGTACCCAGGATCGCGTCGATGACGGCGTCGGCGAGCCCCAAGGCCTCGTCGAGCCTCGGCTCCGAACCCGCTTCGTCGGTCGCGACGATCTCGAGGTCGCGCGACCGAAGGGCTGAGAGGTTCGGGTCATCGGCCGGCCTCGGCGCCGTGAGATAGACGAAGACGTCGGCGCCAAAGTCATAGAGGTGGCGGGCGGCCACGAGGCCGTCGCCGCCGTTGTTGCCGGGCCCAACGAGCACAACGATCCTGCGGGCGCGGGCGCCGCCGAGGCGGCGGCGAATCGCCAGCGCGACCGCATGGCCGGCGTTTTCCATGAGCTCGGCGGGAGGACGGCCCCGAGCGGCCGCTTGCTCCTCCAGCGCGCGCATCTCGGCGGCCGTGACCAGCTTCATTGCCGCAATTCCCTGCGCCGCAGCCTATCGATGAGGGCGGCGCGGGCGTCGTCGTAATCGATCGGCGGGCCGTCTCGCGGGGCGACGACGAAAGCAAAGGCCAGGTCTTCGCTGTGCGTCAGGCTCACCTCCGCCTGGCCCATGCCGATCGCTCTGGCTCGCTCCGCAGCGCGGCCGTGCAGATAGACGAAGGGCTTGCCGCGCCGGTCCGCGAGGACCTCGATGTCACGCCATCCGACGCCTCGCACGCCCGTCCCCAGCGCCTTCATCGTTGCTTCCTTTGCCGCGAATCGGACCGCCAGCTCGCGCACCCGGCCCCGGCAGTAGGCGATCTCGAGGTCCGTGAAGACGCGCCGCAGAAAGCGCTCCGGATGCCGCGCCAGCGTCATCTTCACTCTGTCGATTTCGATGACGTCAATACCGGCGCAGAAGGAGGACATCGGAGAGAGGATAGGCGTAACTGGCGACAGCCAACAAGCTGTGCGGGCGAAATGATCCCGCACCCACCCGTTACTTTGTTGCCGGTTACTTGTTACTCTCCTGGCATGACGGCCCGCCTCATCGACGGCCTCGCCATCTCGGCGAGCATCCGCGCCGACTTGAAGGAGCGCGTGGCTCGCTTACGCGGGAGTGGTACGGACCCAGGACTGGCGTTCGTCATCGTCGGCGACGACCCTGCGTCAGCATCGTACGTGCGCGGCAAGGCGCGCGCATGCCACGAGACGGGCCTCCACTCCGAGACGATCCGGCTACCGGAATGGACCGGGGAGAAGGAGCTGCTGGCCCTGGTGGACCAGCTTAACCGCGACCCTACCTGGCACGGGATGATCGTCCAGCTGCCGCTGCCACGTCAGATCGACCCTCTGAGCGTGGCTACCGCGATCGACCCTGATAAGGACGCGGACGCCGCCCATCCGTACAATCTCGGGCGCCTTCTTGCCGGGATGCCGGGCCCGAAACCGTGCACGCCGGCAGGAATTCAACAGCTCCTGGTGCGCACGGGAAACGACCCCGCCGGTAAGCACGTGGTCGTTGTCGGCCGCTCGAACATCGTCGGGAAGCCGCTGGCCGCGCTGCTCATGCAGAAGCAGCAGGGCGCGAACGCGACGGTCACCGTCTGCCACACGGCGACGCGGGACCTCGGGCACCACACGCGCGACGCCGACATACTCGTCGTTGCCGCGGGGTCGCCCAACGCCGTAACGGCCGACATGGTAAAACCCGGCGCGGTCGTTATCGACGTGGGCAACAACCGCGTGCCCGACCCGACGCGCCGGACGGGGTCGCGTATGGCCGGCGACGTCGACTTCGAAGCGGTGAGAGAGGTGGCCTCCTGGATTACCCCCGTGCCGGGTGGCGTCGGACCGATGACCGTGACGATGTTGCTGGCGAACACCGTTGCCGCGGCAGAAGCGAAGGCGAATGCGTGACAGGAACGGGTCCAGGACGGGCCTTCTGAACCTGTTACCTGTCGCTTGTTACCTGTTAGGCGTTCGATTAGACTAAACAATTAGACAC
>CAYRCD010000112.1:0-2264 GCA_964422735.1 uncultured Dehalococcoidia bacterium | reverse complement strand
GCCGTCTGGCAGGAGGACACCCTGCGTGGCCGGGATCGCGGCTCCGGTCTTGCTCGAAGAACTCTGGAATCCCTGGCCGATCAGCGTGGTGGTGTTGTTGATGTTCCTCGCGCCCGCGCCGCCCCACTGGACGCCGATGCCCTCGAAGGCGTTCCTGTCGAGGATCTCCATCCGCGCCTCGATCTTGACCTGCGGCAACGGGATGTCGAACTTCTCCTTGATCAGCTTCTTGATGCGCTCGAGGTCGGCCTCGTAGTGGCGGATGAAGATGCTGTTGGTCGGCTTGTGCGCCTGGATCGTGATGCCCTTGGCGAGCACGTCCTGGCTGACCGAGACGACCTGCTGGTTCTGCGGGATCGGGACGGGCGGGTACGGGCTGTTCGGCTCAGGCAGCCGGCCGAGGGCCGGGTTCGGCGGCGACGCCCCCACGACGGTGGGGTTCTGCGGCACGCTCTGGATGAGGGGCGCCGCCGACACCGCCTGGGTGCCCGAAGGGGGAATACCCAGGATGCCCTGGAGCGTCTTGGCGATTTCCTCAGGGTCGGCGTACGACAGGCGGATGGTCTCCTCGCGCAGCGGTCCGCGCGCCTTGGCCTCAGAAATTGCCGCGTCGGACTGCAGCTTCTTGTAAGCCGCCTCCGACTCCTTGAACTCCGCGTCGGCGCGCTTGGTGCGGATCTCGACCTCCGCCTTGACCTGCGCCTCCTGCACGCTGGCCTGCGCGAGGCGTTCCTTGGTCAGCTGCTCGATGGACACGATCCGGATGATGCCGTTGCGGTCGAGCCGCTGAAGCCCGCGCGCCTCGAGGATCGTGTTGAGCGCCTGCTCCCAGGTGACGTTGTGCAGCGAGACCGACACCTTGCCCTTGACGTCCTCGCCCGCCACGATGTTGCGCCCGCTCTCGGCGGCCAGGATGCGCAGGAGGTTGACGACGTCGGCGTCCCTGAAGTCGAGCGAGATGAGCTTGTCACTCGAAGGCGCCTGCCCGCTGGGCATGGGCGCCGGCGCGGCCGGCCCCGCCTGGGCGATGCGAGCCGGGGCAGGGGCGGCCTTGGGTTCGACTGCCGACAGGGGCGCCGGCGTGACCGTGGCCATAGCTTCCTTGTCGGGTGCGGCTTCAGTCTTCGTGACTTCCTTGGTGACATCGGGGGCCCGCGCTTCCATGCGCGGCGACTCCACGCGGGGGGCCCAGGCTTCGGCCGGCGCCTGCTGGACCTTCGCCTTCGTCTCGCGCGGCTTCGCCGCGGGCTTCTCGGCCTGGGCCGTGCCGGCCGGCTCGAGCACGATGAGCAGGCCTTCGGCGTCTTGGTCGATGCGGTAGCCGACCTTGCGGGAGAGCTCGACCACGACCCGAGCCACGCTGCCCTTCCACTGGCTGCCGCGCACCTGGCGCACGGGCTCCGTGTCGGACTTGAGCGTGGCCTTGTTCCAGGCGTACGTGGCTCCCGGAAGGTCGATGACGAGACGGTTCGGGGAGTCGATGAAGCTCGACTGGTACTTTGCCGGACCGCTGGTCGTGATCCGGACGGTAACCCCGTCGGACAGGCGGTCGACGCTGAGTGACGTCACCTGGACGGCGGCGTCCGGCGTCTGTGCGGTTCCGATCCCCGCGGCGACAACGGCGAGCAGGAGCAGCAATCCCACGCTCGGCACCATGGCCTTCATCGGGCGATCACCCCTTTCGCGGCTCTGTGTCCGCATGTCAGTCGAGGACCAAACGCAGGGTCACCGTTGTAGGGCCCTTGCCCGGTTGTGCCGCGACCGCGAAGGTCACGGTGGTTCCGGTGATTCCAGTCACCCGTCCGTTGCCGACAGCGTCGCCGCTCTTGAGAATATACCCGACACCGTCGGGCCCTTCGACGAGGGCCAGCGTGCCCTGTCGGCCCTGCACGACGCCTACCAGCTTCGCCGCCGTGACGTTGATCCCCTTGGCCTCGAGCGCCAGCGAGACCGGCGAAAACGGGTCGCGGCGGCTCTTGGCGTCGTAGGCCAGTGGCGGGAGCACGGGGCCCGCGCCCGGATCGAGTGGGCGGACGGCGGACGCTCCGGGCCTGGCCGGCGCCTGGGGAGCCGCTGGTGCGGCTGCGGGCACCGGGGGCTTGGGCGGCGCGGGTGGCGGCTCGGCTCCGCCACAGGCGCCGAGCAGCGTCGCTCCGACGATCGGCGCGACCTTCCATGATAGCCTCATTGGCCAGCGTAGCTTCATCGACCAGCGCAGCTTCATCGGGACTGCCCCGGCGGCGCGGCGGCGGGCGGTGCGCCCG
>CAYRCD010000111.1:0-2429 GCA_964422735.1 uncultured Dehalococcoidia bacterium | reverse complement strand
CTCCTGGTGTTAACGGCCTGCGCGGTGACGCAGCAGGCGGCGGTAAAGGAAGGCAGCTGCCGGTTCCTGACCAAGGAGTGCAGCCTGCTCGCCCCCGGCGCGGAGGGGCAGGCTCGCTTACGTTATGCGAACCCGGCCGCAAAGTGGACCCAGTACAACAAGGTGATGATCCAACCGGTGGCTTTTTTTGGCGACGAGAAGACAAAGATCTCGGCCTCGGATCAGCAGACCCTCGTGAACTATTTCCACCAGGTCCTCCAAGAGCAGCTGGCGAAGAAGTTCCAGATTGTTGACGAACCAGGTCCCGGAGTGATGAAAATCGAGGTGGCGCTCGATGACCCTGAGGCGGCGACGCCGGGTTTGCGGAGCATTAGTGTGGTCGTCCCGCAGATGCGGCTGCTCGGCGCGGTTAAGGCCATGGCCACCGGGACGCACCCGTTCGTCGGCGGGGCGCAGGCAGAGGCGAGGGTGACGGACGCCGCGACCGGCCAGCTGCTTGTAGCGGCGATGGATCGGCGCGTCGGCGGTGGGTCGGTCAAAGCGGCAGCCCAGTGGCAGTGGGGCGACGCCGAGAACGCGATGAAGGCCTGGGCCGAGCAGATGGCGACCCGACTGTACGCCGCGACGTCGGGCGCGGCGCGGCCGTGACGCGGTTCAATAATGAGGACCATGCAAGGAGGAAGCCAGTGAGGCATCTCAGGCGGATCCTTTCGCTGCTCTTAGCATCGGGCGCGGTGCTGGCCCTGGCGGCCGCGCCGGCCTCGGCGCAGCCGAAGCCGAACATCGTCGTCATCATGGGCGACGACATCGGCATCTGGAACATCGGCGCCTACCACCGCGGCATGATGGCGGGCCGGACGCCGAACCTCGACAAGATCGCCGCCGAGGGCATGCTGTTCACCGACTACTACGCCGAGGCGAGCTGCACGGCCGGCCGGGCGAACTTCATCACCGGCGAGCTGCCGATCCGCACCGGCATGACCACCGTCGGCCAGGCCGGCGCGACCACCGGCCTGCCGGCGCAGGCGGTGACCATTGCGACGGTGTTGAAGTCAATGGGCTACGCCACCGGCCAGTTCGGCAAGAACCACCTGGGCGATCGGAACGAGTTCCTGCCCACGGTGCACGGGTTCGACGAGTTCATGGGCTATCTCTATCACCTCGATGCGATGGAGGACCCCTGCCATCCGAACTATCCGCAGGACCTCAGGGCGCAGGTGGGCCCGCGCAACATCGTCCACTCTTGGGCGACCAGTGTGGACGATGCCACCGTGGATCCGCGCTGGGGCAAGGTCGGCAAGCAGAAGATCGAGGACGCGGGTGAGCTGTGCCCGAAACGCATGGAAACCGTGGACGACGAGATTCGCGACCTTGCGCTCAAGTTCATCGACAAGGCCAAGGCCGACGGCAAGCCGTTCTTCCTGTGGCTCAATCCGACCCGCATGCACATCGTCACGCACCTGTCGCCGAAGTACCAGGCGACGCGCAACTCCAAGAACGGCTGGTCCATCCATGAAGCTGGGATGGCGCAGCTCGACGACGACATCGGCCTTGTGATGAAGAAGCTCAAGGACATGGGCGTGGACGACAACACGATCGTCGTGTTCACCACTGACAACGGCACCGAGGTCTTCACCTGGCCGGACGGCGGACAGACGCCGTTCGCGCAGAGCAAGGGCACGGTCATGGAAGGCGGCTTCCGCGCGCCGGCGATGATCCGCTGGCCGGGCAAGGTGCCCGCCGGCAAGGTCGAGAACGGCATCATCTCCGGGCTCGACTGGTTCCCGACGTTCCTGGCTGCCGCCGGCAACCCGAACATCGTCGACGAGTTGAAGAAAGGCAAGAAGCTTGGCGACAGGACCTACAAGGTGCATCTGGACGGCTACAACCAGATGGACATGATCACCGGCAAGGGGCCGTCGAATCGCCACGAAGTCTGGTACTTCGGGGAAAGCGAGCTTGGTGCCGTGCGCATCGACGACTACAAATATCGTTTCATCGACCAGCCCGGCGGCTGGCTGGGTGACAAAACCAAGCCTGACGTGCCCTACCTGACCAACCTTCGCCTCGATCCTTTCGAGCGCACGGGCTGGCCCGAAAGCGGAACCAAAGGCGGGTCGCAGGAGTACTTCCAGTGGTTCAAGTACGAGTTCTGGCGCTTCGTGTTTGTCCAGCAAGAAGTGGGAAAGCTCATCATGACCGCCATCGAGTTCCCGCCGATGCAGAAGGGCGCGAGCTTCAATCTCGATGCCGTGAAAGCGAAGATCGAGGCGGCCCGGGCGGCAATGGGCAAGTAAGACAACGAAGGTATTTGCTGATCTTCAGGGCGGGCGGCCCAGCATGAGCCGCCCGCCCACTTGATGAAGGTCACGCCGCGGGGCCGGGGGCAACACGACGCAGGAGCAAGCCCAAGCACGCAACACAAGAGG
>CAYRCD010000110.1:0-2484 GCA_964422735.1 uncultured Dehalococcoidia bacterium | reverse complement strand
CCAGCTCGTGATGGGCTCGGCGAATGGCGCGGGCGCCTGGCTCAGCGGCGGCCTCGTCGCCGCCGGCGCCTTCGGCCTGTACGCGGCCGGTCTCCTGCGGGCGCTGTCATCATCGGCTGACTAGCGACCCTGGACGGGTTTCCCGGGAGTCAGGGCGGGAGCCGGCGTTCGAGGTCATGCGCGCCCTTGATGCCTGCTGATTACTGGCGGCTGATCACTGAAGACTGATCTTGACTAATCCACTCACCTTTATCCACAATAGACGCAAGATGACCACCAAGACCCGGACCCACGATGACGCCACGCTGGCGCGGTGGAGCGCGGCGCTCGAGGGCAAGGAGCCCCAGGAGGTCCTGCGCTGGGCGGCCGGACGCTTCCAACCGGGGCTGACCATGGCCTGCAGCTTCGGAGGGCCCTCGGGCATGGTCATCCTCGACATGGTGATGAAGATCGACCCCACGGTAGAGGTCTTCTACCTGGACACCGACTTCCTCTTCCCCGAGACCTTCCACCTGCGCGACGTCTGCGAGGAGAAGTACGGCTTCAAGCCCGCGGGCTTCAAGTCGCTCCTGACGCCGGCGGCCCAGGCCAAGAGATACGGCGAGGCCCTGTGGCTGTCCGACCCCGACGCCTGCTGCAACCTGCGCAAGGTCGAGCCCAACCAGCGCGCGCTCGAAGGCAAGACGGCATGGCTGTCAGGCATCCGCCGCGACCAGTCCGACACCCGCAAGGAAGTCCAGATCGTGGAGTGGGACGCGAAATTCGGACTGGTGAAGGTCAACCCGCTCGCCGCCTGGACCGAGAAGCAGGTCTGGGGATACATCATGGCCAACGACGTCCCTTACAACGAGCTGCACGACAAGAACTACCCGAGCATCGGCTGCACGAACTGCACCAAGCCGGTGAACCCCGGCGAAGACCCACGCTCCGGCCGCTGGCAGGGCTTCGACAAGACCGAGTGCGGCATCCACACCGACGAGCCCCTCGAGGTCCTGCCCCTCGCCCGCGGCGAGACAGCCTGAGGAACAGGGAACCAGGGACAAGGCGGACCGGCCGTAGCCGCGGGGTTTAGCCCGCGGATCGATCACCCCAACCCAGATCGCCTCCCTCCACGTTGGGGGAGGGCCGCCGCCAAGCTGGGGTCGAGAACGGGAGGCCTGAAGGCCTCCGCTACGTGTGTCGAGAACGGGAGGCCTGAAGGCCTCCCCTACGTGTACGGAGAACGGGAGGTCTGAAGCCCTCCCCTACGTAAAAGGAGAACACTTTGATAGAACAGCGCGGCTTCACCCTTTGGTTCACCGGCCTCTCCGGCGCTGGCAAGTCGACCCTGGCCGAAGCGGTGGCGCCGGTCCTGCGCGAACGCGGCGTCAAGGTCGAGATCCTCGACGGCGACGTCGTCCGCACGAACCTGAGCAAAGGCCTCGGCTTCTCCAAAGAAGACCGTGACGCCAACATCCTGCGCATTGGCTTCGTCGCCCATCTCCTCAGCCGTAACGGCGTCGCCGCGATCACCGCCGCGATCTCGCCTTACCGCGACATCCGCGACCAGAACCGCGCGCTGATCGGCGACTTCATCGAGGTGTACGCCAGGTGTCCGCTCGACGAGCTGGTGCGCCGCGACGTCAAGGGCCTGTACGAGAAGGCGATCAGGGGCGAGATCCCGAACTTCACCGGCGTCTCCGACCCCTACGAAGAGCCCCTGAACCCGGAAGTCGTGGTCGAGACGGACAGGGAGACGGTCGAGGAGAGCGTCGCGAAGATCCTGGCGGCGCTCGAAGCTCGGGGATATGTTCCCGCGGCCGCGCCCGCGGCAAGGTGAGCAAGACTTAGCTACACGAGACCTGCGGCTACACGGGGTTCGCCCCCGTTCGCTGGCTTGAGGTAACCACATGGAAGGCTTGATCCCACCCCACGGCGGCAAACTCGTGAACCGCCTCGCCAGCGGAGACGAGGCCGGTGCACTGGCAGAGGAGGCCAAGGGCCTTGCAAAGCTTTCCCTTGGCATCCGGCCCCTGTCCGACCTCGAGATGATCGCGGTCGGCGCCTTTAGCCCCCACAGTGGATTCATGGACCGGGCGACGTACAGGGGGGTGGTGCGAGACATGCACCTGCCCGGGGGCCTGGCGTGGTCCCTGCCGGTGACGCTGTCGGCGACGGCTGAGCTGGCCCGCAGCGTGGAGGGCAAGAAGCTGGCGCTCACGGATGAAGCCGGGTCGGCGCTGGCCGTGATGGATGTGCAGGAAGCCTATCCCTACGACAAAGAAGAAGAGGCGCGCCTCTGCTACCGGACGACCGAGGCAGCGCATCCGGGCGTGGCGGCGGTCTATGCCCAGGACGAGATGCTCCTCGGCGGTCCGGTGCGGGTGTTCAGGCGTCAGGAGCACACCGAGTTCCTGCAGCACCGTCGCGACCCGGCCGCGACCCGGGCGGAGCTCGAGCGCCGCGGCTGGCGCACCGTCGTCGGCTTTCAGACGCGCAACCCCG
>CAYRCD010000109.1:0-2603 GCA_964422735.1 uncultured Dehalococcoidia bacterium | reverse complement strand
GCGGATACAGCCAAGGGGAGCCTACGGAGTTTTGCGCCAGTCCCCGACCCTACTCGACAACAGCCCTCAGTGGCGGCTTGACTCTGAGGCAGTACGACAAGAATGACGAAAGCTCTCGGCCAGCAATCTATGGCGGGCGGCCTTCGACGGTCCGGAGCCCTACGAGGCAGATTCAAGCAAGGAGTTGGAGTAAAGGCGTGGGCGCTTTCGACATTCGGTCCGCCGGCCGGACGCCAAGACAAGAAGATGGGTGCGCGGGCAAGACTTTAGGGCACCTTCGAACGCGGAGGCCGGCGGTGTGTCGAAGGGGCGCTTTCGACACGCCGCGCGTTACGCCAAAGAGAACTCATGCCACAAGCACTTACGTTCTCTTGGCTCCACGGCCGAGGGGGAAGATCACAACAGCGACGGGGGGTTTGTTAAACCCGCATTCTCCACAACCGGCCCCCTGCAGGGAACACGGCAGTCCCCGGTGGCCCAGACTGCTCAGGCTCCCTCATTTCCCTCGGCCAGAACCTGATTGGGGACTGTGCTGGTTGCAGCTTCACTCCCTTTGATGTTGGCTACGCTCTAGGATACAGCATCCCGTCTCACCGCTTGAAAGGCGGCGACGCTTCATGGCACGTCGATAAGGTGTCCAACAATGCTAATCGCGATACCGGCGCCGCCCAAGCTCTCGTCCGCGAAGACTTGCAACTTCACAGTACTCCCCGGTTCAGCGTAGTGCTTTATCAGGTGACTCGCGATGAGGACGTCGAAAAACCCAATCTTGGCTTGGAAGGGCGCAAACAAGGAAATGTTGCCGCTAGCCCCAGTTGAAAAAAGCCTGGTCAGCACCTTCTGACCGGGAATCACTTGCGCCTCCATGTTGACGTATTCGATGACGAGACGCTTTCCCGCAGGCACTGTTGTCACGTCGATCAGCAAGAAGGGTTGCCCGGCGTTCAACGTCCCCAGGATCCCGAAGGAGAAGGGTTGCCGTCCTGGGTTATCCACGTCCCGTGCCTGCACCGGATTTGTGGCCGTGTTATTCACCGCGACATCCTGGGCTGCGTAGATCGGGTTTGCAAGCAGGAGCCCTGACCAGAGTATCGCGACGCCAGTGGCGATAGTTACACAGGGCCTCAGGGTACGCATTGGGTGCCTCCTTTGGAGTCGCTTGTTTGCAGGGAGTGTAGATCGGATGAAGCGGCTGACCCCCACCTCAACCTCGCGAGCGCCGGATGGGATGACCTCGGACGATTGACCATTATAAATGCCAACATGGTCCATGGCTGGCCTCCTCCTCTTTGCGCCCATGAGCGCGCGTACTGTTTCGTTAAACCCGCATTCTCCGCAACCGGCCCCCAGGGGGCGTCGGCATGGGCCAAGGAATCGCTGGGCATGATTCTAGTGAATTTCGGACGGGAACAATAGGGCTTTTCCTTCGAGCCCTTTGCGTAGCTTCGCGGCGCGAGCCGCATGGCCAAGGCGCTCAAAGAGCGCTGCGGCGTCTTCCCAGCACGCCTCGGCCTCCCGTAGTTGGCCCTTGAATCGGTACACCGCACGAAGAACCGACAGCGCGGAGGCAAGATCAAGCTGATTCCCGGCCTTCTCCGCCGCATCGCGCGCGGCGCAGGCCATCGACCAGGCTTGGCCGGGCTCATCCAGCCCGAGATACGCTTCCGCGAGCACCGCCTGCGCCTCGCTGGTGTCCTCTCCGAGGCGTGCGCTGGCGCTGAACTCCAGGCACCGCACCAGCCATTCAACCGCTCGGCGATGGCGGTTCCGCGCTTCCGTGGGCAGCCGGGCGTCGCGCAGCTGGTTGCCCCACGCGACGTAGGCCATCCCGATGTTGGCGTACGCGGCGCCCACTCCGTAGGGATAGTCGGCCCGGCACCAGTAATTCAAAGCGGCGCGAAGGCGCGCGAGGGATTCCTCGAAGGCTTCGGCGCGCTCTCCAAGAGCCCCAGGCCGTTGTAGAGGTTGCCGAGGAGCCAGTCGTCACGCTTGCCGCGCGCGACCTCGAGCGCCGTGCCGAAGCGCTCCCGGGCGCTGCCGTACTTGTCCTGACGGTATTCCAGCCAGCCGAGGAAGAGGTCGGTCCGGGCGGTCATCGATTGGTCCAGCTCAGGATGGACCGTCTGTAGCCGCAAGCCCCTCAGGCAGAGCGATCGGGCTTCGTCGTAGCGCCCCTGCCGCTCCAGCGTGCGTCCGATCTTCTGGAGCGCGGTGACCCTCTGCTCGGGCGTGCGGCTCGCCGCCAGCGCGCGCCCATACGCGGCGCGGGAGGCACCTCACTCCGGCCGCTATTCTCGAGCATCAGGCCGGGGCGCTGGTAAAGCTGATCACGGGAGACGCGGACTACCGGCCGTTCCGAATGCGCTGGTAGCTTTGCGTGTCATTTCTCCTCTCCCTGCAAGATACAAGGGTAAGGGGGCAAAGGATGAGGGGGCTCCTCTACCCCTGCGGCGCTTTCTCCGCCTTCCACGTGCCCCAGCGGCCGTTCTCGACGGCGGCGAGGAACTCGGCGATGTGGAGATTGAACAGCCCGGGTTCCTCGATGTTCGCGGTGTGCCCGGTCATCGGCAGGATGACGAGCCCCGCGTGGGGGATGTGGCGCT
>CAYRCD010000108.1:0-2647 GCA_964422735.1 uncultured Dehalococcoidia bacterium | reverse complement strand
TTCCGCTACGCCTTCGTCGCGGCTCGCGCAACTTCAGTTCAAGGAAGCAATAAGACAGTGGCAAAGAAAGTCAGGGCCGTGGTACGGATCCAGCTCCAGGCGGGCAAGGCGACGCCAGCGCCGCCGGTCGGTCCCGCGCTCGGTCAGCACGCCATCAATATCATGGCGTTCTGTAAGGAGTACAACGAGAAGACGGCGTCGCAGGCGGGCCAGATCGTTCCGGCGGAAGTGACCGTTTTCGAGGACCGCTCTTTCACCTTCGTTCTCAAAACGCCGCCGGCGAGCGATCTCCTGCGCAAGTACGCCGGGATCGACAAGGGCAGTCGCACCCAGAAGCGAGAGAAAGTCGGCAAGATCAGCCGCGCTCAACTGCGCGAAATCGCCAACCTCAAGCTCAAGGACCTCAACGCAACCAACATCGAGGCGGCGGAGAAGATGATCGAGGGCAGCGCTCGCAGCATGGGTATCGAGGTGACGGCGTAAAGGATTGTCACTCTGAGTCCTGATAAGGACGAAGAATCTTACCGGTCAGGCACCGGCAGCTCGAAGGATCGCCTGGCGCGCTCAGGCTGACAACTACGGAGATAGGGATGAAGCGAGGAAAGAACTACCAGGAAGCCTCCAAGCTCGTGGAGCGGAACAAGCCCTATCCGCCGGAAGAGGCGATCACGCTCGCAAAACTGGCCGCACGGGCCAAGTTCGATGAGACTGTCGAGCTGCACCTGCGTACGGGCCTCGACCCGCGTCACGCCGACCAGCAGCTGCGGGGTACCACGCTCCTCCCCAACGGTCTCGGCAAAGAGGTGCGTGTGCTGATCTTCGCCGAGGGTGAGGCGGCGCGCTTTGCCGAAGAAGCGGGCGCCGACTATTTTGGCGGCGACGACCTGATCAAGAAGGTCGAGGGCGGCTGGACCGATTTCGACGTTGCCCTCGCCCATCGGGACATTATGGGCAAAGTCGGCCGTCTCGGCCGCGTCCTCGGTCCCCGCGGCCTTATGCCGAACCCGCGCTCGGGCACGGTTGTCGAGGCGCAGGACATTGCCAAGGCCGTTCGAGATGCGCGTCAGGGCCGCGTCGAGTTTCGCCTCGACCGCACGGCTTTGGTTCACGTGCCCATCGGCAAGGTCAGCTTCGAAGAAGGCCAGCTTCTGGAGAACATGGCCTCGGTCGTGGACGCCATCGTCAAGGCGAAACCGGCGGGAGCCAAGGGCCAGTACATCCGCTCGGCGTCGCTGGCAACGACCATGGGTCCGGGGATCAAGCTCGAGCTGGGGACGACGCTCGCCCTGACTTCGAGCGCGAACTAGCTCGTGGAGTCTGCACGGTTGCGCTGACCGCGTGCCTCCTTTAGATTGCCTGTACCCTCCGGGTTCGGTTTGACCGTACCCGGAGGTTCATAGCCAGAGATAGCGGGTGGTTCCTTCCTGGGAAGGACCCTAAGCCCGAGAGGGGCCCGCCGAGGCGAAGTGCAGCGTGACGCGAAGTCGTGCGCCCTCGTCTCCCGGCGAGGGCGTTGTTGTTGAAGCCGTGGGCCAGGCCTTCAGCCTGGCTGGCAAGGGCTGGAATGGAGGATGGATGCCGACAGCGAAGAAGGTCGAGGTCGTGGGCGAGCTGACCGAGGTCCTCTCGCGCAGCACTGTCGTGATCGGCGCCGACTACCGCGGTCTCAGCGTCAAGGATTCGACGGCCCTGCGCCGCCAGTTGCGCGAGAACGGCGTCGAGATGCACGTCATTAAGAACACCCTGTTCTGGCGCGCTGCCGAGGCGGCCGGGAAGCCGGAGCTGGCCGAGCTGGCCGAGGGCCCAACGGCCCTGGTAATCGGGTTCGGCGACCCGATCGCTCCGATCAAAACCCTGGTCGAGTACCAGCGGACCGCACGCAACACCTTCGCGGCGCGGAAGGCCTGTCTGGAGGGCCAGGTGTTCGCCTCGAACAGGCTCACCGAGCTGGCGGCGCTGCCGTCCAGGGAGATGCTGATCGCCGAAGTCGTGGGTGCTCTCCAGTCGCCTCTTGTGACGCTCGTATATCTCATTCAGGCGACGGTTCAAGAGTTCTCCGGTTTGCTCACGGCGCGCGCGGAACAGATGGAGGGTGCGCCGGTCTAACGGAGATCGAGACGTAGCTGCAGGTCTTCAGACCTGCGGCAAGGGCGAGGTTCGCGGGTCTTCAGACCCGCGGCTACCCAGAAGGAGGAGTGACATGGCGACGAAAGCGGAGCAGGTCCTCGAACTGATCAAGGGAATGACAATCCTCGATCTGAAGGACCTGAATGACAAGATCAAGGACGAGTTCGGCGTGACGGCGATGGCGCCGATGGCGGTGGCGGCCGTTGGCGCTGGAGCGGCCGGTGGAGGCGGAGCTGCCGCTCCGGCCGCCGAGGAAGAGAAGACCGAGTGGACGGTCGTCCTCAAGGACTTCGGCGCCAACAAGATCAACGTGATCAAGGCCGTTCGCGAAGTGACGACCCTGGGCCTGAAAGAGGCTAAGGACCTGGTCGAGGCGGCCCCGACCAACGTCAAGGAAGGCGTCGAAAAGGCTGAGGCCGAGGCCGTCAGAGCTAAGCTCGCCGACGCCGGCGCCACCGTCGAGGTGATCTAGCAGGGTGCTGAAAAAAGGACTGGTTGGAGGGATCGACGGCTGATCTCG
>CAYRCD010000107.1:0-2667 GCA_964422735.1 uncultured Dehalococcoidia bacterium | reverse complement strand
CCTCGGGCGTTCTTGTCGGAAGCATCGTCATCACTCGGTGAGCCCGAGCCTGCCCGTCGTTTCCGGGCAGCAGGCGGTGCGCGCGTTCAAGCGTCTCGGCTACGAGGTCGTGCGTCAGCGCGGCAGTCATCTTCGCCTGCGGCATTTGCATGATCCAACCCGCCTGCCGTTGACCGTTCCAGATCACCGAGACCTGAAGCCAGGCCTGCTGCGACGGCTGATCCGGGACGCTCAAATCGATGTGGCCGAGTTCGTGAGGCTGCTCGATGCATAGTAAGGTCTCGCGCGGTGCGAACACATCTCTGTCGTGGGGCACTCAGCTCCGCGACGCGCGCTTGACCGCGGAGGCCCGCAGCCGCTATCGCCGCGCCGTGGAGTGACTGGCGCGATGCCTCGAGTTTGGCGCCGGTGCCCGCCTCGGCGAGGATACGAGCGAGGCGCAGGTCGCGCCGGCCGAGGCGTTCCTTGGACTCGACGAGCGGGACCGTGCCTGGGAGATGGCCCGCGCAGGTCGGGACGCAGCACAGAAGGCGGGGAATCAACTCGATCTGGCGTCGGCGCTCGCGGTGATGGCCTCGGTCCTGTGGCTCAAGGGGAGCTGGAGGAGGCTGCGGCGTACGCGGAGGGCGCCGCCGCTCGTGTCGACCAACTCGGCCACCCTGCGCGTGCCGTGAAGATCCGCCAGGACCTCGAAAAGAAAGCTCTTTTCTTCCCATCCGAGATCGAATAGCATGCCGGGAGCGACTGACCCTCAGCCAGGCGCGATCATCTCACCGGAGAGAGAGCGACATGTCGTCGGGACGCAACCTTGGCCTCCTCTGTACCAACTCCTTGACGTCTCCGCGCCCGTTGGCGCTCTTCGCCGCTCGGCGCGGCTCGGCCCAACGGACGCCGAATTGCGGGGAATAGACGTTTAACGAAACCACTCAGAGGAGGCTGCGATGAACGAAGCGAAACTCCACGAGTTCATGGGCAAGGTCGTCACCGACATGGGCGGCGCCTGGATGATGGCGATGGTGCTGGTCGGCGACGAGCTCGGCTTGTACAAGGCGATGGGCGACGGACAGCCGATCACGGCCGAGGCTCTGGCTTCGCGCTGCGGCTGTCATCCACGACTCGTGCGCGAATGGCTGGATGCCAACGCCGCGTCGGGCTATGTCGAAGTCGCGGGCGGTGGCTATCGCCTTCCTGAGGAGCAAGCCATGGCGCTGGCCAACGAAACCTCGCCGGTCTTCGTGGCACCCGGTCAGAGCGTCGTCGCCTCCTGCTTTATCGATCTGGATAAAGTCGTCCAAGCATTCCGGGGCAACGGCAGCTTTCCGTGGGGCGAGCATCATCACCGCATGTTCCACGGTGTCGAAAAATTCTTCCGGCCTGGCTACCAGGCGAACCTCACGACCGCCTGGCTGCCCGCGCTCGACGGCGTCGTCGAAAAACTCCAGCGCGGCGCCAAGGTGGCGGATGTCGGCTGCGGCCACGGCGCGTCGACGATCGTCATGGCGAAGGCGTATCCCAACTCGCAATTCGTGGGCATCGACTTCCACGCGCCGTCGGTGGAGATCGCAGGTAAGCGTGCGGCGGACGCCGAGCTGGGGGCGCGTGTCGGCTTCGTCACGGCCACCGCGCAGACGTTCGCCGAGCGGGGTTTCGATCTGATCTGCTTCTTCGACTGTCTCCACGACATGGGCGACCCCGTCGGCGCCGCGCGGCACGCGCGACAAGCCTTGAAGGACGACGGCACGGTCCTCCTCGTCGAGCCCTTCGCCGGGAACAGCCTGGCGGAAAACTCGACTCCGGTCGGGCGCTTGTATTACGCGGCCTCCACGATGGTCTGCACGCCAAACTCGCTGTCGCAGGAGGTGGGGCTCGCGCTCGGCGCGCAGGCGGGCGAGACGAGGCTCCGCCAGGTGTTCACGGAGGCCGGGTACACGCGATTCCGTCGCGCGGCCGAGACCCCGTTCAATCTGATCCTCGAAGCACGAAAGTAAAGGCAAGGGGGACGCGATGGGCCAGCTCTATGTTCAAAAGTTCGAGAACTGGGGTGCCGTCAGCTAAGCCGAGTTCGATCAGGCATGGGGCGTCGCCCTCCAAACGTTCGCGACGAGCGGCAACTGGGACGGGGTTCTGAAGGGCGTCCGTCATTGACGCCGAATTGCGGGGAATAGAGGTTTAACGAAACAGCGGAGTTTAGTGCGTTTCACAGCAGAAGGCCGCCGCATCGACCGGACCCAAGTGGCCGCCGGAGAACGCCGTTCCTGATTGGCCAACGCCGTGTCGAAGAGGCGGCTTCGGCACGTAGTCGGGCCCCGTCTTCGGAGTGCCTGTAAGTTCCTCTGTCTTCGCTCTCGTGCGCCTTCCCCGGGTATGCTCGGAGCCGCCACTATCAAAGGCGGTCGAGGGTCCCACGGCCCGCCAGCCGCAAGTCCTTCCCTGAAAGACCCCGAAGGTCGAATGCGCCCCGCCGTAGATTGCGGACGGGACGGTTTCGCAATCCACGGAGGAAGTGCCCCATGTCTGACGATCGGCACCTTGGATGCGCAATTGACGAGTTCTTGTTTCAATTGTTGGCGAACGGCCGGAAGCCCTCTTCGGTGAGTTCCTACTCCCGCCCAGTCATCCGCGCGGAGCTGTCATGCGTGCGTCGGCTGGCGCTCACGCCTGCCCTTG
>CAYRCD010000106.1:0-2897 GCA_964422735.1 uncultured Dehalococcoidia bacterium | reverse complement strand
CGAAGCGCTGCCCGAAGTGCAAGACTCCCTACTGGAACACCCCGCGCACACGCTAACCGTACCCGAAATGGGCCGACCTGAGCCCCGTAGGCGTTACTACCTTCATGCGCCGTCGCCAGTCGTTCCCCAGATTCCGCGTCCCATAGAAAGACGCAATGTAGTTCTGCACGTCGGGCGGCTGCTCGTAGAAACGCGCTGCCTGCGACTCCGGCGACGCTAGTGGAATCCCGTATGCGGGGTCGATCCCCGACGCCTGAGCGCTCTGGTACTCCTGGGCCGCGCCGGGCGCGAACCCTTGAGGCGGACCGGCGAGCGAACCGGCTGCCGGAGGAATATTCCCGTAGAAGGCGCGTAGCAGCGTGTCGCGCGTCTGGATGGTGGCCTGATAGCGTAGGGCGTTGTTCTTGGCGGCGATCGCGGTCGCGTCCTTCGGGTCTTGCGTGAGCCGAGCGTCTGCTCGTGTAATCACGTCCGCCCAAAACTTCTCTTGCTCGGGACGCTGGAAGCCAAAACCAGGCAAGCCCTCGGGTGTGTTGAAAGCGGTATTGTAGCCAGGGTCCGCGTACTGGTAGGCATTCGGGTCCCGTTGGCGGCGCTCGTAGTCTCCGTACACGAGACGGTATTCGTCCTCGCTCATCTCGCGCCAGAAGTCTGACTCCGGTTCGTAGGGCACACTACTACCCGGCGCGGCTGTCGCGGCAGTTGCGGCGGTCATCGTGTAGGGCCGATCCGGCAAAACTGGATAGCCCGGCAGGTTGCTCCCCTTCGGCGGGAGCGGATCCCGGCCACCCGGCATCCTGGGTGGCATCTTGAAGATGCCGCCCGTTGGGTACGGCGGAAGGGGTCCGCCAGTCCACGGCCCTGGCACGGGTGAAGGATGATAGGGGGCATCGTACCTGTAGCGCGTTCCGGCAGCGGGTTGAATGCCAGTAGCGTAGCCGCCCCTGATCGGTTCGATCCGCTTGACCCGTCCTTGGGCGTCCAAGTCGAGCATCTCGGCCGTACCTGCGCGGAGCCCCTGTCCTTGCTCCCCCTCGCCGACAACGTAGCGGCCCCGTGGGCGTGCGGCTCCACGAGCGGCGAGCTTCGTGCCGATAGGCTTGAAGGCTTTCAACGCTCCCTCGATCGGCGTGATGCCGCCCTTGTCGCCCAGTAAGTAAGCGGCCTGCCGGGCGGGGTCCCGTCCATAAACATCGGTAGCCGTCTGTAAGTAACGCTGGCCGGTGCTGATGTCGAACTGCCGCTGGCCCTCGCCGAAGGTCTGGTCGTACTGACGCCGGTTCTCCGCCAGTTGCTCACGCTCAAAGGCGAGTTGCATCTCCAATCGGCGCATCTCTTGGGCCAGCTTCTCGCGTTCTAGCCCCTGCGCCACGTCAAACTGACGCTTCGTCTCAGCCAGATTGGCCTCGTACTGGCGCACCTGTTCGGCGCGTTGCTGTATCTCTAGCACGAGTTGATCGTGATATTGCGCCTGTTGAGCGGCCTGCTGTTGCTGCTGCTGCGCCTGCTGCGCCGACTGGTACGGCGTCATTCCGCCCGCTGCTCGGCTCCCGCCGCCGCCACCACCACCACCACCGCCGCCGCCGACGACCGTCTGGTTGCCAGCCTCATCAACGTAGACGGTGTTGCCTTGACTGTCGGTGTAGTAGCCCGGTGGGTAGTTTGTAGTGCCGGTGCCAGGACGTGGCAACCCTCCGCCTCCGGCCAGTATGCGATCAGGTGTCTGTGGCATCGCTCTCCTCCTCTGCTGCCCGTCCTGCGGGCCGTTTCTCGTATCGCTCAAACATATGCGCAACCTCCTGGTACAGACGCTTTGGCACCCGATCCGGCGTCAGGTGGAACAACTCCCGCTCTGCGGCGACGAGTTGCCGCCACGCCTCCGGGTCGTCCACGACGAGCGCGAAGGCATCGAGCGCCTGCGCCGGCGTTAGTTCCGGCCCCTCCCAAGGGCGCACGCCGAGCCGCTTGCGGAACCGCTCGATGCGCTCCACGACGCGCGCGGCCGCCAGCTTGGCGATGCGCTGGTTGCGTTCGGAGAGAGCCTCGGTGTTCTTCATTGTTCTGACAGGATGGGCGGCCATGCGCGATTAATGCGCTCCTCCAGCTGTTGCCGTCGCCACTCCTTGAAGTTGGCCTTTGTCCATCTGTCGAAGCGTACCCGCATACACTCCCGGCATAGCATCCGCTGGCGGTCTGGATCGTAGAATTTGCGGTTGAGCCCCGAGTAATGGGCGAGGTGATGGCCGAACCTCACGCTTCCGTCCTCACCGGCGAACAGGGGTTGCAAAGTAGCATCGGTTGCGACGTGCGGCGCCATCCCATCTCGCTGAGCGTTGTAGGTGGCTTGTTGCTGTACTTACGCACGGGCTCGAAGCCGACCGCTTCCACGCTGACACTCTCGTCGATCGCCTTGAAGCGCTGGCAACCAGGGCAGTAGAAGACTTCCACTACGTCATCGGCTCCTTCCTACGGTGTTCGTCGGCCCCGCCTTACGCCGGCGCCCTCGGTTCTGCGTGCTCGTCCCCGCCCTCGGGTTCGTCCTCTGCACGTTGACGGGCGGACCTGCGGGAACTGGCGGCGCGCTCGGAGGTGCCTGGGGCGGCATCCCGCCCGTCGGAGGCGGCGGCCCCCCACCCATCCCAGCGGCGGCGACCAGCATGGGATCGTTCGGCCCCACCGCTCCGGCGCCCGGCCCCAGAGCCTGCACGAACGCATCGGGCACTGGCGGCGCGCCTGCTCCAAGCGCCTCGTCCATCCCCATGCCCTCCTGCTCGTTCAAGATGATCTCCATCTCGCGGAACAGGTCGTCCTCCGTGCGCTGGAGCACCCGCGGCGAGTCGACGATGTCCTCAATCTCCCGCTGCTCCTTCAGCTCCTCCGGGTTCTCGGCGCCGTAT
>CAYRCD010000105.1:0-3002 GCA_964422735.1 uncultured Dehalococcoidia bacterium | reverse complement strand
ATTTCTACGGTAACGACCTGCGCTTCCTGCGCCAGTTCTAGGTCTCGACCATGCTAGTTTCGTTGAAGTGGCTGGCTGATTACGTGCCTCTGAGCCTGCCGCCGCGGGAGCTCGCCGAACGGCTCACCGTCGCCGGCGTCAAGGTGGAGAGAATCTTGACTCAGGGAGAGGCCTGGGACGGCGTTACGATCGGAAGGGTGGTGGAAGTGGCGCCTCATCCCAACGCTGACCGGCTGCGACTGGTGACGGTCGACCTTGATTCTCGTGAGCGGCCAACGGTGGTCTGTGGAGCGCCGAACGTCGCTGCCGGCCAGAGAATCGCCTTCGCCGGGGTAGGAGCACGCTTGATCGACGGTCACACGGGCGAAGCGGCGATCCTCAAGCCGGCGCGAATCCGCGGCGTCGACTCGGCCGGAATGGTGTGCTCTGAGAAGGAGCTGGGCCTGGGCGACGGCCACGAAGGGATTTTGGTCTTGCCGGAGGATGCGCCGGTGGGGGCGCCTCTCGGAGAGTATCTCGGCGACACTCTCTTCGACCTCGAGATCACGCCCAACCGCCCGGACCTGCTCTCGATTCTCGGAGTCGCCTGGGAGGTCGCGGCTCAGACCCATGCCAGGGTGAGCGAACCCGACAGGCTCTATCCGGAGCAGGCGAGCGCTACCGCAACGGGGCGCACATCGGTGACTATCGAGGACCGCGACCTGTGCCCGCGTTACATCGCCGGGATCGTCGAACGGGTGAAAGTGGGCCCTTCACCCGAATGGCTGCAGGCCCGCCTGCGATCGGCAGGCATGCGGCCCATCAACAACGTTGTGGACGTAACGAACTACGTGATGCTGGAGATGGGCCAGCCCCTACACGCCTTCGATTTCCGCAAGCTGGCGGGCGGCCGCATCGTAGTCCGGCGGGCGCGGCCGGGCGAGAAGCTGCGTACACTCGACGCGGTCGACCGCGACCTGACGCCCGACATGCTGCTCATTGCCGACGCGAGCCGGGCCCAGGCCATCGCCGGCGTCATCGGCGCCGCCGACGCCGAGGTAAGCGATCAGACGACGATCGTGCTTCTCGAATCCGCGAATTTCAACCAGACAAGCATCCGCAAGACGAGTACGGTGCTGGGCCTGCGCACCGAGGCCTCGGTGCGCTTCGAGAAAGGCCTTCATCCCGACCTGGCTGCCATCGCCGCTAAGCGCGCGATGAAACTGCTGGTCGATTTGTGCGGTGGCCGCGCCGCCAAAGGGCTGGTCGACGTCTATCCGGCCAAGCGGCGGGACACGCGCATCGTTCTGACGCGAGAGCGTGTCCGGCAGGTCATGGGGGCGGAGGTCTCGACGTCTCAGGTCCGGGCATCCCTGACCGACCTCGGCTTCGGCTGCCGGCTGGTCCCTCCCGACCGTTACGTCATCCGCGTCCCCTACTGGCGTACCGACGTCAATATCCCGGACGACGTAATCGAGGAGATCGCCCGCGCAATCGGCTACGACCGCATTGAGCCTCTATCGCTGGCGGGCTCGATCCCCGAGCCGGTGGACACGCCGGTGCGCGACCTGCGCGAACGGCTGCGCGACGCCGCCGCGGACGCCGGCCTGCAGGAGACAATCAGCTATCCTCTTACGACCACGGAAACGCTATCCACCGTCCTCCCCCTGGACGACCTTCGGATGCGTCCACCGCTGAGACTCGATAACCCAATGAGCAGCGAGCAGGTCGTCATGCGCTCGTCGCTGCGCGCGAGCGTGCTGGCGACGGTGGCCCAGAACCAGCGCTTCGGGCGCGGGCTGGTCGGTATCTTCGAGAGTGGGCGCGTCTATCTCTCGCGGGAAGGCGAGCTGCCGGAAGAGCGGGAGCACGTGGTGGGCGCGATCGCCGGCAAACGGCTGGGCCGCTGGGGAGAGCTCGCCGGCGAAGACGCCGATTTCTTCGACGCCAAGGGCGTTGTCGAAGAGATGCTCAGCCGTTGTGGCATCCACGCCGACTTCCGGCCAGCGGAGGAGCACGCCATGCTCCGCGGCCGAACGGCGGCGATCGTCGCTGGCGGTGAGCAGGTCGGTGTGCTCGGCCAGGTGCATCCCCGCGTCGCCGATGGGCTCGGAATCTCAGGTCCGGCGTTCCTCTTCGAGATCGACGTCGAGGACGTGCTGGAGCGCCTGCCGGGCGTCGTTCACCACGAACCGGTCTCGCGCTTCCCGGCGGTAATCCAGGATCTGGCTGTAATTGTGGACACGTCGGTCCCGGCCGCCAAGGTCGCTTTGCTGATCAAGTCGAGCGCTCTCGTCTCCGACGCCCGTCTCTTCGACGTGTACGACGGGGCCCCGCTCGCCGCCGGCAAGCGCTCGCTTGCCTACCAGGTCTATTTCCAGGCGCGCGACCGGACGCTTACAGAAGGCGAGGCCGCCGACGCCCGCCGCCGCATCGTGCGGCGTCTCGAGCGCGAGCTGGGCGCGGAGCTCAGAGGTTCTTAGCGGGACGGCGCGGCGCGTGCGTTTCGCCGCGACCTTGAGGGCCGTCGCATCCGCCCCTCCTTGGTGTGGGCTGACGTCTCACTCGTCGCCCGAAAACGGGAGGCGCCCCTAAGCGGGCGCCTCCGAGCGGCGCGCCTCAGCCTTACGCGAGCGCGGCCTTCGCGGCCTGCGTGAGAGCGCCGAAAGCGGCGCTGTCGCGCACTGCCAGGTCGGCCATCACCTTGCGGTCGACGCCTATGCCGGCCTTCGTCAGGCCGTGGATGAACTGGCTATAGGAGATGCCGTGTGGACGGACGGCGGCGTTGATCCGCTGGATCCAAAGCCGCCGGAACCATCCCTTCTTGTCGCGCCGGTCTCGCGTCGCGTAATCCAGGGCGTGCAGGACGCTCTCGTTCGCCCTGCGGAAGAGACGATGCCGTTGGCCTTTGTGGCCGCGAGCCAGCTCGAGGATCTTTTTGTGGCGTCGATGGCCGGCGACGCCGCGCTTCACTCTGCTCATGTTTTCCTCGCGAGGGCTGTTCTAGGACAATCCGTATGGCA
>CAYRCD010000104.1:0-3731 GCA_964422735.1 uncultured Dehalococcoidia bacterium | reverse complement strand
CGGCATGGGCATGCAGGGCCTCCGCCGCAGCGTCGACGCCTGGGACGACGAAGAGCTGGGCGCCGCCTACAACCACCAGGTCGTAACCCGCCTCGCCGGCTACATCAAGCCCTTCAAGCGCCGGGCTGTCTTGGCCGTAACCGGCGTCGTGATGACGGCAATCCTCGCGAACTACCAGCCGGCCGTGATCGGCAACGCCATCGACGCGGCGGCGCGCGGCGACACCAAAGAGGTAACCAAGAACGGCCTGATCTTCCTCGCCTTCGCCCTTGGGGCCTGGCTGGGAATGTACATGCAGCTCCTCCACGCCGGCTGGGTCGGCCATCGCGTGCTCCTCAGGCTGCGGATCGAGATGTTTGCCCACCTCCAGAAGCTCTCGCTGCGGTTCTACGACAACAATGAGACCGGTCGCGTTATGTCCCGCGTCCAGAACGACGTCACGTCGATGCAGGAGCTGCTCACATCGGGCTTCCTCACGATCTTCGGCGACTTCATCGGTTTGGCTGTTGTGATCTACCTCGTCACCGGACGAAACCTCGAGCTGGCACTGGTCGCGTTTAGCGTCGTGCCCATTCTCGTCCTCGTCACCGGCGTTTGGCAGATATACGCACGCCGAGCCTTCATGCGCGTGCGCCAGGCGATCGCCATCGTCAACTCGAACCTCCAGGAGAACGTCTCCGGTGTGCGCGTGATTCAGAGCCTCAGCCGTGAAGAGGTAAACGCCGAGCGCTTCTCCAGCGTCAACTCCGATAACATGAGGGCGAATATCGAGGCCGGCCGCCTCCTGGCCGCGATCATGCCGATGGTCGAGGTCCTCTCATCGGCGTCGACCGCCCTCGTTATCCTTTACGGCGGCCGCCAGGTCCTCAACGGTGACCTGACCCTCGGCAGCCTCTCGGTCTTCCTGTTCTCGATCGAGCGCTTCTTCCAGCCGGTGCGCGACCTCGTGATGCAGTACACCCAGCTGCAGCGGGCCATGGCCGGCGGCGTTCGCTGCTTCGAGGTCCTCGACACCAAGCCGGAGATCGTCGACGCACCCGACGCGATCGAACTCGAGGACGTTCGGGGCGAGGTCGAGTTTGACCACGTCGACTTCGACTACGTCGAGGGCGTTCCCGTCCTGCGTGACATCAACATCCACGTCCAGCCGGGCGAGACGATCGCGCTCGTCGGTGCCACCGGCGCCGGCAAGACGACGTTCACCGCCCTCATCCTGCGTTTCTATGAGATCACACGCGGCCGCATCCTGATCGACGGCCACGACCTGCAGACTATCCAACGAGGGTCCCTGACCCGCCGCACCGGCGTCGTCCTCCAGGACCCGTTCCTCTTCTCGGGAACGGTCAAGGACAACATCCTTTACGGCCGGCTCGACGCCACCTTCGAGGAGGTCGAGGAGGCGGCGAAGGCCGTTGGCGCTCACGACTTCATTCTCCGGCTGGAGAACGGCTACGACACCGAGCTGCATGAGCGCGGTCAGAACCTATCGGTCGGCCAGCGGCAGCTGATTAGCTTCGCGCGCGCCGTTCTCGCCCGGCCCAGCATCCTGATCCTGGATGAGGCGACGGCGAACGTCGATACGCGCACCGAGGTCATCATCCAGCAGGCCCTGCGCGAGTTGCTGCGCGACCGCACGTCGTTCGTCATCGCCCACCGCCTGTCGACGATCCGTGAGGCGAGCCGCATCCTTGTCTTCGACCACGGCCGCATCGCCGAAATGGGCACGCACGAGGAGTTGCTGGCCGGAGACGGAATCTACGCCAACCTCTACCGGATGACCTACGAGAAGCTCGCGGAGCCGGAAGAGGGCAAGGTGGAGGAGACGGTCGGCTAACCCGGCGAGATTTCGGACAAACGGAAACGCGGCCTGGAGCCGCGCTCCTTCTTCCCCTACAGCCCGACCACGCCACCGCCACTTCCGCGGTGCACAGCTTCTCGTTGACGAGGGGGATTGCTCTGACTTTGCGACGCGCTCAGAAGCCACCAGATTCGCCCGATGGACCTGACGTGAACTGTTCCTGCAACGAAGAGGAGTTCTGACCTATGATCAGCCTCGCCGAGCGGTTGCGGGTCAGGTAGTTCCAGGCCCACTGGATTAGGACGAGGAGCCGGTTTTCAAACTGGGCCAAGCTCATTAGATGTACAAACAGCCAGATAAGCCAGCCAACGGACCCCGTAAGCCGGAGCCAGCCGAGGTCCACGACAGCCGCGGACCTGCCGATCGTCGCCATACTGCCGCGGTTTCGATAGCGAAACGGCGATGCCGGCGTTTTGCCTTGCAGCCGACTGCTGATCACTTCAGCCACGTAGCGTCCCTGCTGCATCGCCACCGGCGCGACTGCTGGCAGTGACTCCTCGTCCTGCTCGAAGTGCGCCAGGTCGCCGAGGACAAAGATGTTTGGATATCCCGGCAGGCTCAGGTCCGGGCCGACGACGATCCGACCGCTGCGGTCGGTCTGGGCTCCAGTCGCTTCAGCGAGCGCTTTTCCTAATGGCGAGCCAATGGTGCCTACCGCCCAGAGCACCGTTTTCGTCTCTATACGCTCGCTCTCCTCGCCGCGGTGAAGGATGACCGCGCCAGACTGGACCTCAGTGACCGCGGTCCCTGTCCGCACCTCGACGCCGAGGCGCGCCAGGTCGCGCTCCGCCCGCAGCGAGAGCGGTGGCGGGTAAGTTGGCAACACCCGATCCGTCGCCTCTAGAAGAATGATCTTCGCCTCTTCCGGGCGAATTGACCGGTAGTCGTGTCTCAGCGTGTAGTTGGAGATCTCTCCGACTGCGCCGGCTAGCTCAACGCCAGTCGGCCCACCCCCAATGATGACGAAGGTCAGCCAGCGCTTGACCAACTCGGGGTCTTGCTCTCGCTCTGCCGCCTCGAAAGCAAGCAGGATACGGCAGAGGATATCTGTCGCGTCCTCGAGTGTCTTCAGACCTGGCGCCAGCGCCTCCCACGCCTCGTGGCCGAAGTAGTGGTGCCGCGCTCCTGTTGCTACGACCAGTGTGTCGAAGGCCAGCTCGCCGTCGCTGAGCGCCACGCCGCGCCGTTCCGGGTCGACGCTTATCGCGTCGCCTAGAACAACGCGAGTGTTCGCCTGGCGACGCAGGATCGAGCGCAATGGCGCCGCTATATTTGCGGGGGAGAGACCACCGGTCGCCACCTGGTAGAGAAGAGGCTGGAAAAGGTGGAAGTTGCGCCGGTCGACCAGCGTGACGTCCACGGGCGTCCGTCTTAGACCGCGCGCGGCGCTTAGACCGCCGAAGCCTCCGCCGATAATCACGACCCGATGAGTCGCGACGCGATCGTTGGTCATGAGCCCAGGTTTCAACGCTGTCGGAATCTACAAGCGGCAAACGTCGTCGACAACGTAGAGCCGCGGCGTCTCCGGGTCGAGCCCGCGCTCAATGAGGTTCTGGAGCAGGGCGGCCCCAAGCGGCATGTCTCAAGGAAGAGGGGAATTCTCCAACATTGCGGACAGGTCGCGGGCGGCTCAAAAACTACTTCCACTGTCTGTTAGCTCCCACCGAGCCAATTATCGGGAGCGGCTGATAAAAAAACATTATAGTGTGTAAACTATAGAAACGAGCCGTCCCTGGGTCAATCTCTCTCAGGGAGGAACACCCAAGTTTCGTTTGAGAAGGTCGGGGGTAAATGACTAACCGCGTCCTTGAGGGCGTGTCGGTCAGCGACCTCGTCATCGGGTCCGGCGAAGGGACCGACGACGACTCGTTCC
>CAYRCD010000103.1:0-3981 GCA_964422735.1 uncultured Dehalococcoidia bacterium | reverse complement strand
ACGCTCGCTTCGAGTGGTGAGGCGAGGGCTGAGACGATGAGGGGGCATCAAGGGTGAGGGCTTCATGAAGACTAACCACCGCCTCGAAGGCCCTTCCGGAGCGCCCGTCGTCACGCTGACCCACCCGCTCGGCGTCACGCTCGCCCTCTGGGACGACCACGTGGCGACCCTCACGAAGCGCTATCGCGTCCTGCGCTACGACGTGCGCGGCCACGGCGGCTCCGAGATCCCCGCGGGCCCCTACACCCTCGAGCAGATGGCGGGCGATCTCTTCGATCTCCTGGATTCCCTCGGCATCACGGAGACGCACTTCGTAGGTGTCTCCATGGGCGGGCTCATCGGCATGACGGCGGCGCTCACGCGTCCGTCGAGAATCAAGAGCCTCGTGCTCTGCGACACGACGGCCTGCTACGGTCCCGGCGTGCGCCCGATGTGGGAGGACCGCATTCGAGTGGCGGAGAGCGAGGGCATGACGGCGGCCCTCGTGGACCGCACCATGGCGATCTGGTTCACGGAGGCGTTCCGCACGCGGCGCCGAGACGCGGTCGAGCATATCGCCGCGATGCTTCGGAAGAGCGATCCGCGCGGCTATGCCGCCGCCATCCGCGCCATCGGCTTCGTGGACCTGACGGAGCGCATCGGCGCCATCCGCTGCCCAACCTTGGTCGTGGTCGGCGAGCAGGACCCCGGCACCCCGCCCGCCATGGCCCGCGTCATCCACGAGCGCATCGCGGGCTCGGAGCTGCTCATTCTCCCAGGCGCCATGCACTGCGCCGTCGTCGAAGACTCCGACCGCTTCCTCCCCGCCCTGGTCAATTTCCTCGGAGCGCGGAGTTAGCCGGGGCCGAACTCAGGAGGATTCCGCATCATTCCCCTCCGTCGAGGGGTTGATCCCCGGCGGTGATAGACTGCTGCCGATGCACCCTTCGGCGGACTATCTGGTTTCGTCTATTTCTAGTTAGCCGTCAGGGAGAAGCGGTGGTTCAATCGGAAGCTGCGAAGAAAGCCCTTGTGCTTGGGCGCGCCAAGGCACAGATGCGACGCGCCGCGTGAGCTCGACCATGCCCGCTCTGCCATCAGGCACGGTGACCTTTCTGTTCACGGATGTCGAGGGGTCGACGCGGCTCCTCGAGCGGCATCCTGAGGCCTATCGCAGCGCTATCACGCAGCACCACACCATTCTGCGCGAGACGGTTGAGCAGAATTATGGCTCGGTCTTCGAGACGGTCGGCGACGCCGTTTATGCGGCGTTCGCATCTCCCCGCGACGCGGTCGCAGCGGCGGTTCGGGCCCAGCAAGATCTCCATGCGACGGCCTGGGGCGAGGTCGGTCCGCTCAGAGTGCGAATGGGACTGCACACGGGAGAGGTCGAGCGACAGGGCGACCACTATTTCGGCGCAGCCCTCTATCGTTGCGCGCGACTCACGGATGCTGCTCACGGTGGACAGGTGCTGCTCTCGTCGGCCACGGCCGAACTGGTGCGGGAGGCGCTGCCGGCCGCGGCGGATCTCCGGGACCTCGGCGACCATCGGCTCAAGGACCTGCAGCGGCCAGAGCGTGTCTTTCAGCTCGTGGCACCCGGCTTGGCCGTGGACTTCCCGGCCCTCCGCACGCTCGAAAGTTTCCCTAATAATCTCCCGGTCCAGCCCACACCCCTCATCGGTCGCGAGCGTGAGGTCGTCAGGGCGCGTGGTCTCCTCCAGCACCCGGAGACGCGGCTGCTCACGCTCACCGGCCCCGGTGGAGTCGGGAAAACCCGCCTCGGCCTTCAGATCGCTGCGGACGCTCTCCGCGAGTTCCCCGACGGCACGTTCTTCGTCGATCTGGCTCCCGTCATCTCCGCGGATCTCGTGATCCCGAGCATCGCCAAGACGCTGTCGGTCCAGGAGGTCACCAGCCGGCCGATCCTGGACAGTCTCAAGGAACACCTGCGCGATCGTCAGCTCTTGCTCGTGCTGGACAACTTTGAGCACGTCCTCGCCACCGCGGCCCAGGTGGCCGAGCTCCTCTCGACGTGTCCCAGACTGAAGGCCCTCGTCACCAGCCGGGAAGCCCTGCACCTGCGCGGCGAACGTCAGTTCCCGGTGCCCCCACTGGCCCTGCCGGATCGCCCGCTGGCGCAACCGGCCGACCAATTGACACGCTACGAGGCGATTCGGCTGTTCACCCAGCGGGCGCAGGCCGCCAACCCCGATTTCGCCGTCTCCGATCGGAACGCGTCCGCGATCGCCGAGATCTGCCATCGCCTCGATGGGCTGCCGCTGGCCATCGAGCTCGCCGCCGCGCGCGTCAACGTCTTCTCGCCTCGGGCGTTGCTCGCGCGGCTGGACCACCGGTTGGCCGTGCTGACGAGCGGGCCGCTGGATCTGCCCGCCCGTCAGCAGACCCTTCGCCAAGCGATCGGCTGGAGCTACGACCTGCTGACGCCCGGCGAGCAAATGCTGTTTCGCCGCCTCGCGGTGTTCGTCGGCGGTTGCACACTGACCGCTGTAGAAGCAGTGGCCCGAGGCGGTGGGCCGGATGCGAGCCTGGACGTGGTCAACGGAATGGCGTCGCTCGTCGACAAGAGCCTGCTGCGCCAGGAAGAAAAGGGCGGCGACTTGCGCTTCAGGATGCTCGAGACGATTCGTGAGTACGCACTGGAACGCCTGACCGACGCCGAGGAAGCCGATCGGTTCCAACAAGCCCATGCCGATTACTGTCTCGAATTCGCCGAGCGAGCCGAGTCCGGTCTCCTCGGCGTCGTGAGTGTGGTCGCCGAATGGCTGGATCGCCTGAAGGAGGACCACGACAACTTACGCGCGGCGCTCTCCTGGTTCATCCGACACGGACCGGCCGACTATGGCCTGCGCCTGGCCGCCGCGCTCCGGCGCTTCTGGCGCAGCCGCGGATACCTCGCGGAGGGACGGGAGTGGACGTCCGCGCTGCTCGCACTGCCGGCGGCCCGGACGCGTACCGCAGCCCGAGCCAAGGCCTTGCAGGCGGCGGGCGGGTTCGCCAACCAGCAGGGAGACTATGTCGAGGCGCGCGCGTGGTTCGAGGAGAGCCTCGACATCTACCGCGAGCTGGGCAATATCCACGGGATCGGCTGGGGCCTCGTCCTTCTCGGCATGCTCACTCGCTACGAGGGGAACCATGTCGCCGCCAGATCGCTGCTCGAAGAGAGCCTCGGGTTGGTCAAGCAGGCTGGGGACACCGAAGCGATGGCGGCGGCCCTCGGCAACCTCGGTGTCATCGCTCGCGATCTGGGTGATGCCGACCTCGCCGAGAGCCACCTGGACCAGAGCCTAGCCTTGTGGCGAGAGCTCGGCGACCGGGTCGGCATGGGCTGGACACTGGGCGGCCTCGCCATGGTCGCCCGGGCGGCAGGCAAGTTCGACGTGGCGCGAGCCCGCACCGACGAAAGTCTGGCGCTCTGGCGCGAGCTCGGTGACCGGCAGAACACCGCCAACGTGCTGAGCACGGCCGCGCGCCTGGCGCGCGATCAGGGGGAGTACGCGTTGGCCCGCGCGCACCTCGCCGAGAGCCTGCAGATCTTCAGGGACATAGGAGACCGGCGAGGCCTTGCCTTCGTCCTCGAGGGCTTTGCCGGCCTAGCGGCCGACGAAGCCCAGCCGCTTCGTGCTCAGTGCTTGGCCGCGACCGCGACAACCCTCCGCCGCATCATCGGCGCCGGCCCGCCGCCCGCGTGGCGTGCCGATCTCGAGCGCAGTCTGGAGACGGCGAGTCGGGGACTGAGCCGCGACACAATCGAAGAAGCGAACGCCCGGGGGCGTTCGATGGCGCTGACCGAAGCCATCGCTTTCGCCCTAATAGAGCCTTCGCCACCGCTCGCGAGACCAGGGCCGACTGGTGCCGAATAATCAGGATATTGGTGACGGCGTGCCGGCTATCCTCTGCATGCAGGCGACGGAAGGCAGCCGACGGCCAGCGAGCACAGGCGGTTGGTGTGCGCCCGCCGCGCCTTATGCTGAACGTTAG
>CAYRCD010000102.1:0-4698 GCA_964422735.1 uncultured Dehalococcoidia bacterium | reverse complement strand
CGGGGTCTATGCCGGTGAGGGCCTGGACGAGCGTGGACTTGCCGTGGTCGACGTGACCAGCGGTACCGATTACGAACATTGCGGCTCGAAGGCCCCATGGGCCCGGGTGCGCATCCCGGTTGGCCTGCTCCGCCCGACCAGAAGGAAGAGGGTTGGGGGGACACCCCCCAAACCCCCTGGCAGAGGCGCCGCGTCCTCTGCACTCCCGCTCCATTCAGAACTCAAGAACCACTCCTTCGGTGGAGGCAATTATAGTGACCGCTATGGCGACTACTGTGAATCATGAGCGCCTTCGCGGGTTCGACCTGCACCTCGAAACGCAGGCGGGGGTGTTCGCGCATCGAGGACTCGACGCGGGGACGCGACTCTTGATCGAGGTTATGAAGGTGTCTCCGAGCGCGCGGGTGCTGGACCTGGGCTGCGGTTACGGGGCGATCGGGATCGTGGCCGCGAAGCTGGCGACCAGGGGTCATGCCGTGCTCGTCGATGCAGACATCCGGGCAACGAGGCTGGCGGAACGGAACCTGGCCCTTAACCGAGTGCTGAACGCAGAGGTCGTGCTTGGCGACGGCGTCCGCGACCTGCCGCGGAAATCGCGCTTCGACGTGGTCGCGAGCAACCCGCCGACCCACAGCGGCCGCGAGGTCCTGGACGAGCTTGTAGCGGGCGCATACGCCGTCCTCAAGCCGCGGGGCCAGCTGTTCATGGTCGTGAACCGCCTGCTCAGCCTGGGCAAGGAAGTCGAGCGCGCGTTCGGCAACGCGGAGATCGCAGCGCGCTCTGGTGGGTACGTCGTGGTGCGGGCGGTGAAGCATCCGCAGGACAGGGACCGTCAGGAGGAAGTCTGATGCCAGTCCTGGAAATTCGTTTCTGCCCGAGCTGCAGGGGCCGCCTGGACTGGCGGGCGATTCACTACGCTGGGATCGAGCACCCTGTGTGCGTGAAGTGCGGTTTTGTGCTTTGGCAAAACCCTAAGCCGTCCGTGGAGGCGCTCATCGTGCGCGATGGAGCATCAGGCCTTGAGATACTGCTTGGGCGGCATCCCCGAGGGTGGGACCTGCCGGGAAACTTTCTCAACGCGCCGGACCGGATCGAGGCGGCGCTCATCCGTGAGTGCCGGCGCGAGATGGGCATAGAGGTAGCGGTCGAGGACATACTTGGTGTGTTCGAGGACACGTTCTTCGATGGCAGAAACCAGGTCGCAATCCCGATGATCTCAATCGTCTATGTGTGCAGGATAAAGTCCGGTGAGCCGCGCCCTGCCGACCTCATCGATGACGTACGCTGGTTCTCCCTGGCGGAGGCCCCGACGGATGTTGCGTTCCCCGCCGTTGCCCGCGCCATCGAAGCCATGCAGCGCCGGGCTGCCATGCGATGAAGCCGGTAGCCCTCTACTACGACCCGCTATTTCTCGGCCACGACACCCTCGACCATCCGGAGAGTATTGCGCGCGTTCAGGCCTGCCTGGCGCTCCTGGAGGAGTCGGGTCTGTGGGGCTGCCTGGAACATCCGCTCTGCCGCGACGCGACGGACGATGAGCTCGCGCGCATACACACGCGCGCGCACATCGAGCAGATGCGTCACGTGGGCGCCCGCGGTCCCGTCATGCTCTTGCCGGACACGATCGCGAACACCGGGACCTTCGCGGCAGCCGTGCGCGCGGCCGGCGCCTGTGTCGGCGCCGTCGAGGCCGTCATACGCGGTGAGTTCGAGAGCGCGTTCTGCCTGACCCGGCCGCCCGGCCACCATGCCATCGCCGGGATGGCGATGGGGTTTTGCTTCTTCAATAGCGTCGCGGTGGCGGCCCGCCACGCCCGCGACAGCCTCGGACTGCAGCGGGTGGCGATCGTCGACGTCGACGTCCATCACGGCAACGGCACTCAAGACGCGTTCTACTCCGACCCGAGCGTCCTGTACGTTTCCACGCACCAGTACGTCTCGAGCGTCAGAAATCATTTCTATCCCGGCACCGGTCACTGGCGCGAGACGGGCGCCGGCGAAGGCTACGGCGCGACCGTGAACATGCCTCTACCCGGCGGCTGCGGCGATCCCGAGTACGAAGCCGTGTTCGACGAAATCGTCGTACCGGCGGTGCGGCGGTTCGGCCCCCAGCTCATCCTGGTCTCAGCCGGGTACGATGCCCACTGGGACGATCCCGTGGACGAAGCGGAGATGCGCCTCTCAAGCGCCGGTTACGCGGCCCTCATCCGGCGCCTGCGCGACCTGGCGGGCGAGGTCTGCGATAGCCGCATCGTAGCCAGCCTGGAGGGTGGCTACCACCTCACCGGGCTGCCGTGGTCGGTGCGGAGCTCAATAGAGGCCTTGCTGGGCGTGGAGCCAACACCGGACCCGATGGGGCCGGCCCCGCCGGCATCGGCGCCGGACATTTCGGCCTTGCTGGCGGCGATCCGGGAGCTTCACGGTCTATGAACCGGCCCTTCTCAGCCGGGCAGGAACCGGAGCATGGCCTCATCACCGAGTAGCACTGCCTCTTCGCGTAGCCGCAGTCTCCCGTCGGTGACCTCAGTCAGGTTGAGTTCCGCGGTCTCGTTCAAGGCCTGACCAAAGGCGTCTTCGAGGCCAACTTCGAAGCGACGGCGGAACTCGGCCAGATCGAGACCTTCCCGGAGGCGGAGGGCAAGGATCACGGTCTCCGACATCTCACGGGCGCGGTCGTAGGTCTCGCGGAAGGTGATCTGGCGCATCCCGGCCGGCGGGTTGGCCCCCAGGCTGAATGCATCACCTACGGAGTCATTGGTCAGCGCGATGTATCGGGAGGGGCTCGCGGCGGCGGCGAAGCGCTCGCCGAAGAGATGAGAGTGGGCGCCGGCGCCCAGGCCGAGCCAGTCGCCGTTGCGCCAGTAGGTCAGGTTGTGGAGGCACCGGCGGCCGGGCCGAGCCCAGTTCGAGATCTCGTAGTGCTCGAGTCCGGCCGCGCGGAGGCGGTCGCGGCTCCAGTCGTACATATCGGCCTGGAGGTCGGGGTCGGGTCCGGAGCCGCGGCCGCGGGCGACGTCGCGGGTAAGAGGCGTGCCCTCCTCGAGGGTGAGGGCGTAGAGCGAGAGATGGTCGGGTGCGAGGGCGAGGGCGGTTTCGACATTTTCCTGCCAGCGCGCCATAGTCTGACCGGCAAGCCCGAAGATGAGGTCGAGGTTGATGTTCTCAAAGCCGGCAGCGCGCGCCCAGCTGACCGCGTCGAGCACCTCGCGCCGGCCGTGGATACGCTCGAGCATCAGCAGCTCGTCCTCGTGGAAGGACTGGACGCCGAAACTGATCCGGTTGAAGCCAAGGCGCCGGAGGCAGGCGAGGTGGACGGCGTCGACGGTGCCGGGGTTGGCCTCGAGCGTGATTTCAGCGTCGCCGGCGATGTCGAAGCTGTCGCGCAGCGCGGCGACGATGATCGCCATGTGGTCGACGGGCATAAGACTGGGGGTGCCGCCGCCGAAGAAAACCGTCCGAGCCTGACGACCCCAGAGGTGAGGCGCCCAGATCACGGCCTCACGCGCCACGGCGCCGGCATAAGGCGCCATGAGCGAGTCCTGGCCCGCGTAAGAGTTGAAGTCGCAGTAGGTGCACTTCGCCGTGCAGAAGGGGATGTGCACGTACACGGAGAAGTGCGCGCGGTCGCTCATGCACGGAGTGTAGCGGAAGAACGTGGGCACGCTCAGAGGCAATCGGCCGGCCGGTGGAAGTTGTTGTGTTGATTTAGTTTCCGCTAGCTTCAACAACATCACGATTTGGCCGCGACCAAGCGGACCCCAACAACGCTTGATGTTTCGTCGCACGCGCCTGAATTTGACGTGCGGGGCGACCGAATCTATAGTGTAAGAAGTCGGGAGTGGCCCGTTTAGCGGGAGGAACGACATGAAGAAGCTGCCAATCATAGGCGCGATCATCGCCGCCGTCTTCGCTTTCATGAGGCTGCGGAGTAAGAAGGGCGCGGAGCACGATACCAGCCCGAGCGAGGGCCACACCTCGGCGTAAGAAGTCGAACGCCCAGGCCCCTCGCTCCCCCATCGGCGGGCCGCGCGCGGGGCCGGACGGCGTTCGAGTTTGACCCACTAGCGCTCCGATGTGACACTGCAACCACGGCCCGCCTGTGGCGGGCTTTGCTGTGTCTGAGAGTCACGGGCAGCTAAAGCGGCCCGCCTACGCGGTTACACGGCCGGGTACGTGGTCCCGCATCGGAGGCGCTGGTGTTAAAGAGTATTTACTGTGGTGAGCTAACGAAGGAGCACGCCGGCCGCGAGGTGACGCTCGCCGGCTGGGTCCACCGCCGCCGCGACCACGGCGGCCTGATCTTTCTCGACCTCCGCGACAGCACCGGCCTGGTACAGGTCGTGGTCAACCCGCAAACGGCCGCCGCGGCCCACGCCGTGGCCAGCGACGCCCGGACGGAGTACGTCATCCAGGTGCGGGGCGTGGTGGCCCAAAGACGCCCTGGCACCGAGAACGTCAATCTGCCGACGGGAGACATCGAGGTCGCCGCGAGCGCCGTCACGGTCCTGAACGCGGCGAAGACACCGCCGTTCTACATCAACGAAGAGACGCCGGTCGAAGAGCTGTTGCGGCTGCGCTATCGCTACCTCGACCTGCGACGCGAGCGGATGCACAGAAACCTCGTGCTCCGCCATGAAGCGACGCGGTTTGTCCGCAACTTTCTGTCCAATCGCGGCTTCATCGAGATCGAGACGCCCG
>CAYRCD010000101.1:0-4854 GCA_964422735.1 uncultured Dehalococcoidia bacterium | reverse complement strand
AGAACGAAGGATCTCGGGAGGCGGCGTGGCTCGCCGAGTTCATGCGCCAGCGCGCGGGCGTATGACCTGGTGCTGCACCCCCGTACTCTCCGTCGCCATCTCGGCTGCCTTGCGTTCCTCGGCGGTTCGCTCGCAGCTTAAGCGCAGGTCCGTTCGGCGGCGGCGCGCTGCTTGAGATCGCCCTCTACACCATTGAGGAGGAAACAGACATGGCGGGATACTTGACCAACATCGAGAAGAAATCACTGGAAAACGAGTACTTTCGTGAGGTCCTGTTTACGGGACCGCACAGCCAACTCGTAGTGATGTCGCTCGCGCCCGGTGAGGAAATTGGCCTGGAGACGCATGACGATGTGGATCAATTCATCCGGGTCGAGGGCGGACAGGGGAAGGCCATCCTGAATGGTGAGGAGCACGCTTTGGAGGATGGCTCGGCCGTCGTCATCCCTGCTGGCACGCGGCACAACATCGTCAACACTTCGGTGGCGGAGTCTTTGAAGCTCTACACGATCTACTCACCCCCGGAGCATCCGCAGGGCACGATCCACAAGAGCAAAGCCGAGGCTCTCGCCTATGAGAGGGAGCAGCATCGCTCTAGGTAATCAGCATCATAAGCAACCCTAGATGCGAGGCCGACCGAGCTCGAGCCAAAGATGGCAATTCCACTGACGAACGAAGGCTTGTTGCACCTTCTGTAGCCAGGAACCAAGAACCGCGAATACGGTCAGACGGGTCCGATGGCGGCGCAGGCCTGCCAGACCCTGGCGGCGATGGCGGCGGCCTTGTCGCTCTCGGCGCAGGCTATGGCGGCGCTAACCAGTCCCCGGCGCTCCAGCGCCTCCGCCCACGCTTCCGGTTGCTCGGAGGGCGCACGGAAGACATAGACGACGGCGCGCATCCCCGGGATTTCGTCTAATACGGCCTCGGTGCAGAGGTCGGCGCCGAAGGTGCCGGGTCGGAGGTCGTCCGCCGCGAGATGCACGAGGACGTCGACGCGGCCGAAGTGCGCCAGCACTTCGGCGCTGATCGGGCGCACGCTGTCGGGCTGATGGCGGAGCATGGCGAACGGCCGCGCCCTCACGCCCAGGTGCTCCGCCTTACGCGCCCGCGCCTTCAGCACGACTGTGGCGCAGATGGCCAGGTCTACGCCCCGGGATGCGAGCTGCCGGACGACGTAGATGCCGGGCGAAAACGCCGCGCCGACGATGATTGCCACTCTAACGGGCGCAGCTTCACTCATCACAAACAGACTCTACAGGGGGTATCGGTAACCGAGGTGCGATGGCCTGAAGCCGAGGCGCTCGTAAAACCGGTGCGCGCCCTCGCGGCGCTTGTCGGTCGAGAGCGAAAGACGCGTGCAGCCCGCGCGACGCGCTTCTTCGAGGCAGAAGCGCATGAGCCTCTCGCCGTAACGCTTGCCGCGCTGGCTCTCGTCCACGACCACGTTTTCGACGATCGCGTGCGGCCGGCCCTTGTAGGAGAGGTTAGGGACGACAAAGAAGGACGCCGTGCCCACGAGCTCACGGCCGTGGGCGATAACCAGGAGACGATGGTTGGGGTCGGCGCGGATACGTTCGAAGGCGACGTAGTAGGCGTCGGGTAAAGGAGGGCCAACGTCTTCGCGAGGCGAATCCAGCGTCATCTGCTGGAGCAGCTCGACGATGCGGGGGAGGTCGTCGATGGTGGCGTCACGGATGAGGAGCTCAGCCATCGGTTATCGTTCGCTCCCGAGGTCTAGGTCGCTGAGAAACCGCATGTCACACGGGTGACACCCTATGACACTGTTAAGGCGCTAGAGACGCCGGCGCGAACCACGCCACTCGCGGCGGTCGTCGAGGAGGGCCAGGAGGGCCTGGCCCCAGGGCTCCAGGGGGGCCGGGGCGGAGCCGCGCTCACGTGGGCTCAGGCGGACGTGCATCTGGAAGACGGTCTCGTCGAAGAGCAGGAGAAAGTCGGACGCCGGCAGGAGGATGGCGTCGGACGCCGCTTCATCGAGGGCGCGGAGGTACCGCTGCTTAAAGCGGGGAAGCAGCTTTCGAAACGGGCGCAGGAGGGGGATGCCGCGGCCGACGGCGGCGCGCATGGCAGCCTCGGACTCGGGCGTGCGCTCGAACTGGTAGCGCGCCACGGCCTTGTAGGCCGCGAACAGGGGCTCGCGCAGGGCCTCGACCTGCGCCGGCATGGTCTTGCGGATGACGTTCATCGCGTTATCTTAGCGGCCGAGGCGCGAGGCAGGGGCGGGCCGGCGTCCTCCCGCGGGCCGTCGAGCGACATCTGCTGCAGGAGCGCGACGACGCGCGCGAGGTCGTCGAGGGTCGCGTCACGGATGATGGGGGCTGTTTGGGGCTTGTTTGTCATCTTGGTCGCGACGAAGCCGTGTTCGGAGTCGGGCCATTATCCCCGATTCGCCTTACGAGCGATCCGCGCTCGCCACTGTCGCCGGCCCACCCCGCCCCGCGGGAGGCCTAAAGTTCGACGCCGTGCTCCTCGAGGCCATCCGCGCGGCGGCGGCGGCGAGGCAACCAACAGCCGGTAACCGGCAACTACGTGGTCGGCGATTCCCTCGCCCTCCGGGAGAGGGCGGCGCGAGGGCGCGAGGCCGGGCTGAATGGCCGGCCTGCGTCAACTGCGGGAGCAGGGAAGATGCCGGCCTACGCAGAAATGTCCGGCGTACGTAATCTCAATCACCGTGTGCTAGAATCCGGCTCGCCCCCGCTGTCCCGTTTGGTTGGATCCTGGAGGTGCGCATGGCGACACAGAAACGCGACGCGGCTATCGTCGGCATCCACGAGTATCCCCTGCGGGCGGTGGGACCGGGCGTCACGGAGATGCAGATCCGGGTCGACAGCGTGCGGGCGGCGCTGGACGACGCCGGCCTCCAGTGGCAAGACATCGACGCCATCTACGACTACGGCGGCGGCGGCCTCAGCTTCGCCGAGTACTTCGGCCTCAAGCCGACGGTGATCGACACCACGAGCGTCGGCGGCAGCTCCTTCGAGTTCCAGGCCGCACACGCCCTCTACGCCATCCGCTCGGGCAAGTGCAAGGTGGCGATCCTGAGCTACGGCTCGATCGCCCACAGCCAGTCGCGCAACATCGGCACCGGCGGCTTCCAGGGCGGGATGGGCCCGGCGAGCCTGACCGGAAACATGGAGAACTCCTGGGGCTCGGTGTTGATCTCGAATTACGCCCTGGTCTCGCACCGCCACATGTTCCAGTACGGGACCAGGCCGGAACAGTTCGCACAGATCTCGGTCGACACGCGCCACCACGCCGTGCGCAACCCGGAGGCGGTGCGAGCGATGGTCGACCTGGGCTTCATGAACACGGTCGAGCTGACGATCAGCGACGTCCTCGAGTCGCGCACGATCGCCGACCCGTTGCACCTGTACGAGTGCTGCATGGTCTCGGACGGGGGCGGCGCCGTGGTCATCGCCGCGCCCGAGGTGGCGCGGAGCACGAAGAAGAAGCCGGTGTGGATCATCGGCGCCGGCGAGGCGACGAAGTACCGCGAGAACGGCGGCGACATCACGATCAGCGCCGGCGCCCAGTCCGGGCCCATGGCCTTCGGCGAGGCGGGCGTCACGCCGCGCGAGATCGACGTCGCCATGATCTACGACTCGTTCACGATAACGGTGATGTGCTGCCTCGAAGACCTCGGCTTCTGCAAGAAGGGCGAGGGCGGCGCCTTTGTCGGCGACGGCAAGCTGCGTTACGACAAGCCCGGCGGACCGGCGCTGAACACCGACGGCGGCGGCCTCTCGTCGAACCACCCGGGCATGCGCGGCCTCTTCCTGCTCACGGAAGCGGCGCGACAGCTACGGGGCGAGTCGACCTCGCAGGTGCCGAACGCGAAGCTGGCCGTGTCGCACGGCAACGGCGGCAACCTGGGTGGCACCCACACCGGCGGGACCATCATCCTGGCGGTGGACTAAGACGAGGAATGGGGCGGCTTTCGATCGGCATACCTCGACTCTCGATCTGCGGACTGAAGTCCGCGGCTACGCGGGGAGATGCAGGCCGGCCGTAGTGCGGCGGGCCACGCCGCAAGCATCCTGACAGCCTGGTAGGAGGGAAAAGATGCCAAGGCCTTTACCGCGATTTCCGGAGCGCGACAGCGAGCCTTTCTGGCGGGCGACGAAGGAGCACAAGCTCACTTATCAGACCTGCAGTGCCTGCAACAACGTCATCTTCTACCCAAAGAACCATTGCACCAGGTGCGGATCGCCCGACCTCAAGTGGAATGAATCAAAGGGCACCGGCGTGGTCTACACGTATAGCGTGGTGCGCGCTAACCGCAGCCCACTGTTCCGCGACTACGTCCCCTACACCGTCGCCTACGTTGACCTGGACGAGGGCTTTCGACTGATGACGAACATCGTCGACGTCGACCCGGACAGGGTGAAGGTGGGGATGAGAGTGAAGGTGAAATGGGAGGACCAGGACGAGGTCGCGCTGCCGTTCTTCGCGCCGGCTTAGAGGGGGCGCGCCAGGCCGTCGTGGTTGCGCGTTTCTGACGTGACCTGAGGGTCACGCCCCGCACCCCTAACCTCTCCCAGAGGGAGGGGATTCCCGACCAGCGCTAGAATGCTCACGTGGCAGGGGTAGAAGTCCGCGCACCGTCGCACCCGCTGACCGACCAGGTACTGACGCCGGCCGCACTCGGGTTCATCGCTGCCCTTCAGCGCGAGTTCGAAGGGCGGCGCCAGGAGCTCCTGGCTCAACGGCAGGGTCGCCAGGCCGAGTTCGACGCCGGAGCGCTGCCGGACTTCCTGGCGCAGACGAAGGCCGTGCGCGACGGCGCATGGCAGGTCGCAGCGGCGCCCCACGACCTTCTCGACAGACGCGTCGAGA
>CAYRCD010000100.1:0-4870 GCA_964422735.1 uncultured Dehalococcoidia bacterium | reverse complement strand
AGGAGAGAAAGGGGTGAGCGATGCATCTGACTATCGATGGCTTCGGCGGGGACCGCGAGCTGTTGGGTAGCGAAGGTCTCGTGCGATCACTCCTCGACCGCCTGCCCGGCGAGATCAACATGACGAAGATCGCCCCGGCTCACGTCCTGCGATACGTCGGACCAAAGCCCGAAGACTGGGGCATCTCGGGGTTCGTGATCATTGCCGAAAGCCACATCGCGATCCACACTTTCCCGGATCGCAGCATCGTCTGGGTCGACATCTTTTCCTGCAAGGGTTTCGAGGCCGAATGCGCGGTCGACCGCGTGACGGACGCCTTCGACCTCAGTCATACGCAGGTCGAGAAACACGAGCGCGGCCTCGAGTATCCCCACAGCGTCGCGCAGGCAACGCCTATCGCCCTTCGGGAGCGGGTAGCCGTAGCCGGCGCGCTCGTGGAATCACGCTAGGCTGCTGACCGCGAACCCGCGATAGGGCCGACTGTCGGTCCTTCGCCCCCGACGCTCTCAAACCCGACGAGGAGGTCACCGGTGACCGAGTTCCTCCACACGCACGTCCGCCCCTTCGATGTGCGCGAGAAGCTCACCGCCTCTGAACTGATCCATCAGATGGCGGGCACCTCCTTCCAGGCGCGTAATCTGGCCAACGCTACCCGCATCTGGCGGCGCATGATCGAGGACGAGGTCACGATCTTCCTCGGCCTGGCGGGGGCGATGGTGCCGGCAGGCATGCGCAACGTGGTCCGCTACCTGGTCGAGAACCGCTTCGTCGACGTGGTCGTCAGCACCGGCGCCAACATGTTTCACGACGTCTACGAGACCCTCGGCAAGCCTCACTGGCAGACCAGCCCGAACGCCGACGACGTGGAGCTTGGCCGCCGCCGCATCAACCGCTTCTACGACGTCCTCGCCCCGGAGACAGATTTCGCCGACGCCGAGGAGTTCGTGGTCGCCTTTGCCCAGACCCTCGAGCAGGACCGCCCGTACTCAACGCGAGAGTATTTCCGGCGCATCGGCGAAGCCCTCGCGCCGATGGCGCACCAGGAAGGAATCTTAACCGCGGCCGCGAAACACGGCGTGCCCATCTACAGCCCCGCGATCGGCGACAGCGTCCACGGCCTCGCGATCGCCACGGGCCGCGTGCGTAGCGGCCACCGGCTCCTCTTCGACGTCATCGGCGACGTGCTCGAGACCTCGCACATCGCCCTGACCTCGAAGGGAACGGGCGTGATTTACATCGGCGGCGGCACACCGAAGAACTTCATCCAGCAAGCCGAAGTCGCGGCCTACATCTACAGCCGCGAGCTGCCCGGCCACAAATACGGAATCCAGGTGACGATGGACCAGCCCCAGTGGGGCGGGCTCTCCGGCTGCACCTTCGAGGAAGCCCAGTCCTGGCGCAAGATCGCCCCCGACGCCGACTTCACGACCGTGAACGTCGAAGCCACGGTGGCCCTGCCACTCATCGTCAGCGCTCTGGCCGAGGAGATCGGGGGGAAGGCGAAGTCACGCATCCTACCGGAGCTGGACTTCGGGCCGCCGGGGCGAGAGAAGGAGCGGCGACCGTAGAGCAACGGTAAAATGGGCCTCTGCTTAGGTTATATGCTCTCACTAAGATACCTATGCCTCTTATCATAGTCATGGCCGCTATGCTATGATAGCGTCGAGCTTAATCATAGTGGGCTGGCGTAACGATGGACAGGGCTTCCTTCACGAATCCCACCGGCCGTCTCATGCGGACGCCGCAGGGTTATGACGCCTTTCTTCCGGATCCTATTCCTCGCGAGGTCGACATCAAGCCCAGCCTCGCGTTCCTTTTGTCGAGCGCTGACCGGTCGCTTGGCGAGCTTGCCGGAATGGCACGAACTTTGCCGAATCCAGGACTCCTTATCGCGCCCCTCAGTCAGCGAGAAGCCGTCTTGTCTTCCCGCATCGAGGGCACTCAAGCGTCTCTCTCTGACCTGGCGATTTTCGAGGCGGCCGGCAAATCAGCTCCTCAGGCGCACAGCGACGTGCTGGAGGTCCGCAACTACCGTGATGCCCTGAGTTACGGTCTCAGCAGGCTAAATACTCTGGCGCTGAGCCTGCGCTTCGTGCGCGAGCTGCACAGCCATCTGCTTCAGGGCGTCCGAGGCGAAGACAAAACTGCCGGCGAGTTCCGGACGAGCCAGAATTGGATTGGCCCGCCTGGCTGTCTGCTAAATGATGCGACGTACGTTCCGCCACCGCCGAGCGACCTGATGACGTGCCTTGGTGATTGGGAGTCCTTCTTGCACGAAGAGCTCGAAATCCCGCCGCTGCTGCGTTGCGCATTGCTGCACTATCAGTTCGAGGCGATTCACCCCTTTCTGGATGGGAACGGCCGCGTCGGCCGTCTCCTGATCTTGCTTTACTTGATCGCCGGAGGCTTCCTTTCGACGCCAGTACTCTACCTGAGCCCTTTCTTCGAACTTCATCGCGATGAGTATTACGAGCACCTGCGCGCCGTCACCGAACGAAGAGACTGGGACGCCTGGTTCGGGTTCTTTCTCCGGGCAGTGGTCGCGCAGTCGAGGGACGGATTTGCTCGATCGCGGGACATGCTAGGCTTGCACACCAGCTACCGCGACCAACTCGTGGCCGCGAAGGCGCCAAACTCTGCGCTTCGTTTGCTTGAACAGCTGTTTGCTAGCCCGGCCACGACCATCGGTTACGCTGCGTCTCGCCTCGGCGTCACGTGGATGACGGCTCGCACGGCGATCAGCGTCCTAGAGGGGGTTGGCATTATCCGCGAGGTTACCGGCCAGCGGCGCGATCGCGTCTATCTGGCGGGGGGAATCATCTCGGTGGTTAGCAAAAGCACGGAGACGGACTAAGGCAGCGCACCTTTATCATAGGAGGAGGCTAAACACTATGATAACCTGCGTTGCTATCAAAGTCCACTAGGATAACGCCCATGACCCTCCCCCATCCCACCGACGACCGCTTCTACCCGCCGCGCTCCTTCATGGCCCCGCCCCACCCCTACGGCGAATACGAGAACGCGCGCGTCGTGGTCCTGCCCGTCCCCTACGACTCGACGACTACCGCCCGCGCCGGCGCTCGCGACGGACCGAACGCGATCATCGACAGCTCAGAGGACATGGAGCTGTTCGATGTCGGCCTCGGCTATGAGCCTTACCTGCACGGCATCTATACGTCACCCTCGGTCGCCGTCACCAACGAGACGCCGGAGGCGATGATCAACCGGGTTGAGGCCGTCGCCCGCGAGTTCGTCGAGGACGGCAAGTTCCTCGTTACCCTGGGTGGCGAGCACACCGTGGCGGTCGGCTCGTTCCGGGCGCACCGCGGCCGCCATCCCAACCTCAGCGTCCTGGCCATTGACGCTCACGCCGACCTCCGCGACGAGTACCAGGGGACCCGTTATAACCACGCCTGCAGCATCAGGCGCATGCTCGACGACGTGGCGGTCACCCAGGTCGGCCTGCGCAGCGCCGCGGCCGAGGAAGCGGAGCTAATCCGCACCCGCAACCTGCCGTTCTACTCGCCGCGGGCTTTTCGGTCCCTGCCCGACCTCGGTCCCATCGTCGCGGGCCTGAGCGACCACGTGTATGTCACGATCGACCTCGACGGCATCGACTCCGGCGAGATGCCGGCGGTCGGCACCCCCGAGCCCGGCGGCCTGACCTGGGATGAGGTGAGCCGGCTCCTGGAGACGGTCTCGCGCACGAAGCGCATCGTCGGCTTCGACATCACCGAGCTGGCTCCCGACCTCGGTCCCAAGGCCTGCGCCTACGCGGCCGCGAAGCTCGCTTACCGTCTCATCGGCCTGGCTCTGGGCCCGCCGGACGGTTAAGGCGCGCGATTGGTCAAGTTCCGATGACCTCGCGGCGTCGTATGTCCTCGACGTGCTCGGTTTCATGGTCGGCGCAGCGCTGGAGGAGCCACTCGATGCTCTTCCGTCCCCAGGTCGGGTGCTCAACCGTTCGCGCCCAGCCGGCATCGCCCATTCGCGAGATCAGGTCCAGGGTCTTTCGCCGAACCCCGGTCGCTACGGTGAGCACGCGGGTGAGGTCCTGGGAAGCGTACTCGCGGCTTGCCGATAGGTCGGCGTTGTCGTAGCTCTGGACGCGCGGATTCTCCTCGGCCAGGGCGCGCTCGATCCGGCTATTGAAGATCTCCATGTAGTCGCGAATGTGGCAGGCCAACTCGATCACCGACCACTCGCCGGATGCCGGCCGCCGCGCCGCGCTCACAGCGTCGAAGCCCGCCGCGGCGTCGCTCAGACGCTCGGGAAAGCCCGCCAGGCCGGCGACGATCGCGTCGCGCGTCATCAGCCGGCGGGCACCGCCCGAGCTGCCCGCTTCAGGCCGCGGATCTGCTCCAGGTGGTCTTTCTCAGCCCGCAGGAGAACGTCAACCCACTGGTGCAGGCTGCGCCGGCCGATCTCCGGGTGGCGGCCGAGGCGGGACCAGTCGACGGCTCTGTCCAGCAGCTCGACGATCCGCAGCTGCAGCCGCCCCATCTCGGCAAGCACCTCACGGATCTCCGCTTCCTGGTAATTCTTGTCCTTAACCGCCTGCTCCTGGTCGTAGAGGACGAACATGGGGTCGGTCTGGCTATAGACCATGTAGAGTCGCTTGCCCCAGACCTCGGCCTTGTCTCGCAGGTGCCCGACGACCTCGCTGATCGACCACTCGTTCTCGGCCGGCTTGAAGCGAAGCACGCTCTCAGGCAGGCCGACGATCTCCTCTTGCACGGCAACGGGCATATGCTTCAGGGTCTCGATCATCTCGAGGCGCTCGGCGCTGTGGACCATTCGCTCCACGTTCGTGCTCCTAGCAGGGTGCTGAAGAATGAGGTTGCTGAGACGTTGTCGGTGTCCTCATCCT
>CAYRCD010000099.1:0-5474 GCA_964422735.1 uncultured Dehalococcoidia bacterium | reverse complement strand
ACACCTCTAAGGTCCTCTCGCTACGCCTTACTGACCCCCCACCCGAGTGAGCGACCAAGGTCCTCCGGCAGGTCTATCGAGTGAATGCTTCCCCGACTCGTCATTTGACGACCTCCGGAGGAACGGGCTGCCCGCCTGAGGCGCAAGGAACGTAACCTGACTCACATGACCCCTCACACGACGACCCCAGAATTCGAACTCCGCGGAGGTTCCTAGGGTGCCGCTGTTCCGGCGGGGAAGCGCCAGGGTCGACGAGAAGGTCAAAGTCGAGGAAAAGGTTGAAGAGAAGACCGAGCAGGCGCTGTCCCGTACCCGTCGCAGCTGGTTCGGCCGGATCGCGGGAATCCTCGATCGCACCAGGATCGATGAAGAGCTATGGCTGGAGCTGGAGGAAGTCCTGCTCGGCGCCGACGTCGGCCTGAAGACCACGGAGAAAATCCTGGCCCGCGTCCGCGACCGCGTGGAGCAAGAGCGCCTGCGCGATGCCCACGAGGTCCACGGGCTCCTGAAAGACGAAATGGTCTCCATCCTGGAGTCGGTGCCGCACAGGGGCGCTCTCTGGGGAAAAGAAGACAACGGCGAGCTGCCGCGCCCCGGCGTGATCCTCGTGGTGGGGGTCAACGGGACGGGTAAGACGACCACCATCGCCAAGCTCGCGCACCTCTACCGGCGCGAAGGCGAACAGGTGGTGGTCGCCGCCGGGGATACTTTCCGAGCGGCCGGTATCGAACAGCTCAAAGTTTGGGCGGAACGAGTCGGCGCCCTATGCATCGCTCACCGCGAGGGGGCCGACCCCGGGGCGGTGGCCTTCGACGCAATTGGAGCCGCTCAGAGCCGTAACGCCGCCGTCGCCATCATCGACACCGCCGGAAGGCTGCACACGAAGTTCAACCTCATGGAGGAGCTGCGTAAGGTCCGCCGCGTGATCGAGCGCAAGGACCCGACGGCGCCGCACGAGGTTCTCCTTGTCCTCGACGCTACTACCGGCCAAAACGCCCTGATCCAGGCGAAGGCGTTCGCCGATGCCGTCGGAGTCACGGCGATCGCGCTTACCAAGCTCGATGGCACCTCGAAGGGCGGCATCGTCTTCGCCATCTCGGACGAGCTCGGCCTGCCGGTCCGCTTCGTGGGCACGGGCGAGGGCGAAGACGACCTGAGCCCCTTCGATGCTGAAGCGTTTGTCGAAGCGCTGTTCGAGTAGAGACGTGATCCGCGCCGGGCGCCGGGAGCGTTAGTCCTGTAGATGGCGGAGACCCTTCGCTGGTGGTTCGTGTTGGAGGTGATGGGGCTCGTCGGGCTGCCTCTAGCCTTCGTCGCGTTCCAGCGGCTCCCGGACCGCGGCTACGCATTCGCCAAGACTCTTACGGTCCTCCTTGGCGCCTACGTCTTTTGGCTGGCCCTCTCGCTGCACGTCCTGCCGAACCGTCCGGGCAGCATCGTCTGGTGTTTCCTCGCCCTGGCGGCCGTCTCGGGCAGTGTCCTGCTCAGACGCTACCGTGAGCTGAGGGAGGCCGTTAGCGAACGACTGCCGGTGATCGTGGCCGTGGAGGCGGTTTTCACCATCGCCCTCTTCACCGCCGCCCACCTCCGGTCCTACATCCCGGAGATCAGCGGCACCGAGAAGCCGATGGACTTCATGTTTCTAAACGCCGTCACCTACAGCCGCTACTACCCGCCGGACGACGCCTGGTTGTCGGGCTTCCACGTCAGCTACTACTACTTCGGCTACGTTATCCAGGCGGTGCTCGGCCGGCTGGCGGCCGTTCCGCCGGCGGTTGCCTTCAACCTTGGCCTGGCCTCGACGGCCGCACTCGCCGCAACAGCCGCCTTCGGCCTCGGATTCAACCTTGTGCGCCTGGCGCGCAACTCGACCTTCAGGCTCGCGGCCGCCTCCGGCGTTGCCGCCGCCGTCCTCCTCCTGGTGCTCGGTAACCTTGAAGGCCTGCTCGAGTTCTCCCGCGCCCACGGCTTCGGCTCTGATTCATTCTTCAGCTCGATAGGGATCGCGAACCTGGTCCAGGCTAAGGAGAGCGCGAGTTGGTACCCAACAGAACAGTCAAGCTTCTGGTGGTGGTGGCGCGCCACCCGCGTGTGCGCGGACGCGGGCTGCATCATGGAGTTCCCGTTCTTCAGCTTCCTCCTGGGCGACCTCCACCCGCACGTGATGGCGATTCCCTACGTCCTGACCGCGGTCGCGTTGGGTATTGGGCTCGCTCAATCGCAGGAGGCGCTCTCCCTGGACTTCTGGCGCACGCACCCGGGGCTCCTGGTGATTGCCGGGCTCCTGATCGGGGGACTCGGGTTCCTGAACACGTGGGACCTGCCGACCTTCGGCGCGCTTCTCATCCTCCTCGTCCTGACCCGGAACGCGCGCACCGCGAAGAGCGCGACCGTCGCCCTGAAGATGTCAGCCGGGTTCGTGGCGGCCATCGTGCTCGTGGCCGTCGCCGCATATATGCCGTTTTACGTGAGCTTCTCCAGCCAGGCGAGTGGTCTCGGCGCGGTGAGTACGGGCGCTACGCGGCCGATTCACGCGATCCTCTTCTGGCTGCCGCTCGTCGCCCTGACACTGCCGCTCGCCCTGGTCCGTCTTAGCTGGCATCGGGGCGCCCCGACTCACATACGCACCGCCGTGGTGTGCGCGATCCCGCTTCTGCTCCTGGCGTTGTGGGTGGTCGTTGTCGCCGGCGACGAAGGCGGCCGCACTCTCGGTGACGCCGTCTCCGGCCGCGGTTGGAACTGGCTGACCGCGCTGTTTTTCGGTGCCGCGTTCGCCCTCAGCGCCCTGGCCCTGTGGCGTGAGACCGACGAGGACTCCGATCGCGACGACGCCGTTGCGCCCGCGCTTGCTCTCATGACGGCAGGCTATCTCCTGATTTTTGGCGCCGAGCTGTTCTTCATAAAGGACGTATTCAATTCCAGGCTGAATACGGTCTTCAAGCTGTATTACCAGGCCTGGCTGCTGCTGGCGATAGCGGGCGCGCACGGAGGCTATTGGCTCGCGCGACGCTGGCGGCCGGCTCGGGCTTCGGCCGGCGACCTCTTTCGCGGCGCCTGGGCGGGATTGGCGGCGCTGGTCGTGGCCGGCTCGCTTTTGTACCCCGTCGGAGCGACCCTTTCGCGCACGGCGGGACTGACCGCGAACGGTCGCACGCTCGACGGCCTGGCCTCCGCCAGCCGCGAGGACCCCGACGAGGTCGCGGCGCTCAGGTGGCTAAGAGAGCGCGCCGCGGCGGACGACAAGATCGTCGAGGCAGTCGAGGGCGAATATTCGGTCGGGGGGCGCGTCTCCGCCAGGACCGGCGTACCAACGGTCCTGGGGTGGCCGGGTCACGAACGACAGTGGGGGCGCGACGGCCAGATGCTGGCGCGGCGGCAGGCTGACGTCGAGCGCGCATACTCGACAGACTCACTGGCGGAGGCGCTCGTCATCCTGCGAAAATATGGGGTGACTTACGTGATGGTGGGAAGCGTCGAGCGCGCGAAATACCCTCCCGCCGGCCTGCAGAAGTTTGCGGACGGCCTTCCGGCGGCTCTGACGGCGGGGCGGGCCGTCATTTACCGCGTACCTTGGGCCGAGGCGGGCGCGACCGGAGGGGCGCGATGAGAAAGGACGAATCGCTTGGCTGACGTCGTTCTGCCCCGCCGCCGCGACGTCGCTCTCAGCCAGGACCGGGTCCGGGCGCTTGCCTGGGTGCTCGCCAACTGGGAAGTCGTCGCCGTCGCGGGCGTGGTCCTGATCGCCGCCATCCTGCGCTTCTGGGACCTCGGGACGCGGGCCATTCACCACGACGAGAGCCTTCACGCCACGTTCTCCTTCTACCTCTACGACGGCCGCGGCTATAAGCACGACCCGTTGATGCACGGGCCCTTCCAGTTTCATATCAACGCGCTTACGTTCTTTCTCCTTGGCGCTACCGACTACACGGCCCGGGTCCCGCACGCGCTCTTTGGGACCATCCTCGTTGGCATGCCCCTGCTCCTGCGCAGGCAGATCGGCATGCGGGCAGTCCTCGTCGCCTCGATACTCCTCGCCTTTTCACCGACCCTGCTTTATTTCAGCCGCTTCGACCGTGAGGACATCCTCACGGCGGTCTGGACGTTCGCGACCGTTATCTGTCTGTGGCGTTACCTGGACGAGAAGAAGACGCCCTGGCTCTATGGCATGGCCGCGTCGCTGGCGATGGCTTTCGCGACCAAGGAGACGACGTTCATTACCGTCGCGATCCTCCTCATCTTCCTTAACCTGGTGCTGGCCGCGGAGCTGGGGAAGCGCGCCGCCGACGAGCGAGTCGACGATACGACCGTGGGGCTCCGGACCGCAGCTCTCGTGCCGATTGCCTGGATCGTCGCGGCCTTCTGGCCGCTTCTAGGTCGCAGGCCCTTTAGCCGCGAGCGCCTGCCGGCGGCGGGCGACGCGCTGGTTGTTATGGGCACGCTGGCGTTGCCCCAGTTTGCGGCCGCCATCCAGGTGCTGCCGTTCGTCGGTGATAAGGGCTATAACGTGGCGCAGGAGGAGACACTGAGGGTCACCATGGTTATGGTGCTCCTGGTCGTCTCGGCCTACTTTGGCCTGCTGTGGAAACCCAAGGAATGGGCGATTGCCGCCGCTTTCTTCTGGGTGCCATTCGTCCTCCTGTTTACGACGTTCTTCACCAACACGCCCGCGCCCTGGGAAAACGCCTTCTGGCACGGCCACGGCGGTTTCTTCTCGGGGACATGGGGTTCGCTCGATTACTGGCTCGGCCAGCACCACGTGAAGCGGGGGAACCAGCCGTTTTACTACTACGGCCTCGTCACGCCCCTGTATGAGTTCCTCCCTCTGCTTCTGGCTGTCGGCGGCGGGCTGTGGCTGTTTCTGAAGGCCAACGCCGTCCGCATCTGGCTCCTGCTCTGGTTTGGGGCGATGTTCGTCGGCCTCTCATGGGCCGGCGAGAAGATGCCCTGGCTCGAAGTCCATCTCGTGCTCCCGCTCGCGATCGCCGCGGCGGTGTCGCTGGTGGCAGCCGTGGAGGGGTTGGAGTTTGGCGGACGCTGGGCGCGGGCGGCCGCGGCGGCCTCGATCGGCGCCGTCACGACCATTTTGCTCGTGGAGCTTGATTCCTCATTCGCCACATATGCCGGACTCGCGTTGCTCGGAGGGCTGGCCGGCTGGACAGTGATTTCCGTCCTTACGCATGGCCTGAAAGAGATGGGTCGGGCGGCCCTCGCGGTGATCGTTGCCGCCTTGTTCGTGCTTACCGTGCGGGCCGGAGTGACCGCCGCGTTCAAACACGGCGACATTCCGGTCGAGATCCTGGTGTACACGCAGACATCGCCGGATATCCCTGATCTGCGCGACCGCATCGATGCGATCGCGAAGCGCAGCGGCCTTGGACACAACCTGCCGATCGTCGTTGACGGCACGGACGCATTCGCGTGGCCCTGGGCATGGTACCTGCGCGATTATCACGAGGTCAGCTTCATACCGGCGC
>CAYRCD010000098.1:0-5777 GCA_964422735.1 uncultured Dehalococcoidia bacterium | reverse complement strand
GGGACCGAACTCTTGGCCGAACCGACCAGCGAATTGTCAAACAACCAGTGGTTCCGATACGCGGGCCAGAGCAAGTCCGGCGCGATCCAGAGCACGAACACTGCGATGCCTATGATGATGCTGCCAGCCCAATTACCGGCGCGGAACGAGGTCAGATGACGCGAAAAGACCGCCAGCACGGCCCCGACTACGACAACGCGGATCGGATACAGAAGACCGGGAGACTCGGGGAGCCAGTGCGCCAACCCGACAAAGACCATGAAGGCCGCAAACGGGGCGACATATGGCACGGCAGGATGTTTGATTATTGGATTGCTCCCGTTACTTCACTCGAGAGCTGTCTGATGCCCCAGCGGGGGTCTTTCCCATCGCACACCCCCAGGCGGCGCCAGCCCAGATAGGCTCTACTGGCGCCCAGCAGAGATCGTGTGTGCTCCGGGTCAAGCTGAAGCGCCCCCTGGAACCGGGACAGCGCGGCGTGCGGCATGGCCCGGCTCAAGTAGGTGGCACCGATCCCGTATCTCACATCTGGCCGCTTGAGCGTGTCCCTGCTGTCCAGCGTGACTTCAGGAGTTCTGCGGCTTTGAAACTTCGCACTAACTGCGTTCCACGACCCTTCCATGATGGGCTTTGGGGTTCGCTGGAGGCCGGTTAAGGGGCCGGTTGTGGGCGGGCAAGCTGGCCCGGTTGTCGTGGAAAACAAGAGGGCCGACCGTCACTCGCCCGGTCGGCCCTCTTGTTTTTCTGTTCTCAATAATCAGGCAGCGGCCAAGTGCTCCTTGCTCCGGCGGAAGATCCGATTTCGGATCGAGTAGCCAAGACCAAGCAACGCAGTCCCCACCAAGAGCAGCGTAGAGGGTTCGGGGACCACGGTCTGGGGGGTGGGGGAGCCGAAGGACAACACCACATGGTGGTCGTTAATGAAGGCAATCAAAGTTGCCGCATTTACGGTCCCACCTAGCAGTAGGGTGAGTGTCAAGGAGTTTTGTTCGCATGCTAGCCCCGCCCCGCAGGTAGCAGCTGCAAGGACATTGCTAAGCAGCCCGAAATCTGGCCCGTCGACATTCCCCGGCGGTATTGTGGCCCCAGCAAGGTCAAAATCGGCTTGAGCTTGCAGAGTGGACGCCGCAGCGTTGACGTCCCCCAGTAGAGTCAAAACGTTGATCGCGTTGAGCGCTCCGTTTCCTGCTCCCCATGTCGTGTCTGACAGAACACCGCCGATGTTTATTGACCCAGCTGTAAGGGCGACCGCGTTAGTCGCTCCATTGTTTGAGATGGTCACCCCAGTTGGGAGGTTAAACCCAATCCCAGCAAGAAGATTGGTCGCCGCTGCCCCTCCCGTGGCACCTGTGGAGGTATTGGTAAGCACGATCGTCAGTGTGTTGCCTACCACGCTGAAATCAGCCGTCCCCGCAAGGTTCGCGGAGCAAGTTTGGCAGAGGATTTCATCGATGGTGACTAGGGTCGCCTTCGCGGGCGCCGGCAGCAAGAGAAGGAAGCCCACCGTCACCATCAGTACTACTGAACTGATTCTTCTCATAGGTCGTTCTCCTATTTCTGGTGAGCTTCTGTTTTCTGGTGAGCTTCCGTGTCGCTCGCTGGTTCTTAGCTACAAGCTCCAGAGCAACATCTCTGCCAAGACAGAAGAAGGTGCTAAACAGTTGATTTACCAAGTTTATTCAGCCGACACGCTTTGGTGATTCATGCACTTTTTTGCACAGGCTTAGCAACTCGCATGCATAGGGAGTCAAACCGGATGCATGCCAGCGGTTTGAAGGGGGTCATGGTTGGCCGGCGGAAGGCGCCTTTGCTTACTTGAGATCAGCCAGCGCCCTTCTTGCTTCGTCCTTCCCTGCGAACGTTCCGGGCGAATTCACAGCGGCGGTCAAGGCCTTCCGGGCACCCTCCTTATCCCCCACTTTCAAGGACGCCAGCCCGAAGTGGTATTGAACGCCCGGGTTGTCGGGAAGCTTCGCCGCGCTCTCCTTCAGCAAGCCAAACGCTTGTTGGTAGATGCCCCGCTTGTAGAGGATCCAGCCCAGGGTGTCCGTGAAGTGCGGCTCGTCGGGAGAGGCTTCCTTGGCCCGCTGGGCGAGCTCGAGCGCCTTCTCCTTGTCGCCGCCGTGCTCCGAGTACAGCCACGCCAGGTTGTTCGCCGCGGGGGCGAAGCGAGGGTTTAGCACGAGGACCTTCTCGTACGCCTGCTGGGCTTTCCCGATGTCTCCCTTGCGCTCGTAGATGGTGCCGGCGATCATCAGGGCGGCGAGATCCCGGGAATTCACCTTCATGGCTTCGTTCAGCTTGGCCAGCGCCTCATCGTATCGTCCCGAGGTGCTATAGAGGTTGCCCAGTCGCACGTAGGCGTCGACCAACTGCGGCTCCAGCTCGATCGCCTTCATGAAGGCGCTTTCGGCGCGCGCTGGTTCGCGCCGCGTGAGGTACACCTGGCCCAGCAGGTGCTGGAGCCTTCCCGACTTCGGGGCCAGCGCGATTTGCTTCGTGACGAGGCTCTGCGCAAGGTCGGGCTGCTTGTCGCGGAACGCCAGGTTGACGAGCTGGGCCAGTGGCTCGACATAACCCGGCGCCAGCTCGAGGGCGGCCGTGTATTCCTTTTTCGCCTCCAAAACTTTCCCCTGCGCCTGCAGACCGACCCCCACCAGGTGGGACCCGCGCGGATCCTTGGGCGCCAGCGTCACGAGCCTGCGAAACACCTCGGTTGCCTTGGCGGGCTCCCCCTTGGCGAGGTACGCCGTACCCAGGAGTGCGTACGTCTGGAACACCTTTGGCCCCCGGGCCATGAAGTTCTCCAGGTCCTCGATGGCCGGTTGAACGGCTCCTGATTGAATGTTCAACTGGGCCAGTAAGAGCACGGCCTCGGTGAAGTTGGGCGCAATCGAGGTTGCCTCTTTCAGGTCGGCCTTGGCCTGCTGGAGATTCCCTGCCTGGAGCTGTGCCAGCGCGAGCTGGAAGCGCGCGGGGGCATGCCTGGGCTCGATCTTTAGCACCTGCTGAAACTCTTGGATCGCCTCCGTGGTCTCGCGCTTGGCTAAACGCAGGCGCCCCAGGATGAAATGCCCCTCGAGGTCTGACGCACTCTTCTTGAGGATCACCTGCACCGCCTTGAGGCTCTCGTCGTACTTGCGCTCCTGGAACGCGATCTCGGCCAGTCGCCGCCATGCGGGAAGATTGTCCGGAGCTTTCTGGGTGATCTCCGACAGGAGCCGCCTGGCCTCGTCAGGCTTGCGCGAGAGGAGGTAGAAGTCAACCAGCGTCATCTGAGCCAACGAGCCGATCGGGGCAAGATCGGCCGCGAGCTTGAACTCTCCCTCAGCCCGAGCCGCATCGCGCTTACCGAGGTAGAAGCTGCCGAGCGCTGAATGGGCCTGGACCGACTTCGGGTCTCGCCCCACGGCCTCGAGGAAGGCGCGCTCCGCGCTCGGCAGGTCCTGCTTGCGAAGGTAGAGGGCACCCAGCGCCAGCTCGATCTTCACCGGATCCTTCACATCAGCGCGCGCCGCCTCGAGCCGTTTGATGGCGGCATCCACGTCTTCGCGCGTGCTGACCAAAGTGGCCAATAACACGAGCCCGTCGAGGTTCTTGGGCTCCCGCTCGAGAACGAAGCTGACCTCCTGCCGCGCCTCCTCCGGCTTACCAGCCAAGACATAGAGCGTCCCCAGCTTGAGCCGGACCTCGAGATCATCGGGGGCGAGCTCCGGTGCCTTCAGAAGATACGGGTACGCCTGCGCCATCTCGCCCAGCTGGTAGTGCAGAAGGCCGAGCTGCCGCATCGCCCGGGCGTTAGCCTGGTCGAGCCGGAGCACGTTCCGGTACTCGAGGATCGCTTCCTTGTACTGCTCTCGCGCGGCATACTTGTCGCCGCGCTCCAGATGGCGGGCCTTCTGCGCCTCCGGCGACCGGCTGCAGCCGGCCACGACGAGCAGTCCCATGATCAGGAGCCCTGCCCATCCGCGCGTCGTACGAGACATAGACTAAAGCCCTCCGTGTCAGTCGGGCAGGTATTCGCCCAGAATCGGGTACATGGCTTGAATATACCTGACCAGGCGGTCGGAGGTGTCCTGCACACCGCCGTACACCGGGCTCGATACTCGCACGAGCGCGCCATCCGTCCGGTGGCGCACAACCTGCTGGTCGCGATCCTTTTGTATCAGAAACCGGTTCACGGTGATCGGCGCCAAGGGCGGGGGCAGGGGAATCGTCACCCGCGAGGCCTCAAGGGGTTCCCAGCCGCCTCCCGGCAGACAGTTCCTCGGGGAGTGAGGCTGGGCGCCCTTCCGCTGGCTGTCCCAGTAGGCGATGAAGAGCCAGAGGCTCTTGCCCGAAGGATCCTGGTCGCGGCGCATGAGGTAATCTTTGGCCTTCAGGACATTCAAGGTGTCCAGCTCGAGGAGCGCCCCTTCGCGCGCCTGCCAGTCGCCCACCGCAGTCGGGAAGCTGTCGAGGCTCTTCCGGATCGGCACTGCCTCACCTGACGACCGGAGGTGCAGCACCAGCAGGGCGCCGATCAGGAGTGAGACCGACAGCCCCACCCGGACGGGCTGCCTCATGGCCCCTGCGTCTGCCGGCGTGCCTGCGCCGGATTCTGGAGCGGGAAGGCGATCGCATAGAAGAGCGTCGCCGGCAAGGGGACCATGAAGAAGAGAAAGAGCAGGGGAAAGGCGAGCACCCGGAAGCTGTCGCGACCGAGATGGAAGAGGACCAGACCCGGCGGGACCGCGAGGATTCCCCCCGTTCGTGCGTTGCGTTGAATGTCGCTGACGGTTTCGGGCTAGGCGGTGGTCCACCCGAAGCGGCGACGAAGTGCGCCGGCTCCCGCGAGGCCGATTCCCGCGAGCGCGCTTCCGACAAGGAGAAGCGCACCCGGCTCCGGAACGACCGAGATGCCGAAATTCCCGGAAGCTAGCGATTGCCCCTCATGTCGATTAATCGTGACGAGCTGGCTCAACGAGAAGCTATTGTCGTTGAAGGCACCGGAAGCGCATGACAGGGCAAAAGCGCCCGCCGAACTCGCAAGCGGGCCGCAAAGCGACGTCGTATGCGTAAACAGGCCGTTGCCCGCGGCGGCCCATGCCTGAACCGTCGAGTCCGTGTTGCCGTTCGTCCCGCCCCAAAGGCCAGTCCACGCGACCGACTGACCGTTCGTGGTCAGATTGTTCTCTGAAATCTCGATCGTTGTGATCCCCGCCGGAGCGGTTGGGCCACCAATAAAGGCTGCTAAGGCTGCGCTAATGACGTACCCGAGGTCCAAGTCCAGAGGATTATTGGCGGGTGCGCCCGTGCCTACACCCGTCGCGGTGACCGTTCCAAAGCTTGTTGTAACAACCAGCACCCCGAGGGTGGCGTTGGAGTCGCATGCCGTGTTATCGAGGCAGGCGGCGCCGCCGTTTATGCTGAGGGACAGGTTGTCAGCCGGGGCCTGTGAAGCCAATCCGAGAACCAGCAATCCGATGGCCGTGCCCAGCAGCCCCCTCTTCATGTCATAGTCTCCCTTGGCGAGTTTCTATCTAGCCTGCGGCGGCACCGCTTCCGATGTGCCAGGAGCTAAGCAATTTCAGATCCAAAGGTAAATAGTCAATAGATCCAAATGCTTATGGACTGACTCCTCGTAAACCGTATGCATAAGGTAGCAGAGATCTTCACAGGACCGCAGAAAAGGTAACACCCGTTCTCAGTCATGGCGCCCCGCGACCCTGGCTCTTCCCTCCTGGTCACAGCGCTTCCCTTCTCAGAAAACCTCATCGGGCATGGACCGAAACAGA
>CAYRCD010000097.1:0-5849 GCA_964422735.1 uncultured Dehalococcoidia bacterium | reverse complement strand
GCGCCGACAGGTCAGCCTCCCCCCGGCGCACCGGAAATGCCCCGTAGAGGTGGAGGAACTGGGCGAGCCCGGGGACCCGGAATAGCTCGACTTTGGTCATGAAGACCAGCCGGCGCGGGAGGCGCGTGGCGAGGATTCCCGGATCGGCGTCGTTGAGGTGGTTTGAGACCACGATCACGGGACCGCGCCGGGGCAGGTTCTCGACCCCAGTTACCCTCACGCCCGCGTACAGGGGCAGGAAGAAGTAGTGCACAAAGGTGGTCACCAACCAGTAGAAGGCCGCGACGATCACTTACGTCCGCCCGCGAGCTCGCGGACGCGGTCGATCACCTGCTCGAGCGTCAGGTTGCTGGTATCGATGATGTGCGCGTCCCCAGCCGGTTCCAGGGGCGACAAGTGACGGCCACGGTCCATCTCGTCGCGCTGCTCAAGCTCGGCCTTGATCTCGGCCGGCGGGCGGGACCGTCCCCTCTCCTCCAGTTCCTCATGCCGGCGCCGCGCGCGCTCGTCTACCGAAGCGTCGAGGTAGACCTTTACCGGTGCGTCGGGCAAGACCACAGTGCCGATGTCGCGGCCGAGCATGATTATGCCCCCGCCGCGGGCCAGCGCCCGCTGGCGACGGACCATGGCCCGGCGCACGCCGGGAACGCGGGACACGGTCGAGACGGCGCGGTCGACCTCCGGGCGCCGCAGTTCCTCGGTGATGTCGAGGCCGTCGATGCTCAGAGTCGCGATCTCATCGTCCGTGGGCTGACCCAGCTCGATCCGCGCTCGCTCGGACAGGCGGGTGACCGCCTTCTCGTCCTCGAGGTCGACGCCGCGGCGCAGCGCCAGCCAGGTGATGGCCCGGTACATCATGCCGGTGTCGACCAGCCGGTAGCCGAGCTCGCGCGCCAGGCGGTGCCCGACGGCGGTCTTTCCAGAAGCAACGGGTCCGTCAATTGCGATGAGAGCCGCCGGCGCGGCTCCCGAGTGTGCCTTCGGCCCGTCTTCCTGAGTCAAGTCCTCGCCTGATTATCGAGGAACGAGGAACCAGGAACAAGGAATGTTCCCGACCTAGGCGGAGTTGCTTCGCCTGCGCCTCGCGATGACGTAGACGGCGCCGAATCCGCCGCTGAAGAGACCCGCGCCGAGAAGTATCCAGACCGCCGGCGACCGGGGCCTCTCGCGGACGTCGCGGGCGCCCTCGACCGCGTCGGCGGGACCCGGCGCCGTCTGTGATGCTGACGGTAAAGCTGCGCTGGTCGTCGCCGTGGCGACCGCCAGTCCCGGAGCCGACGCGGTCCGCGCAACCGCACCCGGGCTCGCGCCCGCCGGCGCCGCCGGAGCCGGCGCCGGGTCCTCCGCGAGCACCTCCCCGGCCGCGAGCAACGGCGCGGCGCGAGGAGCCGCGGCCCCAAGCCCGAAGTCGAGGTCGTCCATAAAAAGAGTGGCGCTGCCGGTTCCCGTGGGGGCCAGCATCACTCTGACCCGCGCAGACCGAGCCTCGCCCGGCGCCTCGACGCTGCCGGTTGTGAGAAAGCGGTAGGCAGTGGCGCTGTTGCCGGCGCGGTCGGTCGAATCTACGGAACCCAGCGTCCTGCCGCTGGCGTCGGCTGAGCCATACCACGAGATGCGCAGATACGCTTCTTCGACTCCTCCACCGGCCAGGAGGTAGCCCTGGAACGCGTAAGTCCGGCCCGGACTGACCTTGACCGTTTGGTAGGCCCACTTTGTCGACGTGGTTGCGCTCATCAGGGCGCCGGCGCTGCTTCCGCCGTGAGCCGGCGAAGCCACTGTCTTCAGCTCGCCACCGAACTTCAACCAACCAATCAGTCCCGCCTCAAAGCCGCCATTGACGAAGTCGCCACCGGAGGCCGTCGAGCCGCTACCCGCGGCGGGACCCGAGGGAGCCGTCGCCGAGGCGCTGTCTGGCGTCCGCGTGGGGCTCGGTGTGCGCGTGGCTAAAGGTGTAGAGGTTGCGGTCGGCTGCGGCGAGGGCGTGGAGGTCGCGGCCGGCAGAGGCGGCGTTGGCGACTGCGTGGGGCTGGGCGTGAACGTTGGCGTCGGCGTGAGATAGATGGGTCCATCGAAAGCGAGGTCGTCGAGACATACCGTCGCCGAGCTTGCGGCGGTGGCGGTCACCCTGATCTGCGCGGTCACTGCCTGCAACGGCGCTGTGGTCGGCACGGTCGTGAAAGCGACGTATGACCCGCCCGGCGTTACGTCCGCCGCCGTCGTCAACACCAGCGCGCTCGACGCGTTCAACCAGCGGATGACAGGCGCGACCGTGGCGCTGCCGGACTGAAGCTTTGCGTAGCCGCTGAGAGTGAAGGGTCCGGCGCCACCGTTGACCGGCACGCTTTGCTGGATTGTGGCGGGCCCCATCGCATCCGGGGTGAGCGTCGCGGCGCCGCTCCCGTTCCGGGGCGTACAGCCTCCCGACAAGCTGAAGCGCTGGCCTGACCAGGAGCCGGCTGCTTCGAAGTCGCCGTTGGCCATGAGCTGAGCGGCGCCCGCGGGAATGGCGGAGGCGCCGAACGAGAAGGCCATAACCACGACGCTTAGGGCGAGGGCCAGATGGAAAAGGTCGCCTAGTCGAGGCTGGGACATCCCGCCCCCTGCCCGAAGGTGACTGGTGGCGGGGTCGGGTCGAAGTCAGCGGCGCAGGTGGACCTGGCGGATGAACAAGACCTCATCCACACGGACCGCCGGCTCGGCTTTCGCGGCAGCCGGGCTCGTCCGGTTCAAGAGGGCGCGGCCCGCGGCCCTGGCGGCGCCCTTCGCCGCGCCGCCGGCGATGCGGCGGGCGAGCATCTCGAGGCCGGTGCCGAGGGCCAGCACCGCGACGCTGCCGATAAGCGAGGGCGGGATGCCTCTAGATTCGGCGGGAAGATTCGCCGGCCTGAGAGCGGGCAAGGTCACCGTGATCTGACGGCCGCAGCGCCGGCAAAAGTTGTCGTCGGCGTCACGCGAAGCGCCGCAGCTCGGGCAGCGGATGTCGTTCATCGAGGGCGGATTATAGCATGCGCCTGCCGGGCGCCGGGGCGCTGCCGGTCCATCTGCTTGCTCGTTTTCAGTCCCAACGGCTCTGACGCAGGCTTCGCGCTTACTGGCACAATGTTTCCAGTCCGAAAGGAGCGAGGCGATGAGGATCCTGGCTACAGTCGATGGCTCGAACGAATCCCGCGCGGTCCTGCCCGCGCTGACGACCCTGGCCAAGGAGGCGAAGGCCGAGGTGACGCTGCTCTGCGTGACCTCTCCGGCCGAAGGCACCACACGCCGAACGCCGGGCGTGTCGGACGTCACGCCCGGTGTTAGCGCCGCCGCCGTCGCGGTGCCGTTGATGCGTACGGAGGCCATACTCCAGCCGGCAGCGCCGGCCTGGGCCGAGTCCAAGGACCAGGCGGTGGAGCGTGTCGACCGCGAGGCGCGCGAGTGGCTCAGGGACTTCTCGCGACCGCTGCGTGACGCCGGCCTCACCGTTCACGAAGAAGTCGTGATGTCGCCCGACGCGGCCGACGCAATCGTCGCTTTCGCGAAGGAACGCCACTTCGACCTGATCGCCATGGCGACACACGGCCGCTCCGGGCTGCGCGAGGTGGTCCAAGGCAGCGTCGCTGGAGCCGTGGTCAGGTCGGGAGTAGCGCCGGTAATGCTGGTGCGGCCGAGGCCGGCCGGCTAGCTAGCTGGTCGTCGCCCCGGTGCCCAGGTCGCGGCGGGTCTGGATGTAGCGCAGCACGTCGCTGCGATGAACGATACCGCGCAGTAGCTTTCCCTCCATCAGCGGCACCTGGTTGACGTCGCCGGTCGCCATCAACGCCAGCACGGCGGGTAGCTCATCCTTCATCCCCACCGTCTTGAGGCGGTCGAAGGGCGTCATGGCCCGGTAGACCGTCAGGGTTGGCCAGTCCTCGCGGGGCACCCGGCGGATGTCGGTCAGGGTGATCAGGCCGAGGAGCTCTTCGCCCGCCATGATCGGGAAGCAGCGCGACTGGCCGCCAAGCAGGTGGTCCTCCACCAGGGTGGCTATGGTCATCGCCGGGCTGATCGGTTCGAAGTCCTTGCGGGCGACCTGGCTCGCGGGGATGCCCTTGAGGACCCGGTCGATGAACAGCTGCTCGTAGCTGGCGAAGGCGGAGCCGCGCAGGAAGTTGCCGATGAGGAAGAACCACACGCCGCTCAGCCAGTCGACGAAGATGAACATCGCAACGCCCGCGGCCATGATCAGGTTGGCCACCACCTGCCCGACACTTGAAGCCATCCGCGTGGCGGTGACGATGTCCTTGTTGCGGGCCCAGAAGATGCTGCGCAGCACGCGGCCGCCGTCGAGAGGGAAGCCCGGTACCAGGTTGAACAGGCCGATTGCGGTGTTGATCTCGGCCAGTCGCTGTGAGACGTTCGCGGCGCCCTTGTCGACCCAACCGAGCAGCAACCAGCCCGCCGCGAAGATCCCGGCGATGGCCAGGCTGGTCAGCGGACCGACGATCGCGATCCAGAACTCCTGGCGCCCGTTCTCCGGCTCCTTACCGAGATTGGAGACGCCGCCGAAGATAAACAGCGTGATGCTCGTCACCGGGATGCCGTAGCGCCGGGCGACGAGCGAATGCGACATTTCATGGAAGAGGATCGAGAGGAAGAACACGATCGAGATCGCCGCCGCCACCGACCACAGCTGCGACGTGGTCCATTGGGGAAAGGAATCGTTGAGGATGCCCTGCGCGAAAGTGGCGGTTACGAGGAAGAAGATAAAGATCCAGCTCCAGTGGATGCTTACCTCGAAACCGAAGAAGCGACCGATGCGGATGGACCCGATCACGAGTGGCTCCCGTGGGTGTTCACCTGGCCGACACGCCCATTATGGGGCTTCCGCCAAAGAAGTTGGTGACCGTGGCCGGGGGTTGGAAAGACAGCCATTTACAGCAAAAACCACCATCAAACGGAAGGGCGCCCGCCGTGGCGCCCTTCCGGGGTTTCGGAGTCGGGCTTTAGCCCTTGAGGTTCTCCTCCAGGAGCTGGCGTATCTCCTTGACCTCGGCGTCCTGCCAGCCGCGCCAGATGGGCCCGTTCTGGAAGGCGGCGTATTCCTTCATCGCTGTCTCGCGGTCTTCGGGCGAGATGTCGGGCTGGCGCAGCTTCGAGCCGACCGCCTGCATCTGCGGCATCTCTTCGTTCGCCTTCGCCGCGCGCTCGATCCAGTGACCGAGGTACTTGTGGTTCTTGTCGTAGAAGACGAGCGTCGGGATCGACTGGAACTCGCCCTTCTTGAGGAACTCGCCCATGATGTCGAGGTTCTGGTCGCGGAAGAAGATCTTGAGGTCGAGTCCCGTCCGTTCGGCGACTTTGGCGATTACCGGCAGGCCGCGGAAGACGTCCGGGCACCAGGCCTCGCCGAGGGCCAGGCACTTTGTGGCGCCGCGGGCGACCAGGGCCTTGATGGCGGCGATGTCGGCCGGGTCCGGCTCGAAGCCGTCGTAGTTCTCGACGAACCGGTTCTGGTTGCGGTCGATGTCCGCCATCCATTTTTCGTAGCTGATCCCCTGCTCGTAGCGCTCGGGGGTAACGACGCTTGTCTTCTCAGCCGTCACGGCTTCCTCCTGTTTTTGTCGCTGACGTGATGTCCTTGGTGGTAGCGCAGTATAACATACCGCGCCCCGGGCGGCTCTCTTTGCTTACAATCGCGCGCGAAAGAGCGCTGTCATTGCGAGGCCGCCCTCAGGCGGCCGAAGCAACCTCTGGGCATCCTTGCGTTCGGGTCCGTCGAATACCGGCATGAATGGGCAGAGGTTGCTTCGCCCTTCGCTCGACGCGAAGGCCTCGCAATCGTTCATGAGGGCTTGCGGCCCTCACACAAACCAATGAAAGTAGGC
>CAYRCD010000096.1:0-6044 GCA_964422735.1 uncultured Dehalococcoidia bacterium | reverse complement strand
GGTTCATCGTCCTGCGCTATACGGGCGCCGGGCGCGAGCCGCCGATCGCCTTCGTGGGCAAGGGCATCACCTTCGACACCGGAGGCATATCAATCAAGCCGGCTGAGAACATGGGCGAGATGAAGGGGGACATGAGCGGCGGCGCCGCGGTCATCGCCGCCCTCGGCGCCATCGGCAGGCTGCGCCCGAAGGTGAACGTGATCGGCATCGTCCCGGCGACCGAGAACATGCCAAGCGGCAGCGCCACCAAGCCTGGTGACGTCCTCAAGACCATGTCCGGCAAGACGATCGAGGTCGTGAACACCGATGCGGAGGGCCGTCTCGTCCTTTCGGACGCGCTCGCCTACGCTCGCGAACAGGGCGCCCGCGCCCTCGTCGACGTCGCCACGCTCACGGGCGCGATCAGCACGACGCTGGGCAACGTCGCCATGGGAGCCATGGGAAACGACACCGCGCTCATGGACAAGGTCAGGAAAGCCGGCGCCGACGCGGGCGAGAAGGTCTGGGAGCTGCCGATGTACGAGGAGTACAAGGAGCTAATCAAGAGCGACGTCGCCGACATGAAGAACAGCGGCGGCCGCATGGCGGGATCGATCTCCGCCGCCTTCCTTCTCAAGGAATTCGCCGAGGACACGCCCTGGGTCCACCTCGACATCGCCGGCGTCGACACATACGAGCGCGAGAAGGGTGTGCTGGTCAAGGGCTCCAGCGGCATTCCCGTTCGCACGCTGGTCCACCTGGCGCTTAACGAAGCGACTTGAGATCACAATTTGTGATCTCAAGACTCCCTGATGGCGCTTCGAGAGGCAGCGCGACGAACTGATGGCCTCTGCCGCGACTTCATCCTCACGCCGGCCCCTGGCAACTGACCGTCGACTCCGTCGCGAAGCAGCGGAGCTTGTGCTCGTCGCGCTGGCCTTCCTTCTGTATTTCGTGGTCCGCGCGCAGGTGGTCGACCGCGTCGACCAGGCGACAGCACACGCGCGCGACGTGGTCTCGATCGAACGCGGCCTGGGCATCGACCGGGAGGCGGCCTGGCAGGCGTGGGCGCTGAGGTCCGCGACCGTGGTCAGGGTCGCCAATTTCGTCTACTTCTGGCTCGACTTTCCACTGATCATGGCGGTGGGCCTCGTGCTGTACGGGCGGCGCCGCCGCCAGTACACGTTCACGCGCGACGCGATTCTGTTCTCCGGCGGCGTCGCCCTGATCTCGTACAACCTCTTTCCCGTGGCGCCGCCCCGGCTGCTGCCCGAGTCCGGGCTCCTGGACACACTGCAGCATTTCAACAACCTGAGCTATCAGGCGCAGTCGACGCAGTTTTTCGTCAATCCCTACGCGGCGATGCCCAGCCTCCACGTCGGCTGGGCCTTGTTGCTCGCGCTTGGCGTGGTTCTCGCATTTCCTGGCAACAGGATCATCGTTGCCCTCGCCGTCATCCATCCTTTGGCGCAGTGGGCCTCCACCGTCTTGACCGGCAACCACTACATCGTCGATGGACTCGGGGGGCTGGCCGCCGCCGCCTGCGGACTTGCGTTCGCGGTGATGATGCGGCGCCGGGGATACGGGTGGCTGCGTGAGAGACTTGGAGGCTAGGGTTCGCGGTTCGGACGCCGTTCGCTCCGCCGACCGATCGCCACGCCGCTTAGCAATTGGGCTAGAGGCCTTCGGGGTTGAACCGCCGCTGGTGCTTCTCGATGAAGTTCTTGACCCGGTCCTTGTCGAACGCGCTGGCGGGGAACTTGTCCAGTCTCGTCCAGGCAGTAAGCGCTATCGTATCGGGCTCCATATCCGCGTACCTGGTCATCAAGACCAGACGCCGCTTGTCCAGCTCTGCCTGCACCACGGACTCGAGCTGTCGGATTACCTCCGGGTTGTCCGTGTTGTACCAGACGATGACGCCACCGTGCTCCATGCTGTGGAGCGCGCTCTCCTTTGGTATGGGGTTGTTGTAGATCTGGAACCCGCCCGGGTTGGATGAGTGTTGACCCGAGGTCGGGGGATTGCTGTGATAGCAGGTCGCGATATCGCCGGCGGCCAGTTGGTCCGCGGTGCAGATCGGGATCACGGTTCCCGGCGCGACGTGCTGACGCTCGTCCCCCGTGTTTGGCTGGCCATCGGGCCCGGGATGGGGCGGGATGTACTGTCCCGGCAGCTTGTCGGAGCTGTCGTTCTGGGCCTTGACGAAGTCGGGAGTCGCGCTGGAGTCTGTCGCCGTTGTCTGTATTACGGCGTAGACGATGATAGCAACGAGGGAGGCGACTCCGAAGGCGATCGCGATGAAGTTCCAGTTCAGGCCGCCGCGCGATCCCACGCGTACCGGAGTCCGCGAAGCACGCGCGCGCTGCGGCGGCGGCGTGCTTCCGAGCTGACGGGCCTGGCGTTCCGAGCGGCGTTCGATCCTGCGCGTGCGTCTACTACTCGTCATTCCCTACCTCCACCGGCGCCTCAGGCCTCCACAGGTAGAACGCGCTAAGCCTCGGAAGGGTTAATCGCGTTCCGGTCTGGCCCGGACTCCCTCCACCGCCGCGTTCGAGCCCGATCCAGCTATGGCCGCGAGCACCTCGGCCATCACGGCGGCCGGCGATTCATGGTCGCCGCTATCGACCCACCAGTGGGGCCGTGATGGCACCTGAAACCGGCCCTCCATTCGATGATAGACTTCGCTGCCTGCCTGGGAGTAGTCGTTTACGCCCAACCCTTGCCTGCGTCGCCGGAGGCGTTCTTCGATGACGTGCAGAGGCGCTGCGAACGTGGAGATGTAGAGCGGGACGCCGCCGCCGTCGGCGACTTTGTACAGGGGGCGCCGTTCCGACTCCCTGAGGCTGGTCGCGTCGACGATCACGGGGCGGCCGGAGGCGATAAGGAGTTCGGCCGCGGCCTGAATGAGCCCGAAAAGGAAGCGGCTCTCCGCGGGCGTGTGGCGCGGGCTTTTGAAAAAGCGAACGCGGAGGAAATCGCTTTCCAGGACGGCCGCGCCGGTGGCGGCTGCCAGGCGCCGGCTGAAGGTCGTCTTGCCGCTGCCGGGGAGCCCGACCGTGAGAAAGAGGAACGGCTTCGTATCCGGCCCAGAAGGTGGCGGCGACGCGTCCAGGGCGAGCTTTATCGCGGCCTCGACAGCGGATCCAGAGGTTCTGGCGACCATGCTCGATTATAGAAACGCGCCGGCCAGGAAGACTGCGGTCTGGTATAATTCGCGCGGATCGCAACGGTCCTGTCCTGCCCGACAGGGAGGACGAGGGAAGGAGCAACCCCGACCCCGGTCGGGGTAATTTATGCCCGCGATTGTGGTCATCGGCGGTCAGTGGGGCGACGAAGGCAAGGGCCGCGTTGTCGATCTCTTGGCCCGCGACGCGAGCGTAATCGCCCGCTACTCGGCCGGAAACAACGCCGGCCACACGATCATCAATCACCTCGGCCTCTTTGCCCTCCACCTCGTTCCCGCCGGCATTTTCTACGCGGGCAAGACCTGCCTGATCGGCAATGGGGTTGCGGTCGACCCGGCCGTGCTGATCGAGGAGATCGAGACGCTCGAAGGCCGCGGCGTCAGCACCGAGCGCCTGTTCGTGAGCGACCGCGCCCACGTGATCATGCCGTACCACCCGCTGATCGACGCCCTGGACGAGAAGCTGCGTGGTGATGCCGCGGTCGGCACTACGGGTCGAGGCGTTGGCCCGGCCTTCGTGGACAAAGTCGGGCGCATCGGTATTCGAATCGGCGATCTGATCGACCCGGCGGCTTTTCGCGAGCGGCTGTCGTTCGTCCTCCCCTACAAGAACGCGGTGCTGACGAAGCTCTACGGGACGGAGCCGCTTTCGCTCGACGACATCTGCGAGACCTACGGCGCTTACGCCGCGAAGCTGGCGCCACGGGTCCGCGACACGGCAATGATCGCCCGCGAGGCCCTCGCCCGGGGCGAGTTGATCCTCCTCGAAGGCGCTCAGGGCGCGCTCCTGGACCTCGACAGCGGCACTTATGACTACGTGACCTCATCGGTCCCGTCCTCGACGACGGCAGGGTCCTCGATTGGCATGGGCATACCGCCTGCCGAAATCACGCGCGTAGTGGGCGTGTACAAGGCTTACATGACGCGAGTCGGGAATGGCCCGATGCCAACGGAGCTCCTCGACGAGACTGGGAACATCTTGCGCCTCCAGGGCCCGAGGCCGGAGATTGGCACGACCACCGGCCGGCCGCGGCGCACCGGCTGGTTTGACGCCGTGGCCTCGCGTTACAGCGCGATGATGAATAGCGTGTCCGGCGTGGCGCTCACCCGCCTGGACGTGCTCGACCCGTTCGCGTCGATCTCGATCTGCACTGCTTACACGATCGACGGTCAGCGCGTCGAGTCGCCCCCGGCCAGCATCTCCGCCTTTAACCGGGCCGTGCCCGTCTACGAAGAGATGGCGGGCTGGGGGACCGACTGCACGGGCGCGCGCAAGTTCGAGGAGCTGCCGCCGAACGCGCAGGCCTATGTGCGCCGGCTCGGCCAGCTGATCGACAAACCGATTGAGATCGTGTCCGTCGGTCCGGAACGGGAGCAGGTGATCATCGTCGACCGGCCGATTTAGACGGCGGGTTGGTTCGAGGTCCCTGGGCGCGCAACGACTCGCATGACCGACGGAATCCAGCCAGTTCCCGACTACCTGCGTCCCGGCCTGAAGCTCGTGATCGTTGGGATTAACCCGGGCATCCGTTCCGGCGCCAGCGGCCATCACTACGCCTGGCCGGGGAACCACTTCTGGCCGGTGCTGTATGAGGCCGGCGTCATCCCCGAGCCGATCACCTTTGCCGACGACCACCGGGTGCTGGAATGGGACATTGGCCTGACCAACCTCGTGCACCGGGCGTCGCGCCAGGCCTCGGACCTGAGCGCAAACGAGATGCGGGCGGGGGCGGATGAGCTGCGTGTGAAGCTATTGAGCCTGCGTCCGATCGCCGTCTGCTTCAACGGCAAGAGCATTTACGAGGCCTTTTCGGGCCGGCGGAGCCTGGGCTTTGGCCTCCAGGCCGAGACGCTGGAGGGCATTCTCCTGTTCGTGGTGCCCTCGTCCAGCGCACGCACGGCCGCCTACCAGCGTGCGGCCAAAGTGCGGCTCTGGCGGGAGCTGAAGGCCATTGTCGATGGGCCGGCCGGTGGCGGGGATGCGGGAGCGGCGCCGTGACGGGCGCGGCGTCCGGTGAGAGGCCCATCCTCTCATCCCGTCTCGAGGCCTTCCTCAACGAGCTTCGCGACGGCCAGACGCCGAATGCAGGCCGCTTCTGCGCCTCTTGCTGCACTCCGCTACCCGCCGGCTTCGACCGCTGCGACCACTGCGGCGAGGACCCGGCTCGCCGGCCGCCGCTGAGGTCTGTTCCGGACGCGGTGGTCGAGATGCACCGGCGCAAGCAACGCCGGGAGAGCCTGGTGGTTAACTCCTTCGCTTACTTCGGCCTCGCCCTTGGCCTGGCGCTGTTTCTGAGCCTGGTGGCGGTGAACGTCCTCTTCCTGGACAAGGCCCTGTGGTTCTTTGTGCTGGCCACGGTCCTGTTTCTGGCCGGCAGCCGCCTGTTCGCCGCCATCTTCGGCGGCGTGATCGGCGACGAGGTCGGGTACCGCTACGCAAATCGAAAGCTGGCGGAAGAGTGGGCCGCGTTCGTCGTCGAGCGCGAGAGGCCAGTGGCGAGATGACCGGAGTCGTCGAGCTCGTGGGCCTGCGCGGGAGGGCGAGACAGCCTGCCTTTCCTGCACCCCCGTCGCCTTCCTCGTCGATTGACACGCCCGGCGTGTAAAGACATGATCGCCCCAATCCATGCCGAGCGAACGAGTCCAACGCCAGATCGACCGACTGCTAGACGAAGCCGAAGCGGCGATGTCGCGCGCCGACTGGGCCACGGTCCGCAGCCGGGCCCAGGCCGTCCTCGCGCTCGACCCCGCGAACGAGGACGCGCGCGCCTATCTCGACGCGGCGGATCGGACAGACGGGGCGGCGACCGCTGGCGAGGCTCAGGGCAAGGCCCTTCGGCAGGCTCAGGACAAGGCCCTTCGGCAGGCTCAGGACAAGGCC
>CAYRCD010000095.1:0-6136 GCA_964422735.1 uncultured Dehalococcoidia bacterium | reverse complement strand
ACTCGCACAGGCAGACGATATCCGCTTCCCAGCGCCGGACCTGCTCGGCGATTGCTCCGGCCCTTGTCCCGCCTCCCGCCCTGATGTTCCAGGCGACGATCCGCATCGTGGAGATTCTAAGGAACCTGAACAGGTCTAAAGACCTTCAGGTCAGGGCAGGGACGCCGGACGCGGTCTCCACGCCTGTTCATCGGCCGGAGGTTCGTATGCGGTTCCCCTGCCCCCGGTTCCTTGTTCCTTGTTCCTCGACTTACACTTCCGTCATGGACCTGGGATTGCGCGATAAGGTCGCCATCGTCACCGGCGGCAGCCGTGGCATAGGGCGATCGATCTGCCTCGGTCTCGCGGAGGAGGGCTGCCGCGTCGCCTTCTGCGCCCGGGGCGAGGAGCGGCTGCGCGAGGCGGAGGCCGAAATGCGCGCGAAGGGCGTCGACGCCCTGGGGATCCAGGCTGATGTAACGGTCGCCGAAGATGTCGAGCGCCTGGTGAGCGAGACGGTGGCGCGCTGGGGCCGCATCGACGTGCTCGTCAACAACGCCGGCGGCAGCCGACCCGGCGATGACGACGAGTCCTGGCAGGGCGGTTACGAGGTCAACCTCCTGGCGGCCGTCCGGGCCTGCCGGGCCGTCGTGCCGCACATGCGCGCGGCCGGCGGCGGCAGCATCATCCACATAGCTTCCATATACGGGCGGGAAGCCGGCGGCGGCCTGATCTACAACGCCATGAAATCGGCGATGGTGAGCCACGCAAAAAACCTCGCCCTCCAGCTCGCGCCCGACGGCATCCGCGTGAACTCCGTCGCGCCCGGTTCGATCCTCTTTCCCGGCGGCTCCTGGGGCCGGCGAGTGGAGGCTGACCCCGATGGTATGGCTGCCTTCGTCAAGCAGAGCATCCCCGCCGGCCGCTTCGGCCGCGCGGAGGAGGTCGCGAACGCCGTCGTGTTCCTGGCGTCACCGCGGGCGAGCTGGATAACCGGCGCCTGCCTCAACGTCGACGGCGGGCAGTCGCATTCAAATATCTGAAACGCGGGAGCAGAAACATGCGCGAGGCACGGATTGCCATAGTCGGAGATTTCAATCCTGCCCTCCGGTCGCACACGGCGACCAATGAGGCGCTCGCCGCCACCACGAGGGCGCTGAACGCGGTCGTCGACGTTGCCTGGGTGGGGACAGAGTCAATTGCCTCGAGGGGCAGCGCGGCGCTGGCCGATTTCGACGGCATCTGGGCAGCGCCTGGCAGCCCTTATCGCAGCATCGAGGGCGCACTCGGCGCTATCAGGTTCGCACGGGAGAACAACAAGCCGTTCTTTGCGACCTGAGGGGGCTTTCAACATGCTCTGTTAGAGTATGCCCGCAACGTCCTCGGTCTCAGCACCGCCGCTCATGCCGAATACGACTCCGAAGCCACGCAAGCCCTTATCTCGCTCGCTGCCTGTCCCGTGCCCATCGATGGAGCCGGAGCAAGACTACAAGGCAAGCACCGAGTGGCTTTCGACCCGTCCTCTCAGGCTTACCGAATCTACGGCCGGAAGGAGGTCGAGGAAGAGTTCCAGTGCAGCTATGGCCTCAACCCGAACTTCCAACCGCTCTTCGAGAGGAGCGCTCTGCGGATCGTCGGGACCGGCGACGAGGGTGAGGCAAGAGTCGTGGAGCTTCAGGGCGCCGACTTCTTCATCGGGACCTTGTTCATGCCCCAGCTGCGGCCCCTCGACGCGGGCCCGCACCCGTTGATCCGCGCTTTCGTGAGCGAGGTAGTAAGAGTCGGCGCCGAATGATGTGCCGATCAATGCCCGGCTGTCGGGCCCATCGACCCGCGGTCCGACATTTCAGCACTTTGCAGGGTTCGGTCCGAACTCATGTCTAAGGACCGCGAGTACGCCGCCCGCCTTTTCCTCGCCTGGGCGAATGAGCGCTTACGGAAGTCGTTCGGGCCACAAGATCTCTCGGACGAGGTCTGCCTCGCGGAGGACGCGGAGGATTCCGAGCACGGCGGCATCGCGCTCGTAACCGCGCGCCTCTTCGAGGCGCGGCCGTCGTGGGACGAGCGTTGCGCCCAGCTCGGGGCTCGTCTGGACGGCGCCCGCCCCGGTTCCTTTCTTCTCTGGGTGCCGCCGGGGGGGAAGCTGCCCTCCGAGGAGCCGGACGAGTCGGAGTGGGTGCGGCGCGTCGTGCTCGGCGCGTCGCGCCTCGCGTCGGGTCGCACGGGCGAGGTGCGCTTGCCGGCAAAGCTGACACTGGCCAAGGTGCGCGACGAAGGCGGATATGCCAACGTCGCCGGCGGGCTAGGACGCCACTGGACGACCGTTACAGAGAGGGTCAACGGCACCTTCTTCCTTGACAGCACCGGCATCAAGCGTCTCACGCGGGACGACACCGAGCGCGCGGGGCTCTTCGACCAGATCGGCATGCTCAGCCAGGGCGTCGAGAAAGGACAGGCGGTCGAGTTCGAGTTCGAGGACGCCTGGTCCGTGCAGCGCCTGCCACGCGGGCCCGCCAGCGCCGGAATGACCGACGGCTGGGCGGTCAGCGGCTGCCCGGACGGCTTCGACCCCTTCGACGGCGGCGCCACCCGCCGCCTCCTGCGCGCCCGCCTCACGGCCGCGAACGAGGCCCTCGCCGGCCATCGAGACAAGGTACGCGCCCTGGTCCTGGTCGGAGCGTATGATTACGCCGACAACGAGAACGCCGGGCCCAGTCTCCGCGGCTTCGATCCAGCTCTGGCCGCCAGCCTCGACGTGGTCGTCCTCCTGACGGATGCGGAAGTGCGGCCGATCGTCATGCGACGGGGGTTGTGGGAATAAGGGCGGCAACCGGCAACGAGCAACTAGCAGTAAAGTAGTCCGCGCTTGCACTGAGTCCCGTAGTGCCGCTTCGGGAAGCGGCACGGCCATTCAGCAGGAATGCACAACTCTGGGTCAGACCGGATACACTCCACCCGCTGACGACCAAATGACCATCGATCCTGACGAATCGCCCCCCGGACCCCTGGATGTCCTCACTCTCCTCGACCTCTCCGAGGGAGTCGCGGGCCCTTTCGCGACCAAGCTCTTCGCCGACTACGGCGCGCGCGTCATCAAGGTCGAAAGGCCAGGCCGCGGCGACCGGGCGCGCGGACATGGGCCGTTTCTGGACGCCATCCCTCACCGCGAGAGGAGCGCGCTCTTCCTCTACCTCAACACGAATAAGCAGAGCATCACCCTCGATTACGAGACCGTGAGTGGCGCCGCGGTGCTGCGCAGGCTCGCCGAGGACTGTGACGGGATCGTCGAAGACCACCCCACGCGGCGACGCGCGGACCTCGGTCTGAGCGCCGAAGACCTCATCACCCGCATCCCTCGCCTGGCCATCACCCAGGTTTCGGCCTTCGGCTCGGCCGGTCCCTGGTCGGGCCGGCCCTGGAGCAACCTCACTGCCTACGCCAGCGGCGGCCAGATGGCCGTCTGCGGCGATCCCGACCGCGAGCCCCTCCTGGCCGGCGGTTATCAGGCCGAATATCAGCTCGGCCTCCACGCCTGGGCCGCGACGCTCGGCGCCCTGTGGAACGCGGCCCAGACCGAGCACGGCCAGGTCGTTGACGTCGGCGCGATGGAGGCAATGGCGACCACGCTGGAGCTTTCGCTGTCCATGTACCTCTACCGACAGCGTCCGGGCGCGGAATCCACGCCGCCCTCGCCGTTTCTGGCCGGGCCACCCCGCCGCGGCAACGCCCAGTCGGCCGCTATCGGACTCTACCCCTGCGCCGACGGTCACATCGGCGTGCACGCCATGGGGCGGCAGCTGCCCTCCCTGCTCGCCATGATGGGCGTCGACGACGCCTCGCTCGGCGAGGACCGCCTGCGACGCAACGATGAGCTGACCGCCCGCATCTACGCCTGGGCTGCCGACCACGGCAAGCACGACGCCTACCGGCTGGCCGGTGAGTTCCAGGCACCCCTCGCCTACGTCCACGACATGAGAGACCTGGTCGAGTCCGAGCACCTTCGCGTCCGCGGGGCCGTGCGCGAGATCGACCACCCCGAGGCCGGCACTCTCAGCTATCCACGCGGCCCCTGGGAAATGAGCGGTGCGCCCTGGCAACCGGGCCGCGCCCCCCTCCTCGGCGAGCACAACGCCGAGGTGCTGGCTGAGATCGGGCTATCGCGGAAGGACCTGGTGGTGCTCCGTGGGGCGGGCGTGATATGACCGCTCTTCGCACCTCCTTCCCCAACCCTCCTCCCAGAACGGAGGAAGGGAATTCGAGGCCTGATGGCGCCGTGGAGGGTCAGCGACCTTTCAACTCTGTCCGATTCCCCCTCTTCCCTCAGTGCGGGAGGGGGCCAGGGGGTGAGGGCGGGCGATCGTTCGGGATGTACTCGCCGGCACCATCTTTGCGTCTTTGCGCGGCGGCCAACAGCGGTCGAAGCAATCCCGGCCCGCTCGTCACGACGATACGAGGCCGCTCCGTAGGCCGGAACCATCGTCCCGAGATTGCTTCGTCGCCTTGCGGCTCATCGCAACGACGGACGGGCGCGATCCAGTGCCGTTCCTCGTTCCTCGTTCCTCGTTCCTTGTCCGGAGGCGATTAGTGCTCCTCCTCCCTCTCCAGGGCATCCGCGTCCTGGACCTGACCATGGTCTGGGCCGGGCCTTACGCGACCCGGATACTCGCCGACCTCGGCGCCGAGGTTATAAAGGTCGAGGGGCCGTCGAACTGGGACCTGATCCGCGACCTCCACATCCTGGGGCCGGACGTCGAGCGCGCCTACGACAAATCGGCTTACTTCAACCACCTGGCCCGCAACAAGCTCGGTTGCACGCTCGACCTGGGCCGTCCCGAGGGCCGGGACCTCTGCCTGCGCCTGGGGGCGAAATGCGACACGGTTATCGAAAACTACAGGCCGGACGTGATGGCCAACCTCGGCCTCGATTACGAGGCGTTCCGCGAGCTAAGGACCGACATCATCATGGTCTCGATGCCCGGCCATGGTAAGAGCGGTCCAGAGGCGATGCGCATCGCCTACGGCACCAACGTCGAGCAGCTCGGCGGCCTGGTCAGCGTCCAGGGCTACGCCGACCGCGGGCCACACAAGTCGGGCATCTCCTACGGCGACCCGATGTCCGGAATCGCCGCGGCGGCGGCCGTGATCGCGGCGCTCTTCCACCGTCGCGCAACCGGAGAGGGCGCTTATATCGAGCTGGCGCAGCGAGAGGCCCTGACCACGCTCCTGGGCGAGAAGATGCTGGAGTACTCCATGACCGGCCGCGTCCCCGGCCCGCAGGGCAACCGCCACGTCTCGATGGCGCCGCACAACGTCTACCCCTGCGCCGGTGACGACGAGTGGGTGGCCGTGGCCGTCGAGAACGACGACCAGTTCCAGTCGCTCTGCCGCGTCATGGGACAGCCCCACCTGGCCCGCGATCCTCGATACGCCGACGTGGTCTCCCGCCACCGCGATCAGGGAGAGCTCGACGGCGTCGTGGCCGAGTGGACGCGCACCCACAGCGCATCGGCCGTTGCCGCCGCGCTGACCGGCGCGGGCGTGCCAGCATCCCCGGTCCTGGGATCCGCCGGCCTTTACGAAAACGAGCACCTGCGCGCCCGCGGCCTCTTCGAGACCGTCGCCCACGCCGTCGCCGGCGTCTGGGAGATGGACGGCATGCCCTACCACTTCAGCCGCACGCCCGCCAGCATCCGCATCCCACCGCCGGCGTTTGGCGAGCACAACGATTACGTGTTCAGGGAGCTCTTGGGGCTGTCGGAGGAGGAGCTAGAGGCGCTGCGCGCCACTGGCTTAATCGCGGACGCGCCGCTGCCGTCCTCTGGTTGACAGAAGAGGGATGCTATGGGTTTGACGGTCCACTCTCAGCAGATGCGAGCGCTCGTCCTACACGGCGGGCCGTTATTGAGCGTGGTGTCGGCTATTTAATCGGGTGCAAGGACCCCCACGCTGGTGAGGCGCGACGGCCTCAAGCCCGCGTACACGCCGGCGAGGACCAGGAGAGCGCCGGCGAGCTGGACCGAGGTGGGCGTCTCTTTCAGGAAAAGGGCTCCGAGGAGCGTGGCGCCCACCGGCTCCCCCAGGATCGCGATCGCCACCGAGGCCGCGGGCAGGTAGCCGAGGGAGCGGTTGATCGCCGTGTGGCCGATGAGCTGAGGCA
>CAYRCD010000094.1:0-6165 GCA_964422735.1 uncultured Dehalococcoidia bacterium | reverse complement strand
GAGGACCTATCGGGACGGGCGTGACTGGTAGCGTTCTGAATATAGCACGAAGCGCGTCGCTGTCAGAACCGATCAGTCTCCGGGTTGAAACCCGGAGCTGTGGAGCTTTCCGGTGTAGCTGCGGTTTTCAACCCGCAGACCTACCACCTCTAAAGGCGCCGGCCGGCTTCAGCCCGCGACCGCCATGTCCTCCACCGACAGCTGGAGCGCGCCACCGCCGCCATCGTAGGAAGGGCCGTAGCGGTCGGCCGAGAGGCTAAACACGACGTCGACGACCAAGCCCGCGATCGGCGTGGCTGCCGCCCAGTCGAAGGCTATGGCCGGCCAGGTGACGTTGCCGTCCTTGAGCTTGAGGCGGAGGTGGCGAGCGTCCTCGCCCACGGTCCATGCCTCCATAACCGTGACGCCCCGGCTTAGCAGCGTGACCTCGGGATTGCCCATGCCGTGGGGTGCCAGCTTGCCCAGGAAGCGGATCTCCTGGCTGCGGACCGCCGCTAGAGGCCACTCCGCGTCGATATCGATAGCGGGCCACAGGTCGTAACCGGCGAGAGCGCCAGCCGCGTGCTCGACCAGGCGCTCCTCGAATTCGCGCAGGCGTTCGTTGCGCAGGGTGAAGCCCGCGGCCTGGCGATGACCGCCGAAGCGCTCGAACAGGTCGCCGCAGCTCGATAGGCCGGCGACGATGTCATAGGCGGCGATGCTGCGACAGCTCCCGCGACTCTCGCTCTCACCCACTTGATAGACGGCGGCGGGTCGCCCGTAGACGTCGACAAGCCGCGAGGCGACGAGGCCGACCACGCCTTTGTGGAAGGTCGCGTCACCGACGACGGCGATCGGAAGATCCGACCCTTCGGCCCGGCTCAGGGCAAGCTTCGCCGCGAACATTTCCACTGCGACCGCCTGCGCCTCTCGCGTCAGACGCTGGCGCTCGCGGTTGAGGGCGTCGATGCGTTGCGCCAGCACCAACGCGCGCTCTTCGTCCTGCGTCATCAGCAGCTCGAGCGCCAGGCGGGCGTCGTCGAGGCGGCCCGCCGCGTTAAGGCGTGGTGCCAGCGCAAACCCCACGGCTTCGGCCGAAACCGCGCTCGGCTTCACGCCGGCCACCGACATCAGGGCCTGGAGACCGGGCCGGCCGCTCGCCCCGATCGCCGCCAGGCCGCGACGGACGATGTCGCGGTTCTCGTCCAGCAAAGGCACCATATCGGCGACGGTGCCCAGCGCGGCGAGGTCGAGATAGCGTTCCTCTGGAAAGGCGCGGCCACAGGCGTCGTAGAGAGCGGCGGCCAGACGGAACGCGAGTCCGGCCGTCGCGTAGTCGACGAACGGATACTCCGACCCCCGCAGCTTGGGGTTGAGGAGGGCCGTGGCCTCGGCAAGCCGGGAGGGCGGCAAGTGGTGGTCGACGACCACGACGTCGACGCCCAGGGCGCGCGCCCGCTCCACCTCGACGACCGAGCCGGTCCCGCAGTCGCAGGTGGCAATGACCTTCGCGCCGTCGCGCGCCAGGTGCTCGACCGCGCTGACGCTGAGCCCGTAACCCTCTCGTTCGCGGTGCGGGATGTAAGGCCGGGCGGTGCCGCCGAGGTCATTCAGCGTCTCGGTCAGGGTGGCCGTGGAGGTAATGCCGTCGACGTCGAAGTCCCCAAAAACGGCCACGGGCTCGCGCTCACGGACCGCGCGCCGCAGCCGGAGGACGACGGCGTCGAAGCCGGGTATTAGAAACGGGTCGCGCGGCGGCGGCTCGCGGCCGCCCAGGAACACCTGGGCGTCGCGCGCCGAGCCTATGCCCCTCACTTCGAGGACGCGGGCAACGAGGTCGGGAAGTCCGATGTGGGCGAGGCGGCCAAGGAACGGGGAGGTACGCACCCGCCAGCGCTTGCGTCCGCCCGGCAAGGCGGCCAAGAGCGCCGGCGCGGGCTCGCCATCCAGGGCGGGCTGGGGGCGGGCCGCGTCCAATTGCGCAGTTTCTATAGCGAACACATATTCGGACGCCGTGAGGCCTGTGTCAAGCTGCCCTCAGACGCGCCACAACTCCGGCAGAGTGATCACCGCCGCCACCAGCTTGTAGCAGGCGCCGTCGAAGTCGGTCGGCTCGCCCAGGCTGATGGTCAGGAGAAGACGCGACTCGTCCGGCATGCCGACGGTGGCCGGCGCGTGCACGCCGGCACCGAACATGGCGATGAACCTCTCCCAAACCGGGTCGGTCAGCGCCAGGTTGTAGCCCTGCCCCGCGACCTCGAAGATAGCGCGGACCTGAGGGTTGCCCGCCTGGGTCGTCCGTACCTGCCATCGCAGCCTCCGAGGCTCCGCCAGGGTCAGCGAGTGAGAAGTGGGGGCAGACGCAAGCTCCTCAGGAGTTAGCCGGTCGCCGCGCGTACCGAACAGATCGGGACCATGCTGGACCGCGGCCGCCAGGAGGGACACGGCCTCATCGCCGGCAGGGCGCGCCCGCAATTCCCAGGGCGACCTGCCGGTGAGCCAGTTCTCCGGCTGGTTTGGCTCCGGCCTGTGTGACGCCAGATCGACTCGCAGGACGTCAAGCAACCTAGGCTCGGTCCCGCCCTTGAGACGATAGTGCTCAGGATGCAGCGTCCCGTACGGCTCGCTCGACACCGGACGGACCCAGCCGCTCCCGTCGGTGCGAAGTCCCGCGACACAGCGACCGCGATACTTGCGAGAGCTGGCGAGACAGAGGATATCGACCAAGGCCATGGCGCATCAAAGGTGAACGGCCTTCACGTCGGGCCAGTGGCGGGCGAGGTGCTCAATGACCAGGCGGCGGTGACACTTCTCCGGGCCAAGCTCGCTGCAGAGAAGCACGGTTGGCTGTGAGAACTCCGAAGGTTCAAGGACGTTGTGGACGTCTCGTTCGGCGATCAAGGCCAAGAAGCGCTCGGCGTATTCGTCCCAGGAGATGCGCTTGCGGCGGTAAGCGTCGAGCAGGTCGGCCGTCGGCGACAGCAGCGTGTCATGGCGGTAGGCAATCCCGCCCACGGCGTCTAGAAAGAATGCCAGGTCGTCACGTTTGCTGAATCCGGCCAGCTGCGAGGCGTTGTGTAATCGGATATCGAGGAGCCGGCGGATGCCGTTCTGCTTCAGTGTCCCGAAGAAGCCGGCAGCCGTTCGCTTGGTAAAACCGATCGTGTAGATTTCCACTCGCTGTCCCCGTCCTGGCCAAGAAGTGAGAGCTGGGGCTTACGGCCGAAGGTCTCCTCCTCACCGACGCGGCCATCGCCGCGGATGTGCAGCATGCGGACTCCGCGAGGGTCGAGGACGCGCCCGATCAGCAGACGGCGGTGACAGCCCGCCGGGTCCTCCTCGCTACACATGACGGCCGTCTTGCCTTCTGCCCCAAGATCCAGCAAACAGGCGATGCCGGCCTGGAAGAAATCGGCTTGGGCGAGCTGTGCGTAGCGCACGCGGCCTTCGCTGTCGTAGAACTCTCGCCCCTCGGGGCGCCCACCGAGGTCGCCGCCGCGGTAGACGAACCGCACGCCCGCGCGCTCGACCGAGCGCTCGAGGTCTTCGAGGTTGAAATGCGGCGAGTAACGCGAGTACGGACGGGAGCGCACGTCGACCAGGACCGCGATCTGATGGTCCGCCAGCAAGGCGAGAAAGCTCTCGATGCTCTGGTTGGAGTGACCGATGGAGTAGATCACGACTGGCTTCATCTGGGCGCCATACTAGCACATTTGGTCGGGCAGAGCGCTCTTGGGCTGTCCGTCCACGCCCGCCGGCTAGCCCGGGGGCGCCGCGCCGCAATATCCTAAGGGAAGGATCGATGACCGCCGAAGAGACCCTGCACTCAACCCAAATCTTCCTGGACTTCCCGAAGGAGTTCATCGAGAAGGTCGCCGCCGCTTCCACGGCGGAGAAGTTCGCGGCCGGCGCGGTCATTGTGCGCGAGGAGGACCCCGCCGATTCGTTCTACGTCCTCCAGTCCGGGACGATCGAGGTCGTGCGTGCGGCCGGCACGCCCCAAGAGCACGTGGTGACGCGAATGGCACCCGGCACGTTCTTCGGAGAGATGGCAATCGTGCGCGAAGGCACGCGTTCCGCGACCGTGCGAGCCTGCGAGGACTGCGTCTGCTTGGTCCTAACGCGAGAGGCTTTCGACGCCGAGCTGCGACGCCACCCGAACGAGGCCGCAGTCCTCATGCCCCGCCTCGCGCGGCGTCTCTATACGATCCGCCACACGCAGTAAGCGTCTCGGCACTTCAGCGCTTGAGCCCGTCAGGGCTGCGGCTTCGCTCGCGGCGGTAATTTCCGGAACCCGATAACGTCCGGAACTGCTGACTGGCTGATTGCTACTAGCTGAAACGCTTGAAGATCAGGGCCGCGTTATGCCCGCCCAGGCCGATCGAGGTCGAGAGCGCTGCCTCGAGGCCGGGCATGGCGCGTGCCTGGTTGGGGACGTAGTCCAGGTCGCACTCCGGATCGGGCTCGCCGTAATTGATGGTCGGCGGCACGATGCCATCGCGCAACGCCAGGACGGTTGCCATCGCTTCGACGGCGCCGGCCGCGCCCATGAGGTGACCCGTCATCGACTTGGTCGAGCTGACGGCCAGCTTGCGGGCATGCTCGCCGAACACCTTCTTCAGCGCGTACGTCTCGACGCGGTCGTTCAGGACGGTGCCTGTCCCGTGGGCATTCACGTAAGCGATAGCCCGCCGCTCGAGGCCGGACTTCCTCAGGGCCATCTCCATAGCCAGGATGGGGCCGCGGCCGTGCTCCTCCGAGGCCACCATGTCGAAGGCGTCGTTGCTCGAACCATAGCCGGCCAGCTCGGCGTAGACGCGCGCTCCGCGACGCTGGGCATGCTCCAGGCCCTCCAGGACGAGGCACCCTGCGCCCTCCCCGACCACGAAGCCATTGCGGCGGCGGTCGAAGGGCCGGCAGGCCTGGGCCGGGTCGGGGTCGCTGGCGATGGCTCGCAGCGCCGCGAAGCTGGCGTAAATCAGCTCGGTCAGGGGAGCCTCGCTGCCGCCCGCGATCATCACCTCGGCGTCGCCACGGCGGATGATCTCGGCCGCCTCGCCGATTGCGGCGGCGCCGGTGGCGCAGGCCGCGACCACCGCCATGTTCGGGCCCATCGCCCCCGTGAGGATGGCAATGTGGCCCGAGGCCGCGTCGGGGACGAGGTTCGTGAGGAAGAACGGACTCACGCGCCGGGGACCACCTTCGCGGAGAGCGGCCACCTGTTCGGCGCAAAGGGTCATGCCACCATCGCCGGAACCGAAGACCACGCCGACGTTCGGTCCCAGCGGAGCTTCCCGCGCCAGGCCCGCATCGGCCACGGCTTCGAGCGCTGCGACGCAGGCCAGCTGGCTATAGCGGTCCATCCGCCGCGTTTCCTTGGCCGGCAGAAAGTCCGCCGGCCTAAAGTGCTTCACCTCGCCGGCGATGGCGTTGTTCAGACGTGAGGCGTCGAACAGCGTCACGCGCGTGACGCCCGACCGGCCGGCGAGCAGGTTATGCCAGGTGGAAGCGGCGTCGTTGCCGACCGGCGTCACCGCACCCACGCCGGTGACGACGACGCGGCTCATGCCGGCTGGCCGGACTCGACTTGTCTCGTGAGCGCTGCTATGTCGGACGACTGCGCGTCTTCGACCGCGAGGGAGCGGAGGTTCTCGCTGAAGCGCCGGGCGATATTCGAGAGAGTGCGCCCCGGCCCCACCTCGACAAAGGTCGCCACGCCGTTGTTCACCATCGAGCCCATGCAGCGCACCCACTCGACGGCGGCGCAGATCTGGTCGCCCAGCTCCTGGCGCACCTCTTCTGCCGTCGTGAGGAGACCACCCGTGATGTTCGAGACAATAGGCGCGCTCGGCGGCCTCACACGAACCCTGCTCAAGACGCCGCCCATCTCGGACGCGGCCTGGCGCATCACCGGCGTATGTCCCGGCACACTAATCGGCAGGCGCAGCGCCGTGGCACCGCGCTCTCGAGCGAGGGCCATCGCCCGTTCCAGGGGTCCCATGTCACCCGAGATCACGAACTGGCCGGGTGCGTTGTGAGCGGCGATCGAGACGCTCTCGCCGTCCGAGACGGCCGAACAGATCTCGGCGACGTCACCCTTCTCGAGACCAAGGATTGTGGCCAGGCCGCCAGGGCGCTGGCGCGCCCACTCCTTCATGATCCGGCCGCGCTCGGTGACCACCTTGA
>CAYRCD010000093.1:0-6593 GCA_964422735.1 uncultured Dehalococcoidia bacterium | reverse complement strand
CTCGCATCGAGGCCGAAGCTTCGTCAGATGGCCGAGAGCGCGCTGGACGGCTTTGAGGTGCTTGCCCGGCCCGGGCTCGCGACGGCGCTGCTCGCCGTCTCAGCCCTCAGCTGGCTGAGCGCGGCGCTGGTCGTGTATCTGGGCATACAGGCCTTTCATCTCGGCGTGGGCTTCGATGCCGCCGTCTTCGTGCTCGTAGCCACGTCCTTCGGGTTCTTCGTGCCTGCTTCTCCCGGGTCCTTCGGCGTTTATCACGCCATCGCCATTGGCACGCTCACCGGCGTTTTCGGCGTGGACAAGAACGCGGCCGTGAGCTACGCGCTGATCGAGCACCTCGTCTTCTATCTGCCGCCGGTCCTGCTCGGCACTGCCTTCCTGTGGCTCGAGCGCGGCGTATGGCAGCGCGCGACCTTGTTCGGCAAGCTGGCGGAGCTGCGCGGTCAGCCGGATGCCGGCAAAGCCGCCGCAGAACCGAGCGCGCCCGGTCCGCCCGAGAACGCCTGACACCCTCGTGCGACCACGCAGGTTGGCCCCGCTCATCATCGCCGCCGTGGTCGACATCGCCCTGATTTGCGCCTTCTTTTGGAGTCGAGGCGGCCAGGTGACGGAACTGCGAATCGAGGCCCGCGGTCAGAGCTTCTCTACCTGGATCGATGGCCGCGCGAGCCTGGCCGCGACGATAAGCGACGCCCCCGCCGACGGCGGCCTCTATGTTGTCATTCCGGCCGCAAACCCCGTACCCAGTCTTCCGCGACCGCGTGGCATCGACCGGCTGGTGGTGACCGATCTGAAATCTGGAGCGGTGCTCCTGAAGGAAGACTTCGCGGAGGACCCGGCTCGCACTCAGAAGTGGGCCGTGAACGGCGGAAGGGTCGTTCTCGACCGCGGGACCTTGTCCGGATCCGGGGGCCCCGTGCGTCTCGAGCACTTCGAGGAGGCGTGGGGCGATTACGCGGTCGACATAATCGTGAAGAACGCGTCCGAGGTTCAAGTCGGGGTCCGGGCGCGGGCTGCTAATTCCGCTGTCTTATTCACGGCCCGCCCGTTTCAAAACATCGATTCCTTTCTAGGCCTGGTTCAACCTGGCCTGCCGCAAGCCGGCGCCTCGAAGGGGGCTATACCGTTCAAGCCCGTTGGCACAGGCCGGTCGCTGGTGGCGATCTTTCTCGCGCCCCTGGCGCTGATCGCGGCCTGCCTTACGCTCATGACTTTTCTCGCCATCGTTCTCCAGTTCGCAAGACTGCCCGAACTGCGCCTCGAGCTACCGAGGGCCGGTCTGATCTGCGCCTTGTTGGCGATCGCCATGGCGGCGATGGCCTTCGCGACCGCGCTCTACCTCATGCTTGCGTACGCAAAGGCGATGCCGCACGTTCCGGACGAACTTTCCTACCTTTTTCAGGCCAAGGTATTCGCGGCCGGCCATCTCTCGGCAGCGCCACCGCCTTCCGAGGAATCCTTCACCTGGAGCAACCCGGCGCCTATCGTCGTCCACGATGGCAAGTGGGCCAGCATTTACCCCTTCGGGCAGCCCCTCGTCCTGGCCGCGGGGGCTCTCGTCGGGGCCGCCTGGGTGGCGCCACCCCTGCTCGGCGCGGCGAGCGTGGGGCTGGTCTTTATGCTCGGACGCCGCTTGTACCGGGGCGAGACAGCGCTCCTGGCAGCGTTGATGTTCGCCGGATCGCCGTTCCTGCTGATGACGTCCTCGAACTTCATGTCGCACACGACGTCAGCGTTCTTTCTTCTCTCATCCCTGGTCTTCCTGGCCTACGCCGACCGGCGCCCACTGGTCTTTGCCGCAACGGCGGGCATCTTCCTTGGCCTCGTGTTCAATACGCGCCCTCTCACCGCGGTGGCACTGGTGCCGGCGTTCGGGATGTTGCTCTCGCTCGGCCTCGTGCCGCGTCGGGGGCGCGGCCTGCGCTTCCGGCAGGCGGCAGCGTTTAGTGCCGGCGGCCTGGTCATGCTGGTCCTGTTCTTCGCATACCGGTACGCGACCACGGGAAGTCCGTTCACTATCGAAGCCGTCCAGGGCGGCACAAACAGTTTGGGCTTCAGCGGCGGCCACACGTTTGCGGCCGGTCTCTCCAACGAGCAAACCCAGGCTGCTTACCTCATGCTGGTCAGCCACAACTGGCCGGTGGCGCTCGGGATCGGGCTGGCGATCCTGCCGTTCGCGCTCGGCTCGACCAGAGGCTGGGACTGGTTTCTGCTCGGTTGCGCCATCGGCGTTATGGCGATTTACACCCTCTACTTCTACAACGGTCTGATGCACGGGCCGCGTTTCTGGTTCGAGGCATTCCCCCTGATCGTCCTCCTGAGCGCCCGCGGCGTAGAGTTGGGCGCGTCGCGCGCCGACGAGATTGCGCGAGCGGTCGCGAGTCGGCTGACGAAGACCGCCTTGGCCGCGCCCCGCCGGTCCCTGCTCCGCCCGGCGCTTTACCTGTCCGTCGCCGCCCTCGCGGTGTGCGGTTCCTATGACTGGCTCCGAGGCGACGGCGGGAACTGGTCCGCGGACTTCGTACCGCACAACGCCCGCTCCCTGAAGGCCTTCAATGGGATCGACGAACGTCTTGTGAGGCGGGTCGAAGACGCGCACCTTCAAGACGCGCTTGTGCTCGTGCAGGATTGCCCGAACTGGCAATGCTACGGGAATGTCTTCTGGCTAAACTCGCCCTGGTTAGACGGTCCCGTAGTCTATGCCCGGCGGCAGGCGGGCCACGAAGCAGAGACGGCCAAGACCCTGGCCCGATTCCCCGAAAGGGTCGTTTATGAAGCAATCTACGCGAGTGCCACGCTCAATCCGATAGCGGCCGATGGCACCGCCATCCGGGGTGGCGCTGCGACGCGGGCCCGCGACATCGTGCTCGCCCTGCCGGCCCCAGCAGAGGTCGTCTCGACCACCGGCGCCGCTGATCGGGACAGGCGGCGACGACTCGACGTCGAGCTGTTGGTCCGGTATGTCCAGGAGTACTACGCGCGGCACGGCCAGCTCCCGGCCGCGGCCCAGGCTCAGACTCTATGCGCATATCCCGCTGATGCCGGCTGCCGGCTCAAGGAAATCGGGCCGCTGCCGCTGGATCCGATTCCGGGTTGGAGCTACCTGTACTGGACGCCGGGCCCCGCTCGGTTCGTCTTGATCGCTCGCATGGAGACGACTCAGGACGGTTGCTCGATTGCGTTGCCGTCGCCCCTCGATCAGCTATCGCTCTTGTACTGTGTTGGCGGGGAGGCCGATTAAGCTGATATTAGATCAATCACCTGTAGAGCCTTCTTAAGGAGCATTGCATGATTTACATGTCGTGTGCCCCAGTCAGATCTTGCGGTGGGCCTCGAGTGACGAAGCGATGTCAGACTGGAGGTGCTGCCTAAAGGTTGAGCACTTCGCCTCTGGCGCCGTTGAGAAGTGATTTAACCTCACTCCTCTTTTCAGGTGAGACCGCGAGCTCCGTTAACACGTCATCGAATAGACCAACAAAAGCATCGAAGGCCTCGTCGTTGAGGCCACGTGCCAACAAGTGACGGTGTACATTGCGCAGGCCGGCTCCTTTGTATTCAGCCGGTCCGCCAAGAGCCATGACAACAAAGGGTGTCGCTCTCTCCTTCAACCTCGCGAAATCAACTCCTACGAAATAGGGCCCGACCACCGGATGCCCAGGAACCTTCGCGTAGAAGGTCTCCAGCGCAAGTGAAACAGCCGGTGCTCCGCCGAGTTCGTCGTAAAGCGCCAATTCAACTCCTCCGTTTGCTAACCGAAGGGCTTGGGAGCAGCCCTTCGGATCATATTAAGCGGCGTCCCGCGACGTCGTCTATCATCTCGCCGGCCAGACCGCCGTTACAACCAGCCGCGCTTATTTCAACGCTATCTCGCGGACGTGGACGTGGGCCGTCTCGTTCGCGTTGAGGTCGCGCAGCTCCATGCGGACGGTGCGCGAAGGGGGCGGCGGCGGCAGGAGCTCGACCCTGACCCTCGGGTCGCGAGTCAGCCGCGGCAAGGTGTAGACAATGACGGCGGGTTCTGCCCCATCCTCGGGGAAGAAGCGCAGGGTAAGCTCGAAGCGCATCGTGCCGGTCGAGATCTCCAGGCTGGAGAAGATCAGCGGCTCCGAGAACGACATCTCCACCACCGCGGGGTTGGCCTCGAGGGTGCGCACCAGGGTGAAGGTATCGCCGTCGAAGAGGTCCTTGAGCTGGCCCGCGTCGAAGCGCGAGTGCCGGACAAGGACCGGCCGCCCGTGGTCTTGGATGAGCTCGGTGACCGGCTCGCGCCGCTCCACCCGTTCGCGGGCGAAGATGGCGTCGGCGTCGGGCGAGTAGGAGAGGCGGACGAAGTAAAAGCCGCCCCTGCCGTCGGGGTAGTTCACGGTTCGGCCCAGAGTAATGCCCGTGAACTTCTCGTCGGTCCTGGCCGCTTGCCACTCCTCGGGCGTCATGACGAAGAGCGTAGTGGCGGAAATCGGCAACTGGTCTTTGCGGTAAGCATCGATACTGCCAAGGCTCACTCGTCTCTCCCCCGACAAGAGGAACTGAAACACCTGGTCGGCCCCGTTCGTCCAGCTCGGTGAGAGAAGAACCTCGGTCTCGGGCTCCTCATGCAGGGTGGCGCGGATCGCCGCGGTGACCTGCCGGGCGCCGAATTGCATGCCATAGAGTCCGTAGTCGGTGTACCACGTCGGACCGTTGTCCAGCGCGTCACGCAACATCATCAGGTTCACCGTGGCGAGGACGAGAAATAGCGGTCCCGCCAGGATGACATAGCCAACACGCCGCGACAAAGAGCCAAGGACAGTGCCAAGACCGATGCCGCCGAGCACGGCCGCGGGCAAGACCAAGATCAGGACGCGGGTGATGTGGACCGCGACGATCGCCCCTCCAATCGGAGCGCTTAGCGTCGCGATCAGAAGCGCGCGATGAGCGGGCGACCTGATGCGCAGGATGCAAATCAGAAGACCGATGAGAATCAGGGGCGCGACCGGCCAGGGCACGAAACCATAGCCCTTCATTCGATGCCGGACGAGGTCGCGGCTGTTGTCCCGATCGAACCAGTAATGAGGGCTGAGCCCAACCCGGTACTCATCCCAAAAGCGGTCGAGCTTGCCGGTGAGCGACAGGTCGTTCCGGACCCAGTACGAGTCCAGCGTCCGCAACTGCCGGGCAACCTCATCGCCTTGCTCGATCTGGAACCTGACATAAGGAACGGCCAGGGCCGCCGCGACGACGAGACCGCCGAGCGCAAAGCGCCAGTGACGCAGGTGGTAGCGGATGTCGGAGAGACTAAGCAGGACTCCGGTCACGACGACGACGATCTGGGTGCCGGCGTAGGCATAAAAAGCAAGAGCCAGGAATGCCAGCGCCGGGAACAGGTTGCGGGGCGAGAACAAGCGATAGCGGCAGTAGAAGTAGAGAAACCACGCGTACATGGAGAGCGCGATGGCGGTCTCGAAGGCGGTGCGCGAGTGGAGAAACCAGGCCGGTGTGATCGACAGCAGGAGGACTCCCGCCCACCAGAACCTCAGGCGAAATGCGTCGCGCAGGATAAGTCCGACGGCCGCGGTGCCGGACAGGGCGATCAACACTGAAGTGGCACGGCAGGCGAAGACTGAGAAGCCGAACAGCTTGAAGGGGATGACCTGGGCGTAGACGCTCAGGCTCAGGTTGAAATAGGTGCCGTTCTGGAAGTAGGTCGGGAAGAGGCGCCCGGCTGAGTCGCGGAAACCGTCGTGGATGAAGTTGGACGCCTGGACCGTCTGGACGGCTTCGTCGCTGAAGAAATAGATCGGGAAGCGTTCGAGGCCGATGAGGCGTGTGGCCAGAAAGATGGCGAGGGCGAGCGCGAAGAGAACGCTGTCCAGGCCCGGCCGGCGGAGACGGGGGTAGAGCCGGGCTCTTTCGCGGCCGGCAGCGATCGCCCTAATCACACTCCGCCCTCACCCCCTCCCGGGCCAATCGCTACTCTTGTGGAGCCAGGCGCAAAACGCGAGAGGCCGGCGCTGGTGATGCCGGCCTCGTTCGAGCGTTCCCAGGTCCCTGTTCGGAATTACAGCCCCTTGCCCGCTACCATCGCCGTGAGGTCGGCCAGGCGGCAGGCATAGCCCCATTCGTTGTCGTACCAGGAAACGACCTTCACCAGATCGCCGGCGACAACGTTGGTCGAGAGGCCGTCGATGATCGAGGAGTGCTCGTTCCCCTTCATGTCCATCGAGACAACCGGCTCATCAGTGACGTCGAGAATGCCCTTCATTCGCTCCTTCGACCAGTGCCGGAGGGCGGCGTTGACCTCCTCGCGGTCGGTCTTGCGCTTCACCAGACCGACGACCTCTACGAGCGAGACGGTGGGCGTGGGGACGCGATAGGCGAGACCGTCGAGGATTCCATCGACCTCGGGGATGACGAGGCGCAGGGCTTTGGCGGCGCCCGTGGAGGTGGGGACGATGTTCATGGCGCCGCCGCGGGCCTCGCGCAGGTCCTTCGGTCCGGCGCGGTCGAGTATCTGCTGGGAGTTGGTGTAGGAGTGGACGGTCGTCATCTGGCCCTTGAGGAGGCCGAACTCCTCGACCAGCACTTTCACCGGCGGCGCCAGGCCGTTTGTCGTGCAG
>CAYRCD010000092.1:0-6777 GCA_964422735.1 uncultured Dehalococcoidia bacterium | reverse complement strand
TTCTGGGCCTGTCCGGCATCGGAGACCTCATCGCTACCTGCGAGAGCGACCTCTCGCGTAATCGCCGCCTCGGACTGGCTTTCGCTCAGGGAAAAACACTCGACGCGGCTTTGGCCGAGATTGAGGGGGTTGTGGAGGGCGCCATGACTGCGCGGGCCGTGCGCCCACTCGTACAGCAAGCCGGCGTCCAGATGCCGATAAGCGAGGAGCTGCACGCGGTGCTATTCGAGGGCAAGGACCCGCGGTCCTCCCTCGCCGAGCTGATGACGCGGGCGCCGAGGGGCGAGCTCGACGGCCTGGCCTGAGCTGTTTGACACCCTCCCGCGGGCTTGTTTAGGCTGGAATTGCGCGCATGACACTCGAATCCAGCCTGGGCGATGTCGCCGACCCGACCAGGAAACTCGGCTCGAAGCAACTCGTGGGCCTGACCGATCTCAGCCCCGCTGACTTGACCCTGTTCGCCGCGACCTGGGCCGGCCTGGCGCCCTCGCGTCGCCTCGGGCTGCTGACCGGCCTCACCGACCTTGCCCAGGACAACGTCGAGCTGAATTTCGACGCCGTCTTCAAGCTCGCGCTCGATGACGAGGAGGGCGAGGTCCGCGTGGCCGCCGTCCGCGGTCTGTACGAATACCAGGGGACCGACCTCATTCCCATTCTGATCGCCTTTCTTCGCGATGACGCCGACGCCGGCGTGAGGATGGAGGGAGCCATCGCCCTGGGCCGCTACGCCCTGGCGTCCGAGTTGGACCGCTTGAGCGTGGAGGACGCCGGCGCCGTGCGGCAGGCCCTCACGGATGCCGTCCGGGACGGCGATCAGGACGACATGGTGCGGGCAAAGGCGATCGAGGCGCTCGGCGCCCTCAGTGACGAAGAAGCGCAAAACCTGATCGAGAGCACCTACCGCGAGGACAGCTTGTGGCTCAAGGTCGGCGCGGTGGACGCGATGGGCCGTAGCGCCGACGAGGGCTGGCTGCCCGTCGTAATTCGCGAGATGACCAATCGCGCGCCCCAGATGCGTCACGCGGCGGCCTTCGCCGCCGGAGAGATCGGCAGCGAGGAGGCCATTAGCCATCTCGTCGACGTGGCCGCCGAGGACCCCGACCGCGAGGTGCAGCTGGCGGCCGTCCATGCGTTGGGCGAGATCGGCGGCCGCCACGCCAAAGTTGCTCTTCAGGGTCTCCTCTATCGCGGCGACGACGACTTGCGTGAGGCGATCGAGGAAGCGATGGCGCAGGCCGCGCTCGCGGACGATCCAATCACCGGTCTGGGCCTGTAGATGGCCGGGAAGCTGAGGACCGAGCGCGTAGTGTCGGCCGGCGGGGTTGTCTGGCGCCCGGGCCCGGCCGGCGTCGAGGTGCTGCTCTGCGGCCGCCGGTCCGATAACCTCTGGGCCTTGCCCAAGGGGACGCCGGAGCCGGGCGAGACGATGGAGGAGACGGCTCTTCGCGAAGTACGAGAGGAGAGCGGCGTCGTCGTCGAGATCGAGTGCCCGATCGGCGAGATCACCTACTGGTTCTCACGGGCTGAAGAGGGCGTGCGCTACCGCAAGACCGTTTATCACTACCTGTTCCGGCCGCTGGGGGGCGACCCCGCGCTTCATGACCACGAGTTTGATCAGGTAAGATGGGTGCCCGCCGAGGAAAGCCTCCATCTGATGACCTATCAGAACGAGGTGCGGATCGTTCGTCAGGCCTTGGACCTGATTGCCGGGCGTGAGGGGCTGCGTACGGGACAGACCGGCGAGGCCGCGCTATGACCACTGTGATCGAAGGTGAGCTGGCCCGCGGTCACTTGAGCGTACTGCGCTCGAAGACGATCGCCGACGCCGAGCAAGATTTTACCTGGCGCTGCGATGCGGAGCTGGCAACCTTCGACGCCGCCCGGCCGTTCGGCGGCAGCTTCTCCGAGTATCTTTCGATCTTCGGCGACGAGCTCGCTTATCCGAGCCCCTACCGGCGCACGCTCTCCGTCCTCGACGTGGACGGCCGTCACATCGGCAACGTCATGTACTACAACGTCGACTACCAGCGTCGCGAGGCGGAGATGGGGATCACGATCGGTATCAAGGACTACTGGGGCCGCGGCTTCGGTACGGACCTCATGAGGACGTTTATTTCCTACCTGTTCCAGAGCACCGTCCTCGACCGCATCTACCTCAAGACCCTGGATTGGAATGTGCGCGCCCAGCGCTGCTTCGAGAAGGCCGGCTTTCGCCGCTACGGGACCTCCCGCCGGGGCGAGTTTAGCTTCGTGCTCATGGAAGTCTTCCGCGGGGACCTGGAAGCGCTCGGCTCCAGCTCATAACGTACGGGTTCAGAATTCTCACCCGCCGCGGAACGCTTCGCCTCATCATGGGACACTCCTGATTCCTCAGGCGACATGATCGCGCCCTCCCATGCCTGCGGAGCGTGTTCAGCGCCAGATAAACCTCTTGCCCCGGGGGCCGTATCGCGCTCGGTTGACACCACCTGTCACGGGCGACATGATTGCCCAGATTCATGCCCAGCGAGCGTGTCCAGCGTCACATCGACAGACTTCTCGATGAAGCCGACGCCGCCGTAGCCGAGCGGGCCTGGGCGCTCGCCCTCGACCGGGCCCGGGAAGCCCTCGCGCTGGACCCGGAAAGCGGCGATGCTCGCGAGCTGGCCGCCGCGGCGCAGCGCTTGCTGACGGCTTCTGAGCCGGGCGCCTCAGCCCCGGCGACGGAGCCGCCCGCCGCCAAAACGCCCCCGCTCCCCTCCTCCTTCGCCTCCGGCCGCTACCAGGTCCTGAAGTTCCTGGGCGAAGGCGGACGCAAGCGCGTCTACCTGGCCCACGACAACCGCCTCGACCGCGACGTCGCCATCGCCGTCATCAAGACTGAGGGTCTTGACGTGGCGGGCCTCGCTCGGGTGCGCAACGAGGCCCAGGCGATGGCCCGCCTCGGCGACTACCCCAACGTCGTCACAGTCTTCGACGTCGGCGAGGAGCAAGACGGCCAGCCGTACATGGTCTCTCAGTACATGGCAGGCGGCTCCGTCGAAGACCTCATCGCCAAGGCGGACGACCACCGCGTCCCGGTCGAACAGGCCGTGCGCATCGGCGTCGAGGTCTGCCAGGGCCTGGAGCAGGCGCACCGGAGGGGCATCGTCCACCGGGACCTAAAGCCCGGCAATATCTGGCTGACGGAAGACCGCGTCGCCTGCGTCGGTGACTTCGGCCTCGCCGTCGCCCTCGACCGCTCGCGGCTCACCGCCGAGGGCAGCTTCGTCGGCACCGCGCTTTACATGGCGCCGGAGCAGGCGCTGGGCCAGACGCCGGAACCGAAGTCCGACCTTTACTCCCTCGGCTGCGTGCTCTACGAGATGGTCACGGGCCGCCCGCCCTTCGTCGGCGGCGACACCGTCGCCGTCGTCACCCAGCACCTGAACACGCCGCCGGTGGCGCCCTCCTGGCACCGCCACGACTGCCCCACGGGGCTGGAGGCGCTAATCCTGCGGTTGCTCGAGAAGGACGCGGGTAAGAGGCCGGGGAGCGCCGCAGACGTGGGACAGGCGCTACGAGGCGTGGCTGACGCCCTCACCCTCACCCTCTCCCAGAAGGAGAGGGCGAGTTCCCCTCTCCCCGCGGGAGAGGGCGAGGGTGAGGGGACTCGCCCCGTCCCGACTATCGCCGACCCTGTCTACCGCCAGACCTTCGTCGGCCGCGAGCCGGAGCTCACCCAGATGAAGTCCGCCTTCGACAACGCCCTCTCGGGGCAGGGCGGGCTCGTTATGGTCGTCGGCGAGCCGGGGATCGGCAAGACCGCGGTCTGCGAGCAGCTCTCGACCTACGTCGCCATGCGCGGCGGCCGTGCCCTGCACGGCAACTGCTACGAGGAAGGCTCGCTGTCGCTTCCCTATCTGCCCTTCGTCGAGGCCATGCGTTCCTACGTGCTGAGCCGGGAGCCGGAGGCTCTCAAGTCGGACCTCGGCTCGAACGCGGGCTACGTCGCCCGCATCGTCTCGGAGGTGCGCGACCGCCTGGCGGTCGAGGTGGCGTCCAGCGGCAACCCGGAGGACGACCGCTGGCGTCTGCTGCAAGCGGTGACCGACTTCCTCCGCAACGCAGCCGCCGTCCAGCCCCTCATGCTCCTCATCGAAGACCTGCACTGGTCGGACCGGGGGACCCTGGACCTCCTCCTCTACCTGGCGCGCAACCTCGCCGGTGCGCGCCTCCTCGTCGTCGGCACCTACCGCGATGTTGAGGTCGACCGTACGCACCCGCTCTCGAACGCCCTCGCCGACCTGCGCCGCATCGGCAACTTCGCCCGCGTCCCCCTCCGTGGCCTCGGCGCCGAGGACGTGCAGAAGATGATGGCGAACATCGCCAACCGCGACATCCCCTGGCAGCTGGCAGAGCAGGTGCACCGCCAGACCGAAGGCCATCCCCTCTTCGTCCAGGAGGTAATGCGTTACCTCGTCGAGGCGGGCATCGTCGCCCGCGACGAGAGCGGCCGCCTCCAGCGCCGTGGCGACACGCCCCTGGCCATGCAGATACCCGAGGGCCTGCGCGACGTCATCGGCAAGCGCATATCGCGCCTGAGCCCGGATTGCAACCGCGCCCTGGCCGTCGCCGCCGTCATCGGCCGCGAGTTCTCCTTCGAGACGCTGACCGCCGTCGCGGGACTGAGCGAGGACGCGCTCCTCGCCGCGATCGAAGAAGCGATGAAGGTCGGCGTGCTCCAGGAGCAGCAGCAGTCTGGCGCGGTGCAGTACCGCTTCGCCCACGCCTTCTTCCGCCAGACCCTGTATGAGGAGATGATCGCGCCCAGGCGCATCCGGCTGCACCAGCAGGTGGCGCGCGCCCTCGAAGCCCAGTACCCGGGGCGGCTGGACGAGCACGCGGCTGAGCTTGCGGAGCACTTCTCCTACTCTTCGGATAGGGCCGACCTGGCCAAGGCCGTGGCCTACGGCCGCCGCGCCGCCGCCCGTGCTTCTGCCGTCTACTCCTTCGGCGAGGCGGTGGGCTTGCTGGAGAAGGCGCTGCAGGTCCAGGAGGTGCTGGACCCGGCCGACGAGCGCGCGGGCCTGGACCTGCTGCTCGACCTCTGCGACGCTCTGCACGGCGCCGACGAGCCGTCGCGCGTGGACATCGAGGTGGCGGAGGAGGCGTTCCAGATCGCCGAGCGGCTCGGCGAGCGCGACAAGGCCACGCGGGCCTGCCTGGCCGGGTTGGATGCCCTGGCCTTCGTCAGCGGCAATCCGGGGCTGCAGTCGGCGCGCGCCAACGTGTGGTGGGAGCGGGCGGAACGCAGCGTCGTGCCGGGAACGGCGGCCGGCATCCGCGTGCGTGCGGGCGGCACCGGCCGTCGCGGGCTTGGCCCGGCCTACGTTGCCGCCGAGCAACAGGCCGCACTGGACGACGCGAGGACGCTGGGGAATGCGAACGCCTTCCACTTCGTTGCCGGCTTGGTCCTCTTTAATCCGAGCCACGACTGGGAGAGTGTGCAGCGGCCCCTAATGGAGGAGCTGGCGGCGAGGCAGGGCGACGGCGCTGGCGTGCGCTGGCGCGCCTTCAGTGGCAACAGCAGCGCCCTGGCCTGGCTCGGTCAGGGCGAACGCGAGGGCGCGGAGGCCATCTTTCACGATCTGATAGAACTGCGGGCGAAGGCGCCGGAGTCGGTCGTGGTCGCGTCCGCCCTTGCCGCCGAGGCCGTCATGGCCGGGCTGGACGGCCGCCTCGAAGACGCCGTCGACGCGGCGCGCCGGCTGCCGGGAGAGACTGGTGCGATAAACGTGCGCACGCGCGTTACCTATCCGCTCTTCATGCTCGGTCGCGTCGCCGACTACTTCGCAATGAAGCCGACCTCAGGGCCCTGGGAGGCATACACATTCGCCCTGGCCGGGCGCGCGGACGAGGCCCGCACGGTCCTGGAAGGCCTCAATCTCGCGGCTCAAGGCGGGGCAGTGGGGATTATGGTCCTGGCCGGCGCCGTCCTCCTCGCAGACCGCGAGCGGGCGCGCGCCCTGGCGCAGCGGGCCGTCGACACCTGGCGACCTGTACACGTCACCTGGCCGACGATCACGGACCGCCACCTGGCTGAGGCGTACGCCTTCCTGGGCGAGACCGAGGAGGCGCGGCGGCGCTTCGAATCGGCGCTGGAGCTGGGACTGAAGATGCGCTGGCGGCCGGAGGTGGCGCTGGCGCGCTTCGGGCTGGCGCAGCTGCTGCTCGAGCACTACCCCCTTGAGCGCAAGGAGGCGCTGGCGCATCTCGACTTCGCCCTGGCTGAGTTCCGCGAGATGAAGATGGCGCCCTACGTCGAGAAGGCGCTGCGCCTCAAGATGGAGGCCCAGGGCGTCGCCGGTCTCGACGTCCATACCTCGATCGACCGCGTCCAGGCCGCGGTGCAAGCCGAGCGGCCGGACATCAGCCTCCACGCCGCGCCCGACGGCAGCGTCACGATCATGTTCTCCGACATCGAGGACTCGACCGCGATCAACGAGCGCCTCGGCGACCAGCCCTGGCTCGACCTCCTGCGCGAGCACAACGCCCTCATCCGAAAGCAGATCGCCGCCCATGGGGGCTTCGAGGTCAAGACGATCGGCGACGCCTTCATGGTCGCCTTCCAGGACCCGCGGCGGGCGGTGGAGTGCGCGGTGGCGATCCAGAGGGCGTTTGCGGGACCCCAGGCGCCCGTCCTTCGACCCTTCGACCCCGCTCAGGGGAACCAAGCTCAGGATGGCCAGACGGACGCTCTAGTTGTCCATCCTGAGTTCATCGAAGGACGCACCGCCTCCGAGAACCAGATTCGCG
>CAYRCD010000091.1:0-6988 GCA_964422735.1 uncultured Dehalococcoidia bacterium | reverse complement strand
TCCAGGAGGCGATGGGGCTGGCGGCACGCCGCGGCCGCGTCGTCGTGGTCGGCGTGTGCATGGTCGAAGACCGAATCCGGCCCCTTCTCGGCATCAACAAGCACCTGACGCTGCAGTTCGTCCTCGGCTATACCCAGCCGGAGTTCGCGGAAGCCCTGGCGGCGATCGGCGACGGCAGCGTCGATCCGTCCCCGATCGTCACCCGCACCGTAGGCCTTGCCGAGCTTCCGGCCGCCTTCGCGGCCCTGAGCGACCCCAAGGACTGCAAAGTGGTGGTTGTGCCTTAGTCCTACGCCGTCGCCGCCGCCTTCGTCCCGATGCCGAGCTTGCGCGCGAAGAAATCATCGAGGGCGGCATTGTACTGCCGCGCTGCCTCGTAATAGACGTTGTGGGGGGCGCCGGCGACCTCGACGCATTCGGAGCCGGGCACGAGCGAGTTCAGGTTTCGGGCTGAAGGCACCGCCCGGTCCAGGGCGCCGACCAGGACTATCAGAGGCGACGTGATCTTCCTCACGCCCTCGACGAGTGCCTCGCGGCTGATTGGAGTTGCGCGGCGGCGGGGGTTGCGCAGCGCTTCCAGGCGCGTGGCGGTCGAGCGGATGCGCAGGTAGCGCTCGTACATCCGGGGCTGGCTCTGCTTGAAGCCGTCGGTGAGGGAGTCGCCGATCGGCAGGAACAGAGTGTCCGCATCCAGCGGCCGGGCCTCGGCCGGGCCGGCAGGAGCGCCGTTAGCCGGGGCCGGGGGGACGCCGCTGCCGGACGGGCAGAGCGCCGCGGCGGCGGCGGGGTGTCGCACTGCCCAGCGGACGATCGTGCCCCCACCCATGGAGTTGCCGGCGAGTATGGGCCTGCCGATGCCCATGGCGGCGAGGAAGCCCTCGAGCTCGTCGGTTCGGTCGGGCTCGACTTCGTCCCGCGGCGAGTTCGAAGAGTGTCCGTGGTTAACGGAGTCGTAGGCGATCACGCGGAAACGGTCGCGGAAATGGGCGAACTGCTGGAACCAGGCCTCGCCGCAGGAGCTGTTGCCGTGCAGGAAGACCAGCGGTTGGGCGTTGCGATCGCCGTCTTCCTGGTAATAGATATCGGTGCCGTTGACTTCGATCCAGGGCATGCTTTTCTCGTTCGCGCTTATCTCGATCAGTGGGAGCGGCCGAATGATGTATCCGCGGCGTGCTGCGTGTCAACGCCGGGCTTGCCGTCGCGCCCCTGAACGGCCGGCAAAGGAGCCGGGTCGTCCGAGGACATGGCCAGTGTATCCAGCATGGCATCGAGCACCGGCGCCTCGTCGCGCTCGGTGAGGTCGCCGAGAGGCGTGGCACCGACGAAGCGAAAGAGGTCGGCGGCGCCTTCGAGCATGCGGGGAGTGAGGCCGACTTCGGCGAACGTGGCGGCGATCTCCTCCATCTCGCCGACCCAGCGGCGCGAGCGTCGCGGCATCGAGGGCACACCGCGCATGACGTCCGCGGCGATGCGGCTGCCCTCCAGCTCACGGGCCAAAGCTTCGCCGAGGCCGAGGCGGCGGGCGGCGACGAGAAGCTCGGTCCACAGCGCCGTCGTGCCCTTGGTCGAGGCGGCGTAGACCATCTTCAAGCCGGACGCCTGGCCGATCTCGAGCCCGACCACGCGGACGTCGAGCCCTTGGTCTCGCAGCGCTTCGAAGGCAGCCGTGTTCGGTCCGGAGCAGTGAAAGCGCGTGCCGCTGTTCGGTCCGCGTGGCGGTCCGCCGATGATGCCCGCGTCGAGGAACTCGCCGCCGGCATCGGACACAACCCGTCCGATCGCCCGGACTGTGGCGGGCGAGACCGCGTTGCAGTCGACGTAGGCGAGCTTCGCCTTGGTCCGCTTCAGGCTGCGGGCGACGCGCTCGGCGACGGCCAGCGCTTCGCTGGGCACGAGGATCGAGAGAATGAGGTCGGCCTCTTGCACCAGATCGTCGTAGAATCCCACCTCCCGGATCCCCGCCTCCAGCGCCCGCAGGCGCGTGAGGTTGCCGCGTCCGTCGAGGCAAGTGAGAACGTCGAGGCCGGACTTCTTGAGGACGCCACCGACCGCCGCGCCCATCTCGCCCGGGCTGAGGATTCCGACTCGGAGGCCAGTCATTTGGGTTCCTTCTCGACGGGCAAGGGCACTCGCAAGGGCTTCCCCTAGACGGGTGGCTGTATTGCGTTGGTGGCCACTACGAAAAAGGCCGCGGCGGCAGCCGCAGCTGAACCAGGCCCTCTCGCGGGATGCGCCTTTTCGCCTCCTCGTAGAGGTCGGGCGGCAGGGCGCCCTTTCTCAAGGCACTAAGGTTGTCCTTGAGGTGCTCGGGGTTGATCGTGCCAACGATCGTCGTGTCGAGGTCAGGATGGTTGAGGGTGAAGCGGAAGATGAACTCCATGCGGGTCATAGCTCCGAGCAGGTCGTCGACCTTCGCCTTCTGCCAGGCGTCCCAGTAAGCGCCCTCCTCCTTGCCGGGGCCACCACGGGCGACGCCGCCGCGGATGACGATGCCGGCGCCGGCTTTCGCCGCCTCGGAGAGGATCTCCTCGTGCTCACGCTGAAGAGCGCTGTAGGGAATCTGAAAGACGTCGAAGACGCCCATCGCGACGTGATCGCGCAGGTTAGGCAGCGTCGAGGACATGCCGATGAAGCGGACCTTGCCCTGCTGCTTGAGGTCTATCACGGTCTTGATGGCGTTGTTCTCGTCCAGCGTCTGCTTCGAGGGGCTGCCGTGGAACTGGACCACGTCGAGGTAATCGGTGTTCATGCGGCGCAGGCTCTGCTCGACACCAGCAACGATGTTCTCGCGGGTGAAAATGTGCCCCATGGGGCCACCGGCCCCCGGGGGCTGGGCGCCTACGACGCAACCGCATTTCGAGGCTAGATAGAACTCCCCACGACGCGCGGCGATGTGCTTTCCGATCAGCTCTTCGCTCTGGCCGTAATCGATCGAGGTATCGATGTAGTTGATCCCCGAGTCGAGTACGGCGTTCAGGACCGACTGCGCCTGGTCGTCGCTCACGGGGCGCCCGCGCGGCGCTCCGCGTAGCTCCATGGCCCCGTAGCCGAGAGCCGTGACCTCCAGGCCCGTGCGTCCCAACCGCCGCTTCTCAAGTTCCGGCATCAAGCAACCTCCGTTCGTCTCTTCCGCCTGATTCTCTCGATCTCCTCATTCCCTGGCAGCGCCCCGAGGATATCCCACAGCACTTCGCCCAGGTAACGCTCACGGCCGCCGCCGTCCGCCTCCTCCCGGCCCCGGAGCTGGGCCAGGAGCTGCGCCGCCGCGGGTCCGGCGGCCTCGTAGCGCGGCCGGCCGCCGAAGAAGGCGATCATGTCGCAAAACCAGTAGCCAAGCGGCACCAGCGCGAAGAACTCCGGCGGCGGCGCCGTCTCGCCGGCGAGGATGCCCGCGACCTGGGCGGCGGTCATGCCCGCGGGTTGATCCGGCGCCAACGGCTTACCGCCGAGACGTGCGAGCATGGCGAGGAGGGCTCCTTCGATGCTGGCGCGAGTCGTCATCCGCTGCGTCGGTCATTCTAACGCGAGTGGTCTCCCGTTACCTCAACCTGCCGGCGTAGTCCTTGAAGAGCTTCCGGATCTTGGGGTCGATGACGACCGTGCAGTACGGATAACCGCGGTTGCGGTCGTAAAAGTCGCGGTGATAGCTCTCGGCCGGGTAGAACCGACCGGCCGGGGCCACTTCGGTGACAATCTTTCCTGGATAAAGGCCGGAGGACGCAGTTTCGGCGATTGCGGCCTCGGCGTCTGATTTCTGTGAGTCGTCGTGGTAATAGATCGCGGACCGGTACTGGGTGCCGACATCCGCGCCCTGCTGGTTCAAGGTCGTCGGGTCGTGCGAGTGGAAGAACACCTCGAGCAGGTCGCGATAAGAGATCTCTTGCGGGTCGAAGGTTATCTGGACAGCCTCGGCGTGCCCGGACTGGCCCGAGCAGACCTGCTCGTAGGTCGGATCAGGCACGCTCCCGCCGGTATAGCCCGGGACGGCCGAATCGACTCCCCGCAGCCGCTGGAAGACCGCCTCGGTGCACCAGAAGCAGCCGCCGGCCAGTGTCGCAATCTGGCGCTCGCCTCGGTGGTCAGTCACGACTTCTGCTCCCTGTACAGGGCGTCCCGCGACTCACGGAACGCCTCCCAGCCCCTCTCGCGCAGAGTCCGCAGGTGCTCGCTCTGCTGGTCGGATGTGCCGGCGGCGGCGGCCGCGACCGCGGGGTCACCACGGTAATTGAGGGCGTCGCGGAAGCCAGCGACCTCGTAAGCGCGGTTGACGAGGACCTTGTTCGTTCGCACGGTGCGCTGGTTCAACGTCCCCAGCTTTCGGGCCCAGCTTTCGGCCTCAGCCAGGACACGGTCGTCGGGCACGACCTTGTTCACGAGTCCGAGACGCATCGCATCGTGGGCCGATACGATCTCACCCAGGAGGAGCAACTCCTTCGCCTGCTTCAGCCCGACGAGGAAGGGCGTGATCAGCAGCGGCGGGCCGAAGCCGTGACGGATCTGGATCTCGCCGAACTGGGCGTTCTCGCCGGCAATCGTGAGGTCACAGATGCCGGCTAGCTCGCAGCCCTGGCCCACGGCGTGTCCGCACACGGCGGCGATGATCGGTTTCGGCATGCTCCACATGCGCATGTACAGCTCGATTGCGGAGGGATTCGGCTGGCCGTCCTCGGGCGGACGAGACTGGAGGTCGCCTCCGGCGCAGAAGGAGCGTCCGGCGCCGGTGAGGATGATCGCCTTGACCTCTGCGTCGGCCTCCGCCTGGTCGAGCGCCCACTTCAGGCGGCGCAGGATCGACCAGTTCACGGCATTCAGTACGACCGGCCGGTTGAGGATGATGCGGCAGAAGCCCTCATCCTTCTCGTAAAGCACGTCGTCGAGCGACGGCGGGGGGATAGGCAGGCCACCATCTCCCGTCAGTGGCGGCCGTTGTTGGGTCATCGTGGCTGCCTCCGCAGCCGATTATCAGACCGGGCGGGAATGGGGCGCAAACAGGGCGAGGGGGACGCCGGGTCCCGTGGCATCACGCCTGCCGCTGAGGAAAGATCTCCATCAGTACGAAGTTCGAAGCCGTCGGGTGGACCCAGACGTTCGCCGCCCCCGGAGCGCGCGAGATGCGGCCGCCGCCGGCCTCGACCTGCTTTGCGAAGGCCTCGACATCTTCGGTCTCAAACGCCAGTAGATAGATGCCCTCGCCGTGCGGATTCAGAGGGTTCACGCGCTCCTTCATCAGACGCCGAATCGGGCTCTCGTCGTTGGCCGGCTGGATGAGGTGGAGCACCGTCTGACCTTCGTACCCCACTGGGACGAAGTCGAAGTTCCCGATGCGGTTGAAGGCGCGCGCGCCCGTAGGCTGCATGCCGAAGCGCTCGCCGTAGCTCTTCACCGCCTGATCGAGGTCATTAACAGCGACGGTGTAGTGCCTGAACTTGAGCATCGCGCCTCCTCACGGCAAACAGACGCGGGGCGGGCGAATTATAGCAGGCCCATGCCGAAGTGAGGCTCGACACCTGTAGACGGCGCTAAGACTCGTCGCTGAGGTCGCTCGGCGTGTGCGGAGGGGAGGAATCAGCGTCGACCTCTCCCTCGTGCGACACGGCGACGACCCTCGGAGCATGCCGGTCGCGCAGGAGCGGCCCTGGTATGAGACTGCCGGTGGCCAGGAAATAAGCAACCCAGACCGCGAACAGGAGGTTCAGTGCCAGATCGATGACAAGTCGGGGGCGTCTCAACCGCAGCATAGTTCAAGGCCGCCGGGAAGGTGAGTAGAGAGATTATCTATTACCTTGTCGTCTTTTTGACAATACTCCAGAGCAGGGATTCCACTCGGGCTTCAGGATTTTACAAATCGGCGTTCGCCCTTTACCGACCCGGCAACGCGAAGTAAAGTTAGGCAACCCGCCCGCCAGGCTCAATCGTCTTTCCGGTACAGTTCCCCCGGACCGAGGTATCGATGCAGCCGCCGAGGGCCGTCGTTGTGCTTCCCACTCACAACGAGCGCCAGTCGATTGGCGAGATCATCGCCCGCGTCCTCGACCAGCAAGACCGCGTTCCCGATTTCACGCTTAACGTGCTGGTTGTCGACGGTGAGTCGTCGGATGGGACGATCGAGCACGTCCAGCAACTGAGCCACGATGACCCGCGCATTCACCTCCTCGTCGTCCGCCGGCGGGGACTGGGCGTTGCCCTTCTCCAGGCTTACGCGCATGCCGTTGCCAATCTGCAGCCGGCCTATATCGCCCAGATGGACGCCGACCTGTCACACGACCCGAACCGCCTGCCGGCCCTGCTGGCGGCCCTCGGCGCCGGAGCCGACCTCGCGATCGGGTCACGCTACGTGGCGGGAGGGGGCACCCGCGGCTGGCCGCTCAGCCGACGTCTGGAGAGCGCCGCCGCGAACAAATTCATCAGGTTCGTCACCGGTCACCACGAGCTGAGGGAATGGACCTCCGGCTACCGCGCCTTTACGGTCCAGCTCTACCGGAGGCTGGACCTGCCTTCTATCTCCTACGATGATTATACGGTCCAGCCGGCGCTCGTGTATGCGGCGCTCGTTGCCGGTGCTCGCGTCGCGGAGGTCCCGATCGTGTTCGTCGACCGCAGGTGGGGGAAATCGAAGCTGCCGTTGTTCCGCTATACCTTCCACCTGATCCGCCACTTCACGCGGGCGCGCTTGCGGTCCCCGGCGACCAAAGGCCAGACGTGGCCGATGCAGATCCCCGACTGACGCTCGCGGTCTGCGCGTTTAACGAAGAGGCCAACATCCAGGCCCTTCTCGAGGCGCTCCTGGCCGACCCAGACGCAACCACCGCCGAGGTGCTGGTGGTTTCCTCGGGCAGCACGGACCGCACCAACGCGATCGTCGCCACGGTTGCGCAAGGCGAGCGACGCCTGCGATTGATCCAGGAGGCAACGCGGCTGGGGAAAGTAGCCGCTGTCAACGTGGTGCTGCGCGAAGCTCGCGGCGAGGCGGTGGTTCTCGCCGACGGAG
>CAYRCD010000090.1:0-7290 GCA_964422735.1 uncultured Dehalococcoidia bacterium | reverse complement strand
TACTCACCCAACGCGGGCAACGGCTTCCGCCTCGATCAGGCCTTCGTCAACCGCCAGATGATGCCGCGCCTGCTGTCGGCGAGCTACGAATGGGGCCGGACCGACGCGGACGCACAGCGGGCCGGGTTGAGCGACCACGCCGCCTTGCTCCTCCAGTTCGATTAGCGGGCCGCGCCTCGCCTTGAGCGCCTGGCTCTACTCCTTGGCTCTTCTTTCTTGTGCCTCGATTGCTAAACTGCCGCTGTGCCCGAGCATGCCCTCTCCGGCCTTCGTGTCATCGAGCTGTCCCACGGCATCGCCGCTTCGTTCGCCGGAAAGCTCCTCGCCGATTACGGCGCCGACGTTATCAAGGTCGAGCCGCCGGACGGCGATCCGGTCCGGCGCCTCGGCCCTTTTCCCGATGATTTGCCCGACCCCGAAAAAAGTGGCCTCTTCCTCTATCTAAACCCGAGCAAGCGCTCGCTGACGCTCGACGTCACGACCATCTCCGGCCGGGTCGTCCTGCGCAGGCTGCTGGCGGGGACCGACGTCTTGATCGAGGACTTTCCGCCGGGCCGGACCGGGACATGGGAGCTGGGCTACTCCGACCTCCGGTCCCAGTTCCCGCGGCTCGTATACGCGTCCGTGACCCCATTCGGCCAGACCGGGCCCTACCGCGACTTCAAGGGGAACGCCCTCACGGCCATCGCCCAGGGAGGCGTGATGTACGTCACCGGCGATCCCGACCGGGAGCCACTGGCGACCGGCGGCGAACCGGCGGAGTGGCAGGGCGGCCTGCAGCTCTGGACCGCCGTCCTCTCGGCCCTCGCGGACCGCGACCGGACGGGCGAGGGAGGCTCCGTCGACGTCTCCCTGGCCGAGGCGGTCGCCGCCTCCGACGAGTACAACACCGCGCTTTACTCTTTCGGCGGAGCCATCCGGCGTCGTTTTTACTCACGACACGTCTTCGCCTATCCGAGCGACATCTTCGCCTGTAAGGACGGGTACGTCGCCGTCGTTCCCGGCGCCGCCGGATGGCCCGACCCTATGGCGCTCGTGTTCGAGCAACCAGAGCTGGCCCAGCACGAGCTGTTCACCGACGCCCGCGAGCGTTACATGCGCTGGCGCGATTTCGATGAGCTGGTGTTGCCTTACCTGCTTCAGCACACAGCCGAGGAGATTGTCGCCCGGGCCCAGGAGCTGCGTTTGCCCTTTGCCTTCGTGCCCACCCCCGCCGACCTGCTCGAGAGCGAGCACCTCGCGGCTCGCGAGTTCTGGCAGGAGGTCGCGCAGTCAAGGGCCGGGCGCCTGCGCCTACCCGGCGCCCCTTTCCTCATGTCCGAGACACCCGCGCGGGCCGGCCGCTCACCGCTGCTCGGCGAGCACAACGCTGAAATTCTCACCGCGGAAGCGGGATACGCGTTGGAGGACCTGACGATCCTCAGTGATCGAGGGATAACGTAACGTGAGAAGTACCAGGAACCAGGAACCGGGAACCGGGAACCGGGCAGGAAGCTTCGACCAGAATGAGCGTCAGACATGACGCTGCCGCTGACCGGCATCCGCGTGCTCGACTTCACGCAGGTCTACGCGGGACCGACCTGCACTCGCATCCTGGCTGATTTGGGCGCTGACGTCGTAAAGGTGGAGGGGCTGACGCGCATCGACGGCACCCGCCTTCTCTTCCCGGCCGACAACGAACCGGGCACGGAGCCCTGGAACCGCGGGTCCTACTACGCGATGCGCAATCCCGGCAAGCGCAGCGTCACGGTCGAGCTGTCAAAGCCCGAAGGTCGCGACCTTCTGCGGCGCGTCATCCCCGGGTTCGACGTCTTCGCCGAGAGCTTCACCCCGCGCGTAATGACGCAGCTCGGCTTCGACTATGAGGGCGTGCGCGCGTTACGGCCCGACATCGTAATGATCTCGCTCTCAGGCTACGGCCATCACGGCCCTCACTCCGGCTATTCGGCCTACGGCATGGGCCTCGAGCCGGCCTCCGGCATATCTCAGACCACCGGCTACGCAAACGGGCCGCCGCTGCGCACGGGCATGTCTTTCACCGACCCCCTCGTCGGCGTGGTCGCCGCGGGCGCCGTCCTCACGGCGCTGCATTACCGGCGCCGCACCGGGCGGGGCCAGTACATCGACCTCTCCGAGCAGGAGGCGGCAATACCGCTCGCGGCCTACGCCCTCCTGGACTTCCAGATGAACGGCAGGCTACCCGAGCGCATGGGCAACCGCGGCCGCCTGGCGGCGCCCCAGGGTTGCTACCGTTGCCGTGGCGACGACGACTGGATCGTGATCTCGATCGCGGGCGACGGCGAATGGGCCTCGTTCTCCGGCGCGGCAGGCCATGCCGAGTGGACGCGCGACCCCCGGTTCGCCACCGTCCTGGCTCGCAGGGCGAACCACGATGAGTTGGACCGCCTGATTGAAGACTGGACTTCGAGTCGGGAGCACGTCGAGGCAATGCACGTCCTGCAGCAGGGCGGCGCGACCGCTGCGGCCGTGCTCAACGGCAAGGAGATGCTCCTCGATCCCCATCTGGTCGCGCGGGGCCAGTTCGACCTGGTCGACCATCCCGTGCAGGGGCGCCGGCCGGTGCCGCGCAATCTGGTCGCGAAGTTCAGCGCCTTCGATCCAAAGCCTGGCTCGGCCGCTCCCCTCCTCGGCCAGCACAACCATGAGGTCCTCAGCGAGGCAGGCCTGACCGACGCGGAGATCGCGGGGCTCGAGGCTGCGGGCGTCGTAGGCGACCGCCCGCAGTTTCCGCCGGCGACGGCGGGACGCGCGGCGGCGCGCGTCGGGCCAACTCCGGAGGAGCTTGTCGCGCTCGGCGCACTACGGGCCATCGAACCCAACTACCGCGAGACGCTCGGGCTCTAGTCCCGCATCTCGAAAATAGGCCATACGGCACCTGGCCGGCGCAATCGCCGGGTCTTATCCTTGGGCGGAAGCGGGGGTGCCACCCCCCTTGTTCCGCGAACGAGGCTCGCCATGACCGTTGGCCGCGCAGTCGATCAGTCGCAACGCACGTTCGTCAGCTACATCGACAAGAGCCGCGAGTTCTACCTTGCCCAGGGCTTCGATAACCCCTATCGATGGGCGTACTTCGAAGACGTGCCCTTCACGCCCCTGGCCAAGCCGCTGTCCGAGTGCGTCGTGGCCCTGATCACCACCGCCAGCCTGCCCTGGGACGGGCCGACAGATACGCGCCCGCCCGCGGTTGTCTACTCACTGCCGTCTGATGTCCCGCCCGAGCGGCTGTATACGATGAACCGCTTCTGGGACAAGCTGGCGACACACACGGACGACCTCGACTCCTTCTTTCCCATCCACCGCTTCCAGGAGCTCGCCCGCCAGGGCAAGATACGGCTGGGCCCCCGGGCCCACGGTGTACCGACGGAGTACAGCCAGCGGAATACGATCATGGAAGACGCGCCGGAAGTGCTGGCGCGCTGCCGGGTCGACGGTGTGGACGCCGCCGTCCTCGTTCCCCTCTGACCGGTATGTCACCAGACCGTGAGTCTGGTCGCCCGTCACCTCGAGGCCAACGGCATCGCTACCGTCATCCTCGGTGCCGCCCGCGACGTCGTCGAGCATTGTGGCGTACCCCGGTTCGTGTTTACGGATTACCCCCTCGGGAACCCGTGCGGGCGTCCTTACGATGCCGCCATGCAGCACGCGATCGTCACTCATGGCCTCGAACTTCTTGAGAGCGCCCGCTTGCCGCGAACGACCGTGCAGACGCCGTTCGTCTGGAGTGAAGACCATTCCTGGCGCGACAATTACATGCGTGTCGCGCCCGACAATATCGCAGAGCTGCGACGCCTGGGTGAGCTCAGACGCGAGGCCCGGGAAGCCGCCAAGAATGCCGGGCGTCTGCGTGGCTGGACCGGGAGCGAGATCTACAATCCGTAGCCCCCTTCTCGTCCCGAACGAGCTCGAGCGGGACTTGGACTTCTCATGGCCCCGGCAGAACGCCGTCTCACAGCAACCAACAGCTGTCGCGTTTGACGCACCAATGTTCGCCCCCTATATTGGTCGGAGTCCCCCGCCCAATCGACATATGGCTGAACTAGGGAACACCCTGTCCCGGGCTCGCCGGGCACGGGGCATCACGCTCGAAGAAGTCGAGCGCGACACCCATGTTTCCAAGCGTTACCTGCTGGCACTGGAGACAGAGGATTTCTCCGCCTTTCCCGCGCCTGTGTACGCGCGTGGGTTTCTGCGCACCTACTCGCGCTACCTCGGTCTCAACCCCGACGAGCTGATCCGCGTCTTTCCCAACGGCGACCTCACCCTCGACCTGACGCCCTTGCCCACGGTGTCCCGCCCGGCCACGCAGGTCATCAACGTAAACTGGGTCGTGGCCAGCGCTGTCGCCTTGTTCCTCCTCGGCGCCGCCTTCCTCCTTTATTCCAGCGGCAGCGACACGGCGACCGTCAGCAATGCGGCGCGCCGCCCGGAAACGACGGGCGCCAATCCAGCCAGCTCCGCTGTGATCGCTCCCGCGGTGGCAGCCACGGCGGCAATTCAGGGCAAGCCGATAGCACCCGCGCGAGCGGGCGTCATGCCCGACTTCGTCGGCGCCGACATGTCGAGCGCCCTGGCCTCGCTCCGCGACAACCAGCTGAGCTATGTGATCGTGGAGGTCGTCGACAAGACGGCGCCCAAGGGCATCGTGATTAGCCAGACGCCCGCGGCCGGGGCTAAATCCAGCGCCGACCTCGCCGTCACGCTCCTCGTGAGCCGAGGCGCGCAGTAGGCCCTCCAACCTCCAAGCGCGGCCCTCCAGTCTTCAGCGATTCCACCGCTTATCCGTCGATAATCTCCATCTCCTCCTCCACGATCTCGACGTCGAGGCGGAGCTTCTCGAGGTAGTTCACGGCCTTCGAGAGAACTTCGTTGGCGTGGGCGGCGCTGTTGGAGACCAAGGCGATCGCCACGCCCGCCAGTTGCCACGAGTCGTTGTGCTCGACCTCGGCGACCGAGACGTTGAAGCGGTTGTGAAGTCGCTGCTGGATCGACTTCAAGACCATGCGCTTGCCCTTCAGGGAGCCATTTTCCGGGAGGCGCAGAGTCAGGTGGCAGACGCCGATCGTTAAGGCCACGGCTCTCCTTAAGACCGCGGGGCGGTCTGCAAGGGCCGGCCGGCCTGGCCCGTTGGCAGCGACAGGCCCTCGGGTAGGGGCGGCAAGTCTGCGGGGTTCCTCAGGCCGAAGTGCGCGAGGAACCTCATCGTCGTGCCGAGCAGGAATGGACGGCCGGGACCGCCGGCGCGGCCTAATTCCTCCACGAGGCCGCGGTTGACCAGGGACGCGATGGCGGCATCCGAGTTAACTCCCCTCACCGCTTCGACGCCCGCGCGTGTGATCGGTTGGCGGTAGGCGATGATCGCCAGCGATTCCAGGGCAGCGGTCGACAGGCGCTGACGGCTCTCCAGCCCCAGGAACCGCTCGACGTAGGGCCCGGCTTCCGGCGCCGACACGAACTGCACGGCACCGTCGGCACGCTGCAGGCGGACGCCCCGCCCCTCGCTGCGGCGCTCGATCTCAGCGAGCGCGGCGTCGATCTCGCCGCGCGGGCGGCGAAGCGCCTTCGCCAGCGTCGCCCTCTCGACCGGCTCTTCGGCGACGAAGAGGAGGCTTTCGATGAGCGTCGGCAAGTCTTCTGTCTTGACGGCCGGAAGTCGTTTCATAGCGCCTCAGGGCTGCAGCTCGCCGCGCACGGCGTCGCCGTCGATGGCGGTCAGGTGTGCGTTCCTGATCCGGTTCTCGAGATTAATCGCAGAAGGCGCGCGGACCCGCACGTAAGTATCGGTCAGGCCCTCCCAGAGGTCTCCCTCCGGGGACGTTTTTCTTGTTTCCCAGAGGACGGGCAGGCTCGAGCCGAGAAGGCGGCGGCGATAGGAGACGGCCATCTTCCGGCCGAGCTCGATCAGGCGCCGTGCACGCTGCCTCTTGATCTCTTCAGCGACCTGCATCGGCATCTTCGCAGCCACCGTCCCCTGGCGCTGAGAGTAGGGAAAGACGTGCATCCCGGCGAAGCCCATCTCGTGACAGAAGGCGAAAGTCTCCTCGAAATGAGCTTCGGTCTCGCCGGGAAAGCCGGCGATGACGTCCGTGGTGATCGCGACGCCGTCGATACGCGAACGCAACAGCTGAACCGCCCAACCGTACTGGGCCGCGGAATAGCGGCGCCGCATGGCTCGGAGCACACTCTCGCTGCCGCTCTGAAGGGCAAGGTGAAAGTGGCGGCAAAGGCGTGGGTCCCTCCAGAGCCCCACGAGCTCGGGTGTAAGGTCCTGCGGCTGGACCGAAGACATGCGGATCCTGGAGACGCCTGTCCGCGTCAGGAGAGCGCTGAGGAGGGGATACATCCCCCGTGCGCCGCGGTCACGCCCGAAAGCGCCGAGCTGAGTGCCGGTGATTACGACCTCCTGCACGCCCTCGGCTTCACGCGCCTTGACTTCGGCGACCACGTCGTCTACGGGCTTGCTGCGCTCTCGCCCGCGTGTGCGAGGCACGATGCAAAAGGCGCAGACGTCGTCGCAACCCTCCTGGGCGGAGACAAAGGCGCGTCGGCGGAGCGCCGGACGGGTGGCGGCGGAGGGCGGGGAGACCGGTCCTAGCTCGATCAGTCTCCGCACCAGCGTGTCCTGGTCCGGCCGCCGGTAGACGTAATCGGCCGCGAGCGCGTCGATCGTCGGGGGCTCGGCGGTGGCGAGCATACAGCCCGTGAGCGCGACGGGCGCACCCGGCGCGAGCTTACGGGCCAGGCGCACGAGGTGGCGCGACTTCCGGTCGGCAGCGTGAGTCACGGAGCAGGTGTTGACGACGATGGCGTCAGCTCCAGCCGGCTTCTCGACAACGCTCCAGCCCGCGTCACGCATGCGCCGCGACATCGCCTCGGAGTCGGCGAGGTTGAGCTTGCAGCCGAGGGTGAGGATAGCGATGGTGGGCTTGGGCGCGGGGTGGGACATAACGCTTGCGGGCCGAAGGCCATCATAAGCGATAGCGGTGGCCCGCGGAACAGGCCTGGGCCTGTTCCGCGGCCACCGCCACCCAGGGAGGTACGCGGGGCGGGTCGGCTGGTCCCGCCCCGGGGCCTGGCGTGTGACCGGGCCAGCGCAGCAGTTCGAACGCGCCGACCTATTGACGCTTCTCCGGGCTGGAAGCCGGACCGCCGAGACTGGAATGCCTCGGCCACGGTCCGGAGGCTAGCCGCAGCGAGTAAAGCCGCAAATCGGGCAGCGGAAGCACCCCTCGCCGTGGACGATGGGTCCGCCGCAGTCCGGGCAACGGGGTC
>CAYRCD010000089.1:0-7814 GCA_964422735.1 uncultured Dehalococcoidia bacterium | reverse complement strand
CCCTCTCCCACAAGGGGAGAGGGGAGCCCGATTGCCCGCAGGCAACCCTACTCTGTCATTGGGAGCCATTGCCCCCAGGCACTATTCTGTGGTTGCGAGCCATCGCCCCCAGGCAATCCTATTCTGTGGTTGCGAGCCATGGCCTCCAGGCAATCCTATTCTGTCGTTGCGAGCCATTGCCCCCAGGCAATCCTATTCTGTCGTTGCGAGCCATTGCCCTCAGGCAGGGCGCGGCAATCTCGGTTCGCGCCCCAGTCTTCGGTTTCCGCCTGATGCAGCACATCCGAACTCGAAATTGTTTTGTATTTTTTAGTTTGCGGGTCGGCTCCGTGGCGAGCCGGGCTTCGCGCGACGCTTGCTCAGAATGACAAGAATGGGCAACCGTCTGCCGGCCGCCTCTGCCCCGCTCGGCTGGGAATGACAATAGGGGCTGCGCCGCTGCCGGGGCCCTGCCCCAGTCCTCAGTCCTCCGCTATTGGTGGGCGGCCTGGGCCCGGGGCTCAGCACGAGCGGGGCTGGAAGGGGCCGAGCGCTCAGTCCTCAGTCCTGAGTCCTCAGTCCTCAGCGGTCAGCCGTCAGTAATCAGCCCTCAGCGGTGAGCTCTCGGGGCCCGGCCACGCCCGCCCGGTTGGAGGCCTAAAGGCCTCCGCTACATTTGCGGGCGGGCCGTTAACCTTGGAGGCCTAGCGTGCGTTAAACCGGATGGAAGTGAGCAGGCCGCGGTCGGGGTTGCCACGGCAGACTTGGTGACCGGGTTCGAAGTGACCGTGGCGAAAGCGTTCGATGCCGAGGCATCAAGGCGTCTGGCGGCGCCGATAGCGCTCTCCTCGCCGCGGGCCTGCCACTTTTCAGTAATAAGTCCTCAGTAATCATTCCTCAGCAGGACGCTTGCGCGGCACGCGGCCCTGGAACCTTTGAACCTTGGAACCAGGCGCAGGGCCCGCTCTGGCGCCCGGACGTGCCCCTCGGGTTTTCGGGTTCTGCCGGTTGGCGCTCACGCGCGCCGCGGTCCTGTGGTTCGCGCGCTAGAGCGCGCCGCTGAGCTGGTAGCTCTTGCCCTCGGTCTTGATCGAGGGGGCGATGACTAGCTCGGCTTCCTGGAACTCACGCAGAGTGCGGGCGCCGCACATGCCCATGGCGGTGCGCAGGGCGCCGACGAGGTTCTCGGTGCCGTCGTTGCGGCTGGTGGGGCCGAAGAGGCAGCGCTCGAGGGTGGTGTTGACGCCGATGGTGATGCGGGCGCCGCGGGGCAGCTCGGCGTGGGGCGTGGCCATGCCCCAGTGGTTACCGCGGCCGGGGGCCTCTTCGCAGCCGGCCAAAATGCTGCCGAGCATAACGGCGTCGGCGCCGGCGGCGATGGCCTTGCAGACGTCGCCGGATTTCTGGATGCCGCCGTCGGTGATTATGGGGATGTAGCGGCCGGTCTCGCGGTAGAAATCGTCGCGGGCGGCGGCGCATTCGATGGTGGCCGAAACCTGGGGGACGCCAATGCCGAGGACTTCGCGGCTGGTGCAGATGGCGCCGGGTCCAACGCCGACGAGGATGCCGGCGACGCCGGTCTCCATCAGCTCACGCGTGGCGCTAAAGCCGACCGTGTTGCCGACGACGACGGGGATGGGCAGGTCGCGCGTGAGCTTCTCGAAGCGCAGACCCTCGAGGCTGCGCGAGACGTGGCGGGCCGTGGTGACGGTGCTCTGGACGACGAAGATGTCGAGGCCGGCCTCGACGGCGACGTGCGCGAAGCGCTTGGCGTTAGCGGGGGTGCAGCTGACGGCGGCGACGATGCCCTGGTCTTTGATCTGGCGCACGCGGTCGGCGATGAGGTCAAGCTGGATGGGCTGGGTGTAGACCTGTTGGAGGAGGGCGGTGACCTTGGCCGCGGGGGTGTGGGTGATCTCTTCGAAGATGGGGCCGGGGTCGGCGTAACGGGTGTGGATGCCCTCGAGGTTGAAGACGGCGAGGCCGCCGAGCTTGCCGAACTTGCCGGCGAAGACGGGGTCGACCACGGCGTCGGTGGCGGCGGCGAGGATGGGGAGGGGGAAAACAAAATCCCCGAGCGTGAAGGTGGTGTCCGTCAGCTCGGGGTTCACGGTGAAGTTGCCGGGCACGATGGCAACCTCGTCGAATCCGTAGGCGTGGCGCATTGACTTGAGGGACGCGCCCACGGACTCGCGTCCAAATACCTGGAGCGTGTTCATTACGGGCACCTCCGGGCGAAGTAATAAGCCATTTGGAAGTAATAAGCCATCAGTGATCAGTGGTCAGCATTTCGGTAATGGTCGCGGACTGAAAGTCCGCGGCTGCTGCCCTCTCCTTCGGTCCACTCTCCGACGAGGGGAGAGGGGAGCGGCGTGGTTCTGATAAAGCGCGCAGCCATCCGGGGGTCTTTGCTTTCGGATGGCTGCGAGAAGGTCAGCATTGGTCTTGATTGTATATTCGGTGAGTGTAGGGCCTGAGTGGAGTGGGGTCAACGGTTTGGTGTGCTTTGGGGCAAGGATTTAGGCTTTTTAACAATTGGGAACGCCCTCACCCTAACCCCCTTCGGCCCGGCTCAGGGCATGCTCTCCCGGAGGGAGAGGGGAGTCGTGTATGCGAGCGCCCGAGGGTGCGCTACGCCAGCCTGAAGGCCGGAGCATGATGAGGCGGCGCCGGGCTGAAGGTTGATGGCATCGAGGCTTTTGAGCGGGGATGCCGGCCTCGAAACGGTACCCCCGGGCTGAGGCTGGGGCATGATGGAGTCGCGCTGGGTTGAAGGCTGGGGCTCGACAGAAGTGATCCGAAACCTGAAATCTTGATGGCTGATTACTGATCGCTGATGCCTAACACGCTATACGTCGTCGCGACGCCGATCGGGAACCTGGAGGACTTGAGCCCGCGGGCTGCGCGGGTGCTCCGTGAGGTGGGCGTGATCGCGGCGGAGGATACGAGGGTCCTGAGGAGGTTGGAGGCGGGAGGCGGGAGGCGCCTTCACCCTAACCCTCTCCCAGAGGGAGACGGGAACGGGCCGAACCGTCGCGCCGAGGGAGAGGGCGTCGACGGGGAGGCAAAGGGCAAGGGGCAAGGGGCAAAGGGAGAGAAGGGTCCGCGCCGGCCGAGGGTGGTGAGCTTTAACGAGCACAACCGTGACCGGCGGATTCCGGAGATTCTGGCGGCGCTCGGGGATGGCGACGTGGCGCTGGTGTCGGACGCGGGGACGCCGGGGATCTCGGACCCGGGGGTGGAGCTGGTGGCGGCGGCGAGAGCGGCGGGGTTTCGGGTGGAGGCGGTGCCGGGGCCGTCGGCGGTGACCACGGCGCTTTCGGTGGCGGGGTTGCGCGCGCGCTCCTGGCGCTTCGTGGGGTTCCTGCCCCGGCGGGCGGGGGAGCTGCGAAGGTTGCTCAACCCTCACCCCCTGACCCCCTCTCCCATTGGGGGCAGAGGGGGGACCGCCAGAGGCGAGACGATCGTGGCGTTCGAGGCGCCTTCGAGGCTGCGGAAGTCGCTGGCGGCCGTCGCGGAGGTGCTGCCCGAGCGGCGGATCGCCGTGTGCCGGGAGCTGACGAAGGCCCACGAGGAGGTGTTCGTTGGCACCGCGGCGGAGGCCCTGGCGCACTTCGGCGAGCCGCGGGGCGAGATCGTGATCGTGATCGAGGGGGAGGCGCCGGCGCGGAAACGGGAAGCCGGAGGCGAGAAGCGGGAGCCGGCAACGGGCGAGGGGAAGAAGGAAGACTCGAATCTGGCCTCCGGGCTGGTCAGCGAGGTGGCGCTGATGCGCTCGGTGGGGCTGACGCGGGCGCAGGCGGCGGGGTTGCTGAAGGCGCGATATGGGGTGTCGCGGCGGCGGGCTTATGAGCTGTGGCTTGCGGAAGCGAGAGGCGGCACGGGGTTGCGCGGAGGTTAGCCGTGGATGCGGACGGCGGGCGGGGAAGGGCGTGAGTCCTGGAGGGCCGGTGGCTCGGCCCGACCTGAGCAGCATTGTCGATGAGCTGGTGACAGGGGGTGCGGCCGTCGTCTGGTTGGCGGGAAGTTACGCCCGCGGGGACGCCGGGCCGCACTCCGACATCGATGTCGGAGTCCTGGCGTCCGAGTCGCAACGGCGCCCACGGGTCTTTCGGCTGTATGAGGGTGTGCCGATGTCGATCGTCTGGACGACGGCCGCGGCCACGCGCGCATCTTTTCGGGACCCGGCCCAGCTCGGCGCCGCGGTGCCCGGATGGCGCGGAGCGCTACTTCTCCACGACGCGGGCGGGGTTGGGGCCGCGCTGAAGCGCGAGGCGAACGCTTGGACGTGGACGGACATCGAGGAGGCCTGTGACGCCTGGGTGGCTCGCGAGATCACGCAGCTCGGCGAGGAGATACACAAGGTCCTGAACGCCTTAGCGTCTGCTGACGACGTGGTCGCCGCGTCACGACGTAACGCGCTGGTCGGCCGCCTGCCGCTGGTGATGTCGGTGCGGCGGCGAATCCTCTACGACAGCGAAAAGCGAATCTGGGACCTGGTATCGGCCGAGCTGAGCGACCGGTGGCGGCGAGACCAGAGGCAGGCCCTGGCGGCCGGCGGTGAGCATCTCAACGTATCGGTCAACGCGGCGCTGCGCTTGTACCTGAACGCGGCGTCGGAGTGTGCGGCGCTGTTATCGGACGAGCAGCGCGAAGTGATCGAATGCGCGCTGGGGCTGATTCGAGGCCTCGACGCCGGCGGCCGTCAGACCCGGCGACGCACCACCGTATAGCGCTCGCGGTCCTCGACGGGTTCGAAGCCGTTGGCGTCGAAGAGCGACCGGGGGCCACGGAAGTTGGCGGCGTCGCCCTCACGCCGGCCGTTGAAGGGATAGGCCTCGAGCCAGGCCACGCCGCGCGCGGGCGCGTCGGCGAGGACGCGTTCGAGGAGTTTGGCCGCGAGTCCATGACGGCGATAGGGAGGGGCGATCACGAAGCAGGAGATGCCGGCGATGTCGGCGTCGGCCGGCTGGGCGCCGTCGCCGAGCCGGTACAGGGCGTACTCGGAGCGCTTCGAGGCGTTTACCCAGCCGGCGGGGCGGCCGTCGACGTAGGCGAGGTAGCCGAAAGAGAGGCCCTCGCCGAGCAGACGGACCATGGTCTCGCGGTTCTGGCGCCAAGCGCGGGCCTCGGCGGAGGGGTCGGGCGGGGCGCCGCGCTCGAGGAGGTGGGGCTCGCTGCAATAGCAGGCGGCCCAGGGCGGGTTATCGGCGAAGGCGTCGTGGTCGAAGAAGGCGAGCCAGTCGTCGATGCGGTCTTCCGTGACCTGGTGGATGGTGACGGTCCCGATGGCGTCGAGGCGGTCTTTGGAGCCGGTGAGGCGCTGGGTGGCCTCGGCGTAGTTGCGGATGGCCTGGTCGGGGTACTTCCAGTCGGGGTGGGCATAGCGGACATGGGCGATGTAGGCGTCGCCGAAAGCCTGGATGTCGGCGCCCTCGACGGCGGCGGCGCAGGTGTCGCAGGCGTAGGTGATCGTCATAGGGTGGCCTCCGAGCTGTCGGGGAAGGTTTCACCTGGGGACTCTGGCGGGCGGCTGAAGCGGCCCGCCTGCAAGCTTCTTGGTAGCGGTACGGGGATTCGAACCCCGGTTTGAGCCTTGAGAGGGCCTCTTTCGCCACGCGGTGTGGTGGTCGCTAGGTCAAGAGGCACCAACCTTGGCACATCGTCGAGTTTCAAGGCGACCCCTACTGCTTCAAGGATAGCCTGGGCCGAAAGGCGCAGGCCAGAACCTGATTTGGCGCCATGGAGTATACCCACTTCAGGCCGCGCCAGCGGAGTACCCGTGGACGAAGGCTGCAGCTTCTGATTAGCGATCCGGGCCAAGATGAGAGCACTAATTCGCTCGTGGCGTCTGAGCGTACGTTCATAATATGAACAGCAGTTCACCATGACTTTTCGAGAATCTGTACGACGCTTTCGCCGCGAGCAGATCATCCGCGCCACGCTGAAGGCGCTGGCGGAGATCGGGTGCGACACCCTTCAGATGAAAGATGTGGCACAGGCTCTGTCGATAAGCAGGGCTACTCTTTATGCCGAGTACGACAGCAAGGCGGCCTTGATAGACGCCGCCCTTGCTTCCGTGGCGGAAGCGCTGATCGAGAGAGTCCAGGCGGAGCTCAACGCACAATCGGGCAGCGAGGGGCTGCTGGCCGCCGTCGACCTACTGTTGCAAGCGGCCGCGGACGGCCAAAGGGGCGACGCCACGCTTCCGTGCTGTCTCAGGCAGATTCGGTGCCCCTGGTCCCACTGGGGGCGCCTGGAGTCTCTTTTGCTCGGACCCCTACAACGGCTGCCTGCAGTTGGCCCAGACGACGATCCTGGGGAGCCAGGATTCGCGTTAGCCCTGCTGCGCATTCTCGTGTGTAGCGCTGCGCTTACGCCAGTCGGCCAGCCCAGCCACGAGCAGCTGCGTCGCGTCTTCCGTGCCGCGCTCGGGCTGCCTCAGCGCTAGGTCGTAGCCCGAGAGAGCTACGCACCCCTATTTCCGATGCGCGTGACATTCTAGACTTAAATGTAAATAATTCAACACTAGTGTCGATAAAGTTATCACCTAGGTGCATACAGGATCTCTGGGGGGCTCGAGCGTCATGACGCCAGGAACGCCGCGCTTCAAGAACGAAGCACGCGGCCTGCGGCGGAAGGTGGTGGCCGAAGCGGCGCTGGCAACCTTCGCCGAGAAGGGCTGCTTCATGACGTCCGTGACCGAGGTCGCCCAGCGTGCAGGAGTCGCTGTCGGGACCGTCTACGGCCACTATCCTTCGAAAACCAGGCTGCTCGAGGATGCGCTGCAAGAGGGAACCGAGCAGGCGCTGAGCCGCTGGTCGGACGTTGACGACGGCGCCGATGTTCGACGCAGCCTGGTGCGCCTCGCCGAGGGATTTCTCTCCGCCCTGAGAGAGCACGATTGGCTTTCGCCGGTGATTGACGGGCGCCTGCCCTGCGGCCTGCAGTGGTCAGGTGGGGACGCTTCGCCCATCCGCCGCCTGGAGGACCTGATCATCTCGATCCTCCTCCGCGCCGAATCTCAAGGTCAAATCCGCCTTGGCAGCGACAAGCGCCTGGCTGCGCAGCTCTTCCATTCCCTTTTTAGTCTGTCGCGCGTAAAGGAGAGATTGGAGACCGAAAACAGCGCGGCCCTCGCTGAGGAACTGGCTCAGTACTTTCTTGATGGATTGAGGCTGAGGTGACTGTCCTGGTGATGAGGGGATCCCCGTATGCGCGTTGTCGTAATGGGAACCGCAAACTAACCAGGCGGCGGTCGCGCGGGTCTTCCTGGTACAGGGCCAGGAATTGCAGCCATGCTTGCTTCTGTCAGCTTTGGCCGCTGGCGTCCTCCCGCGGCCGGTGCGTAGGTGTAGGTAGATGACGGCAACGGCATCGACTCCCCCAGGGCGGCGCCGGCTAAACACGCCTGTACGGGTCCTGGCGACGGCCCTCGACCAGATCGCCGATAGCGTGTTCATCACTGACATGTCTGGGAAGATCGTCTATGTGAACAGGGCGTTCGAGGAGCTTACCGGCTATCCTGCCGACTTCGCCATGGGGAAGACTCCGCGGCTCCTGCGGTCGGGACAGCACGACAAGGAGTTCATCCGAGGTCTCTGGGACACCATCCTCTCAGCCAAGGATTTCCGCGCCGTCTTCAAGAACCGGAAGCGGCACGGCGACATCTACCTTGAGGAAAAGACGATATCTCCCGTTCGCAACGAGCTGGACCAGATCACCCATTTCATTTCCGCGGGACGCGAAGTGACCGAGAGGGAGAAGCTCAAAGCGGAGCTGCTCCACGCTTCAACCCACGATTTCCTTACCGGCTGCATGAATCGCCGGGGGTT
>CAYRCD010000088.1:0-7909 GCA_964422735.1 uncultured Dehalococcoidia bacterium | reverse complement strand
CATCCGAGTCCCGCGGCCTCGCCGTCACCGTATATCGCGCGGTGCCTTTCACGATCGTCGAGGACGGGCAGCCGATCGTCTTCAAGTCGAGCCGACCCACCGTCGGCCTCGCTCTTCGCGACGCCGGCATTAGTCTTGGGCAAGCGGACGAGGTCTATCCGTCGACCTCGGAAGCCCTCGTCGCCGGGCAGCAGATCACGGTCAAGCACGCCTTCGCGGTTACGATCCGTACCGGAGACGCGAGCCGCGTCGTGTACACGCACAAGACCGTGCTCCGAGACGCACTCGCAGAGGCCGGCCTCTCGCTGGGCCCGGAAGACCGCGTCGAGCCGGGGCTGGATGCCCAGGTTCGAAATGGGATGAGCGCGCGCCTCGTCCGCGTGGCCGGCAGACAGCTGATCGAACGCCAGAACATCCCGCGCAAGACGGTCTTCAAGCCGGACGAGACCCTGCAAGGCTCGAACTCTCGTCTGGTCCAGGGTCGGGACGGAGTGCGCATCCGCGAGTATCGAATTGTCATCGAAGACGGAGTGGAGACTGAGCGAAAGCTGGTGCGGGACGGCTTCGAACCGGAGACCGTCGACACCGTTATCTACTACGCTGCTTCAGCCGTCCGGTCGACGGGCCTACCGGCCGAGAGCTTGAGCGTTTCGCGGACCGAGCGCATGTACGTGACCTGGTATAACGCTGCGAGCTCCGGCAAGGCCAACACCGACCCGAACTACGGCATTACGGCGAGCGGCGTACCCCTGACCAAAGGCATTGTTGCCGTTGACCCGCGCGTCATACCACTGGGGACTCGCATGTTCATCCCCGGTTACGGATTTGCCATCGCTGCGGACACCGGTGGCGCGGTGATCGGCAACCTCATCGACCTCGGTTACCCCGATGGCGTCGATCCCGACTTTGTGACTGGCTACTACGACGTCTTTATCCTCGCGCCCTGACCGTAAGCGACCCTCCCACGGGTCCCGAGGTCCATACCGCCCACGCGAGCTACGCGAAGCCGGGATATCGCCGGCGAAGGCCCTCGGTCAGCATTTTCTGACTGACGAGCGCGTCCTCGGCCGCATCGTAGCGGCGGCGGAACTAGGGCCGTCAGATACGGTCATCGAGGTGGGCGCCGGGCTGGGAAGCCTCACACAGCGGCTGGGTGCCGCTGCAGGACGTGTCATCGCGATCGAAATCGATCCCGCGCTCTGTAACTATCTCCGGGCGAAGTTTCCCGGGGCCAACACGGTCTCCATCCTCGAAGCGGACGCTCTGAGTGTCGATCCGGCTCGTGTCGCCGGAGGTCCCCTATACGTCCTTGTCGGGAACCTTCCCTACAACGCCGGCCTCGCCATCGTGCGCCACTTCCTCGAAGCGGTCGCGCCGCCGCGCAGCGCCGTCGTCATGCTCCAGAAAGAGGTTGCCGACGGAGTTGCGGCGGGCAGGCCCGCGTTGACGATGGCGGCAATCGGTGTTCAGGTCTACGCGGAAGTCCGGAAGCTGTTCGATGTCTCGCCGGAGGCGTTTTATCCGCCGCCGCGCGTCCGTTCGGGCGTGCTCGCACTTGAGCCACGGCCGCAACCCCTCGTCCCCGCGGCGGAACTCGAGCGCTTCTTCCGCGTCGTCAGGGGCGGGTTTTGCGCACCCCGGAAACAGGTGCGGAACTCATTGGCGCAGGGCCTGGGCATCACCGCCTCGGCCTGCGAAGCCGCGCTCGCCGGCGCGGGTATCGACCCTCGTCTCCGGCCTTCGGTTTTGGGGATCGACGACTGGCTCATCTTGTCGCGTCAGCTCGGAGGCTGAAATGGCCCTGGAGTTGCTGGCCCCGGCCAAGATCAACCTGACGCTGGAGGTTCTCAAGCGCCGCGACGACGGTTACCACGAGGTCGCGACCCTGATGCAGACCATCGACATGTGCGACCGGCTGCGGATCGAGCCGGCCAACACGGTGGCCCTGCAGCTTGGCGGCGACGCGCTGGCCGGGGTTCCGCTGGAGGGGCCCGGAAATCTCGCCTACCGGGCTGCCCTGGCGCTGATGGAAGAGGCGGGAGACATGGCCTTGGGGGCGCGCATCATCCTGGAAAAGCGGGTCCCGGCCGGCTCGGGCCTCGGCGGCGGCAGCAGTGACGCCGCCGCTGTTCTTCGGGGATTGAACCGATTCTGGGGGCTCGACTTAGAGCTAGAAGCCCTGTCGGCGGTGGCGGCCCGCGTCGGCTCCGACGTGTCGTTTTTTCTGCACTGCGGCACGGCGGAGTGCCGCGGCCGCGGCGAGGCCGTGAATCCCCTCCCCGACCACGTCGGGCGCCCGATTTCGCTCTTCATCAGCAGTCTCGACATTCAGGACAAGACCCGCCGTATGTACGCCTTCCTCGTACCCGCGGACTACACGGACGGTCGCGGCACGCAAGTCGCGGCGGCGACGATCAGGCGCGGTCTCCCCTTGAACGAGACTGACGTCGGGAATGTGTTTGACCGTTACGTGGTCGAGGCGGCTCCGGCCGCCGGCAAGGCCATGGCTTTCTGCCGTGAAGCCGGTTTCGGCGTGCACGCCACGGGTAGCGGCCCCGGTTTCTTCGCGTTGATCGACAGGGGAGAGCTCCCCGGCTTGCTTGTGCGCAGGTTGGCCGACTTTGGCGTCTCCCCGCGGCGATCGCGGTTGCTCACCCGCGAGGAAGCCCTGGCGATGCGCGAGGCCTAATCGTGGCCGAGGTCTTTGCCGGCTTCCTTTGCGGCTATATCCTCGCGCTGGCTTCGTCGCCCCTCCTCGCCGTAACCGTCTTGCGGCTTCGGACCTCCTACGCCGTCCTTGAGCGTCTGCTACCTGAGGGTACGAGGGCTGTCTCCGTCATTGTCGTATTGCATGGAGGCCTGATCGTCTTCTGGACCGGTATCGGCATCGTGCTCGGGCTCGTGCTGTATGCGATGAACGACGACCCAGAGAGCTTTCTGGGCAGCAGGAACGGCGCCTTCACGTTGCTGGTCGCCGCCTTCACGCTGGCCCTGTCAGCCCCCTTGGCCATCGTGTTCGTGCGATTGCGCCAGGCCGTCGTCGTCGCGGGCGTGGTGGCCATGGTTCTTTTCGGCTGGCTAATGCCCTATCTTGCGCGGTGGAGCACGTTTGGTTAATCCAGGGCATACGGGTATTATCAAGCCGAATAGTTCGCTTTCTAGAATGCGGGACCGAGTATGCCGGGCACGATTATGGACATGCACATGCACACGGTGATGGGCGCTTATGACAGCTCACTGAAGCCCGAGAACCTCGCCGATGAGGCGCGCAGGGTCGGCCTGACCGGCGTGAACCTCACGGAGCACGACCGGTTGTGGGACGCCCAGGCCCTGAAGAAATACCGCGAAGACCAGGCCCCGCTCTTCATCAACAACGGCATGGAAGTCTCTACCGATATGGGCCACATCCTCGCGATCGGCCTGCCCGGCTACGCGCCCGGTATTCGGCGGCTGGCCGAGCTGCGGAGGGTTATCGACGAGGTCGGCGGCTTTCTCATCGTGGCCCACCCGTTCCGCCACTGGTTCGACCCGGTCCACTTCATGCGCCAGGGCAAGAAGCCGCCGGCGATGATCCCGGAAGAGATGGCGAAGCTGCCGGTGTTCGAGTTGGTGGACGGCATTGAAGTCCTAAACGGCTGCAACACGCCGCGCGAGAACATCTTTGCCCTCAGGGTCGCAAAGGTCCTCGGCAAGCCCGGCACGGCAGGTAGCGACTGCCATTCGACCTCGGGTATAGGCTTCTACTGCACCGTCTTCGACAAGACGATCGAGACTCCCGAGATGATGATCGAGGAGTTGCACGCCGGCCACATGCAGGGCGCGCACGATCTCGCCAAGGGCAACCTGACCATGTTCACGGAGACGTCGCTGGAACAGGATCAGAAGTAAGATGGCGGAAACCGAAAACAAGTAGCCTGCTGAGTCTCGATCCCAGTTTCCGTTTGCCGGCTCTTTCATTTCTGAACCCTCGCGCCGCTGGCCTCCGGCTTCTTACCTCTGTAGAATCTGTTCGCCCATTTGTTCGAATCGGAGGTCCGAGTGGGTCCCCGCTACGTTGCCCTTGACCTCGAGACGACCGGACTTGATGCAGACACCAACGAGATAATCGAAGTCGGCGCCATCGCGTTCGACCTGGATGAGACCCTGGGCGAGTTCCAGACCCTGGTGCGGCCTTACCGTTCCCCGCCGTATCAGATCGAGCGACTGACCGGGATTTCCGCCGCGGAGCTGGAGGTGGCGCCACACTTCGCCGCCATCGCAGGTGACCTGCGGAAGTTCATCGATACGGCCGCGATCGTGGGACAGAATCCTGCCTTCGACCTCGCTTTTCTGGAGAGGGCGGGAATCCGCCCGTCGGGCTTGGCGTTCGACACCTACGACCTGGCGCAGGTGCTGCTGCCCGGACTCGGCGAGTACAGCCTTCGCGCCATCGCCGCCGAGCTGGATGTGGCGTTTCCTATACGCCATCGAGCAATGGCCGATGCCGTCGCGGCGCGCTGCGTTTTTCTTGCCCTGCGACAGCGGCTTGCTTCGCTCCCGCGCTGGCTCCTGGAAGAGATCGAACGACTGGCCGCGCCCTTTAACTGGTCCGTCGGCGGTCTCGTGCGCCAGGTGATGGCCGAAACCGGCCCGCTGCGCGCCGCCGCCCCGGGTCTGACCGCCACGGAGCTCCTGGCGAAGGTGGAGGCGATCCCCAGAGCGCTAACCCCAACCGAAGCCCCGGAGCCTGTCAGTGAAGACGAGGTCATCCGCCTTCTCGGGCGGGCCGCCGCGCTGCCCGGAGCTTTCCCCGATTTCGAACACCGCCCCCAGCAGGTCGAGATGGCCGCGGCCATAACTCGGGTCTTGAACGACGGCGGCAACCTGGTCGTGGAGGCCGGCACGGGAATCGGCAAGTCGCTCGCCTATCTGCTCCCCGCTGCGCTGCACGCCCTGCGAAATCAGAAGCGTGTGGTCGTCTCGACCGACACGATCGGACTGCAGGAGCAGCTGACGGCAAAGGACCTTCCCGCCGTCAAGGCCCTGGTTGAAGCAGGCGATGGCCAGGAGTTGCGCATTGCCCAGCTGAAGGGCCGCCGCAATTACCTCTGCCTCCTGCGCTGGTCCGCGGTCCGCCAGGCGGCGCCGGCGACAGCCGAGGAGGCGCGCCTGCGGGCCAGGCTTCTCGTCTGGCTTCAAGGAACCCAGACCGGCGACCGGGCCGAGCTCAACCTGCACTGGAGCTTCGATCAGGTCTGGTCGCGACTCTCGGCTGAGAATACCGCATGCCTGCAGATGCCCTGCCCGTTCGTCAAGCAAGGAACCTGCTTCCTTCTTAGAGCGCGGCGAAGGGCCGAGTCGGCCCATGTGCTCGTGGTGAACCATGCGCTCCTGCTGTCCGACATCGCCGCGAGCGGACGCGTCCTGCCTGCCTACTCCCACTTGATCATCGACGAGGCGCACAATCTCGAGGACGAAGCGACCGAATGCCTGTCGTTCCGGGCCACCGCGGCCGATATCGAGGACTTCCTGGACCGGATCGGTAGGCGCGCCGGCGATCGTGGCGGCCTTACCGGCTCCCTCATGGAGGCGATGCGCGGCGCCTCAGACATACTTGGCCCCGCCGCCTACTTGGCCGGTCTCGGGTCCGCGCTGGCCGCGTCCGCCGCGCGAGTCCGCAGTCGCGTCGGGGAGCCGTTCCGACTGCTCAGCACGGTCCTGCGTGACCTCTCACAGGCCGAGCGCGACAGCGACGACCGTCTCCTTGTTACGCGCGCCACGCGCGTGCAGCCCGTGTGGTCCGACGTGCAGATCGCCGCCGAGAACCTCGATCTGACGCTGGCCGAGCTCGCTTCGCTCCTCGCCGATCTGAGCGGTGCTCTGAGTTCGGGCAACCTCGGCCTGCCCGGCTACGAGGCGATCGAGGCGGAGGTGTCCGACCTGCTCCAGGCCGCACTCGGCTTCAGAGCAGGCCTCGGCGCCGCGCTGCTCAAGGAGGAATCGAGCCTGATCTGCTGGCTCGAGCGTTCCAGGTCCACCGGCGAAGCCGTCGTCTGTACGGCTCCACTCCAGGTCGCGGACATCCTGCGCACCGATCTGTTCGAGGCCAAGGACATGGTGGTCCTCACAAGCGCCACCCTGAGCGCGGAGGGGCGCTTCGATTTCCTGCGCCAGCGAGTCGGCCTCGACGAGTCGGAAGAGCTGCTCCTGGGCTCACCCTTCGACTACGAGCGCTCCACGTTGATTGCCCTGCCCTCGGACCTGCCTGAGCCCAACGAGCCCGACTTTGCCTTCGCCAGCGCCGAGCTCCTGATCGAGGCTTGCCGCGCCAGTCAGGGACGTGCCCTCGTGCTTTTCACCTCTTACGGGGCCTTGAACGCTGCCTACGACCAAATCAAGGCCCCGCTCGAGGGTGAAGGCATCCTCGTTCTCGCCCACGGAACGGATGGCGCGCCGCGCCAGCTGCTGGCCGCTCTTCGGGACAATCCTCGCACCGTGATCCTGGGAACGGCGTCTTTCTGGGAAGGCGTCGACGTTGCCGGCGAGGCACTATCGCTCCTGGTCATCGCGCGCCTGCCGTTCGCCGTGCCCACCGACCCCATATACCAGGCGCGGTCGGCACTCTACGACGAGCCCTTCGAGGAGTATGCGCTCCCCCAGGCGGTCCTGCGTTTTCGCCAGGGATTCGGCCGCCTGATCCGTACGAAGTCGGACCGGGGGGCGGTAATCGTTCTCGACCGGCGCATTCGCAGCCGCAAGTACGGCGAGGCCTTCCTGCGCTCGCTTCCGCGTTGCAAGGTGCGGGACCTGGCGTCTCGCAACGTCGCCGCCGCCGTTGCCGAGTGGCTCGCTTGAGCGTTCTTGCCCTGGGCGAAGTTCTCAAGACGCCTCGCCTGCGGATATCGGCGGCCGCCACCGCCGACATCGAGTCTAGTAAGGGCTGGTTAGCGGCGTCGCTGAAGCCGGAATGGGCAATCGAGGACCTGATGGCCGCCGTCGTCGATAGAGGCGCGCTCGGCGTTCGCGATGGTGACGGCACATTGCTGGGCATCGCCGTGGTGCTCGTCGACTCGCCCGAGGCTCGTGCCGCAACGGTGCCCTTCGTCGCGGTCATCCCGGAGCGGCGCTTCCGCGGTCTTGGCGGTGAGGCGTGCATCGCGATCGAGCGCCGGCTGCGGCAGGCGCGGTTCGCGCGCGTCTACGCGCCCGTACCCGAGACACGCGGCCTAGCCGTCTACTTCTGGCTTCGCCTCGGCTTCCGCCCCGTCACCCGCGCCCACGCGCCCTGGCCCCTGGTTGGGCTTGATCAGAATCGCGTGCCGGGAGTGTGGCTTATGCGCGAGGAAAATTAGGGCGGCGAGGGCGCCTTGGCCGGCGATCAGCGCCGCCGCCGCCGCCGGCGCGGCTGGGCGGCTTCCGCCTCGGCCTGAGCGGCGGCGCGCGCCGCCAGAGCCCGACGCTCGCGTTCCTCCTCTTCCGCCCGGCCTTCGACGCGCCGGCGACGGTTGCGCACGACGAAACGGGAGATGGCGTGAGCGCTGCAAAAGGAAAAGCCGAATAGCGAGACGAGGAATACGGGCGCGAACAAGCCGAATTGAATCAACAGGGTGGCCAGGAATACACCGGCCGCGAAGCCGTAAAGAGTTGGGAAGCTGTTGAAGTCCCATTCGATCTCCGGCCGCGACTGTCTGGCTGCTTTCCGACGCCCGGACATCTACAGCTCCGACTCCGTGGCCTGGTCTTCCGGGCCGCCGAAGGCGCCCTCTGTCAGGCAGTTGCGGCAGCCAAAGACGAGGTGCATACGCGTTTCATGAAGCCAGACCTCGCCGCAGTCCTTTCCTGGCAGGTCGACGCGCATTTGCAGGTGAAAGGGGCTGCCGCAGCCGTGGCAGTCGGCGACGTTCGGCGCGACCAGCGTTTCGGAGCAAAC
>CAYRCD010000087.1:0-8220 GCA_964422735.1 uncultured Dehalococcoidia bacterium | reverse complement strand
GGCGGAGATCGAAGGAGCGAGGACTGACGATGGACGCCAACTCCGTCTCGAACGCCAAGGACAACTCCAATATCCCCGAGTTTGGCCCGGGCGACCGGGTGCGCGTGAGCGCGAAAGTCGTCGAGGGCGAGCGCGAGCGCGTGCAGGTATTCGAGGGCGACGTGATCCGGGTCCGGCGCGGCGGACCAGCGTCCACGTTTACGGTGCGAAAAATCGCCAGCGGCGTCGGGGTAGAGCGTACGTTCATGCTGCACTCACCCCGGGTGGAGAAGGTCGAGGTCGTCCGCCAGGGCAAGGTGCGGCGGGCGCGCCTGTACTACCTCCGCACCCTCCGCGGCCGCGCGGCACGGATCAAGGAGCGCGATCGGCGGGGATAGCTAGTCCGCAATCAGTCTCGGCTCTTGAGCGCGGCCAACGGCCGCGCTTTAACTTTTGGGTTAGATTACTGATGACCGGCCGCTAACTACTGATTACGGATGGCTCAGCGCTACGCCGACGTCGCCGTCAACTCCGGGATGCCGCACCGGGGTACCTTTAGCTACGCCGTGCCCGAGGGCATGGAGCTGGGCCCGGGCGATGGAGTGTTCGTGCCGTTCGGGCGGCGGTCGCTGCAGGGAATCGTCATGGCAACGCCAGACGTGGCGGCTGTTGCGGACCCGAAGCCGGTTGAGGCCAAGCTCGACAAGCGACCGGTGATCGCGGCCGTGCACACAGAGCTGGCGGCCTGGACCAGCGACTACTACCTGGCGCCGCTGTTCGCGTCGGTAGCACTCATGCTGCCGCCCGGCTTTGAGCGCAAGCCGCTCACCTTTTACCGGTCCTTGCTCACCGGACCCGAGGCCGACGTGACGCCAATTCCGCCGCGCCAGCGAGCGGTGCTCTCCTATTTGATCCAGCGCGGACCTACCGAGGCGGGGGTGCTCACGAAGGAGGCGCGGACGCCGGGCGTGGCGAACGCGCTAGCTCAGCTGACGCAACGGGGACTGGTCGAGCGGACATACGGCCTCGCCCGGCCACGGGTGCGGGCCAAGACACTTCGTTATGTCTACTTGACGGTAGGGCGCGAGCGAGCCGAACTCGAGGCCGCGAAGATGGCGGCGCATCGCCGCCGCGGGGGTGCTGCTGTGCTGCGGCTACTTATCGAGTCAGGCCCGCGGCTGCCGACGAGCGAGCTGCGCCTGCGGACGCGGGCGACGCTGCCGCTGCTGCGGCCGCTTGCTGAAGCGGGCCTGATCGCCGTAAGGGACGAGGCGGTCGAGCGGGACCCGCTGGAGGGGCGGCATTACGCCCGGGCCGCATCGCCGCCTTTGACCCCGGCGCAGGCAGGGGCCTTCGACGAGATCGCGGCCTCGCTGGCGGCAGGCCGCCCCCAAACCTTCCTGCTCCACGGTGTCACGGGCAGCGGGAAGACCGAGGTTTACCTTCGCGCGCTGGAGAGAGCGCTGACCCTGGGGCGGCGGGCGATCGTGCTTGTGCCGGAGATCTCGCTCACGCCCCAGACCGTGCGGCGCTTCGCCGAGCGCTTCCCGGGCGAGGTGGCGGTGCTGCACAGCGGCCTTTCGCAGGGTGAGCTGTTCGACCAGTGGTACGGCATCCGTGACGGCCGCTACGGCGTGGTGATCGGCAGCCGCTCGGCGGTCTTCGCGCCCCAGCCCGACCTCGGGCTTATCGTGATCGACGAAGAGCACGAGTGGACGTATAAGCAGACGGATCAGTCGCCGCGCTATCACGCGCGCGAGACCGCGGAGAAGCTCAGCGATCTGACGGGGGCAACGGTCGTCCTCGGCAGCGCGACACCAGACGTGACCAGCTATCAACGCGCCCTGTGGGGCCGATACAGGCTGCTGCAGCTGAAAGAGAGGGTCAGGCCGGTCGTGGCCGCGGGCGGGATTGTGGTCGGCCTCCAGGCATCGGCGGACATGCCACCAGTAGAAGTCGTCGACATGCGGGAGGAGTTGAAGTCGGGCAACCGGAGTGTCTTCAGCCGGCCGCTCCAGGTGGGCCTCTACCAGGCGTTCGAGAGGAAGGAGCAGGCGATCCTGTTCCTGAACCGCCGCGGCGCCGCCGGCTATGTCCAGTGCCGCGACTGCGGCTTCGTGCCCCAGTGCTCGGCCTGCGCCATCGCCCTGGGCTTCCACCGCCACCTGGCCGGCGGCGCCGAGGCAGGGCGGCTGCTCTGTCACCAGTGCAACCGGGGTCGGAGGATGTATGACCGCTGCCCGATGTGCAGCGGCGCGAGGCTGCGGCCGATGGGCCTCGGTGTCGAGGCGCTGGAGGAGGAGGTGGCGCGGCTGTTCCCGGAAGCGCGAACCCTGCGCTGGGACCGGGACGTCACGCGGGGCAGGAACGCGCACGAGAGGATCCTGGCCCGGTTCGTCGACGGTGAAGCCGACGTGCTGATCGGGACCCAAATGGTTGCGAAAGGCCTGGACCTCCCGGCCGTGACGCTGGTCGGCGTAATCAGCGCCGATATCGGGCTTCACATCCCCGATTTCCGCTCCGGCGAGCGCACGTTCCAGCTCCTGACGCAGGTCTCAGGCCGGGCAGGAAGGTCGGCCCCGGCCGCCGGCGGCCCCCTGCCGGGCAAAGTCGTGGTCCAGACTTACACGCCCGACAACTACGCGATCGTCGCAGCGGCCGAGCACGACTATGCGGCCTTTTTTACCCAGGAGATCGAATTCAGGCGCGAGGAAGCATACCCGCCGTTCGTGCGCCTGGCACGCCTGGTGTACGCGGCCGCGAACTCGGAGGTCGCGCAGCGAGGCGCGGAGCGAATGGCTCGAACCCTGCGCGAGGACCTGCAGAAGCGCGGCATCCCCGGAACAGAGGTCCTGGGTCCGGCGGCGCCGCACGTTCCGAAGTGGCACGGCCGCTTCCGCTGGCAGGTCACGGTGCGCTCGCCCGACCCGGCGGAGCTCCTGCGTGACCTGCGCCTGCCCAGAGAATGGACGCTGGATATCGACCCCGTGTCTTTGGCCTGAAGCCTGGGGCAGGGGTAGAATGGATTCCCGCGGCCCTTCCCGGGGGAAGGACCGCGGAGCTTTATGGGCTGTCGTTCCAGGGGGACCAGCCGACGAGGAAGCCGGTCATGGCTGTTCTGCCGATAGTCAAAGTCCCCGAAAAGGTCCTGCGCCAGAGGACGAAGAGGGTCAAGAAGATCGACGCGTCGGTCCAGAAGCTGATCGACGACATGATCGAGACGATGCACGACGCGCCCGGCGTTGGCCTGGCGGCGAATCAGGTCGGCCTGTCGCTGCGGCTGTGCGTAATTCACGTGCCGGGCGAGGACGTCGTAACCCTGATCAACCCGGAGATCGTGCGCCGGTCTGGCGCGCGTGAAGTCGAGGAAGGCTGCCTGTCCCTGCCCGGCTATAAGGGAACGATACAGCGGTCGGAAAAGGTCGTGGTGAAAGGCCTGAACCGCGACGGGCGCCCGGTGCGTTATCACGCGACCGACCTGTTTGCCGAAGCGATCGAACACGAGGTCGACCATCTCAACGGCATGATGTATTTCGATTACCTCGACAGCCCCGATAAGCTCATCCCCTTGAGCCGGGACGAGCCAGACGAGGACGAGCCAGGGCAGGCGGCGGCGAGCGGCCCATAAGGCTTCGCCGTCCTCCCGGAAGGGTGGAGACCAGGACGAACCCAGAAAGAGCGCTCGAAGCGGTAGGACCGGCGCTCCGGACGCTGCTGGCCGGTGTCGGGGCGGCCATTGATGGCAGGGATGGCGACGTCTTTGTCGTCGGCGGGTTTGCGCGTGATCTCCTGGCCAACCGGACTCCGGTCGACCTGGACCTCGCGGTCGGCGGCGATCCAGGCGCGGTGGCCGAGTTGCTGGCGGGCCGGTTTAGCGGCTCCGCCTTTGCCATCGACGAGAAACGGCGCCAGTATCGGATCGCGCTGCCGGATGGACAGGCGGTCCGCTGCATCGATGTCGGGCAGGTCCGCGGCGCCATCGAGGCCGACCTTGGCCGGCGCGACTTCACGGTGGACGCGATGGCTGCTGCGCTGGATGCCAACGGCTGCCTGGGGCGGTTGATCGACCCCTTCGGCGGGGCGGCGGACCTCCAGGCCGGCATTCTGAAGCTCGTATCCGAAAGCGCCCTCACGGATGACCCTTTGCGGCTGCTTCGGGCGGCGCGGATTGCCACCGAGCTGGAGTTCGGACTGGAGGCGGGTACGGAGGAAGCGGTCAGGCGGCTGTCGGCGCGCCTGAAAGAGGCCGCCTCCGAGCGTCAGCGTGAGGAGCTCGTTCGCATTCTGGCGACGCCCCGCGCGGCCCAGGGACTGCGGCTCCTTGACCGCCTGCGGCTGTTGCCAATAGTGGCGCCCGAGATGACAGCGACCAGGGGAGTGGACCAACCGAAGGAGCACTTCTACGACGTCTTCGACCACTCGCTGGAAGCTGTGGCTGTCCTGGACAGCCTGATCAGCGGCGGAACGGGATATGCCGACCTTGCCGTGGACTTTCGCGAGCTGCTGGAGTGGTTCCCCGTAGACGCCTACTTCGAAGAAGGCGTGGGCGGGCACTCTCGCTTGGTGCTCACGAAGCTGGCGGCCCTGTATCACGACGTGGCGAAGCCCGCGACCAGGGCCGCTGACGAGAGCGGGCGCGTGCGCTTCCTCGGCCATCCGGACCTGGGGGCAAAGACGGCGGCGAGGGCCTGCCGGCGCCTTCGGTTTGGCAGCCGCGAGACCAGGTTCGTCTCGCTGCTTGTCGAGGAGCACCTGCGGCCGGCGCAGCTTTCGGGTCCCTCGTCGCAGGGACCGAGCGACCGGGCCATCTACCGGTTCTTCCGCGACCTGAGCGAGGCCGCGCCCGCCTGCCTGGTGCTCGCGCTGGCGGACGCGGCGGCGGCTGCCGGGCCGCGCTTGCGGCACGAGCGCTGGCGCGCCCACGTCGCTTACGTGGGCGACGTCTTGGAGCGGCACGCGCGCCAGGGAGCGGCGCGGACCGGCGCCCCGCGGCTCGTGCCGGGGGATACAATCATGTCGGCCCTGGGGATCGGCGCGGGCCCCGTGGTCGGCCGGCTGCTCGAAGCGATCGATGAAGCCGTCGGGGCGGGCGAGATTACCACCGTGGAAGAGGCGCTAGACCTCGCGAGAACGCTCCAGCGAGAGCAGGCGGAAAAAGTGAACACCGTCGAGGCCGGACCGGCATGAGCGACGCGAGCCTGATCTCCGCTGTGTTCGTCGCGATGGTTCTTTACGTCTACTTGACGATCGTCCGGCCGGCGCGCAGGGACCAGAAGACGCACCGGCAACAGATCCGCGACCTGCGCCCGGGCGATGAGGTATTGACAACGTCGGGCTTTATTGGCCGGGTGAGGGACATCCAAGTGCAGGAGTCGGGGCCGACGCGAATATCGCTCGAGCTGGCGGACGGTGTGGTCTTCACGGCCATAGCCTCGGCGATCGCTCAGCGCCTGACGCCGGCGGTCGGGGCCGGCGGCGCAAAGCAAAAGGGCCTACCTTCATGAGACAACGTGGGACGCAGCTCACGCTTATCTCCATCTTCTTCCTTACCGTGTTTTCGATTTGCACCGTCTGGCCGTCGGACCCCAACCGGTATCTGCCCGACTTCATTCCCTGGCCGAAGGAGGACTGCGCGGGGCCGATCTGCATGGGCAAGGGTGTGCGTCTGCCGGTGCTCAAGTTCCAGCGATCGACGATCACGATCGGCCACATCGAGCGCCGGGAGATGCGGCTGGGCCTCGACCTGCGCGGGGGCACACGGCTGGTGCTGGAGGCCGACATCTCCCAGCAGCCGAACGTGGACTTGAACGACGCGCTGAACAGCGCCGTCGACGTCGTCGAGCGGCGGGTCAACGAGTTCGGCGTCGCCGAGTCGATCACGGAGCGGGTGGGGGCGAACCGCATCTCGGTGCAGCTTCCCGGGATCACGGCCGCGGAGGCGTTCGAGAAGATCGGTAGGACGGCCCAGCTCCAGTTCATGGAGATGGCGCGCGATGCCGGCGGCAACATCATCGTCAACGAGCTCGATGGCTCCCAGAGCGCTCACTCGTTGGCCGAAGTGCTTTCCTCCAGCGCTCTGATCCAGTCGGCCGCCTACGTACCGGTCGCGGTGCTGGACAAAGATGGCGTCCGGCGGGAGATAACGGGCGCCTACTTCGACCGCGGCGAGATCTTCGTCCAGCCCAACGCCGCCGGCCTCCCACTCCTGAACTTCGGCCTGAACAACGAGGGCGCGAAGCTGCTCGAGCAGGCCACGGCGCGGCTGGCCAACCCGCCGCAGCCCATGGCCTTCTTCCTTGACGGCGAGCCGATGCGGGGCGCGGACGGCAGGATCATCGCTCCCCTGGTGCAGCAGGCAATCTCGGACAAGGGGCAGATCAGCGGCTTGACCTTATTGGATGCCCAGACGCTGTCGAAGCAACTGCGGGCCGGGTCGTTCCCCGTGCCCCTGAAGGTCGTACAGCAGGAGGATGTGGACGCGACGCTGGGCGACCAGGCGGTGATCGAGTCCGTCCAGGGAGGTCTCATCGCGATCTTGATCGTGATGCTATTCATGACGCTGTACTACCGCCTGCCGGGGATCCTGGCGAGCGCGGCCTTGTTCATCTACGTGTCGCTGACGCTGGCGGTGTTCAAGCTCTGGCCGGTGACGGTGACTTCGGCGGGCATGGCGGCATTCGTGCTTTCCGTCGGCATGGCCGTAGACGCTAACATCCTGATTTTCGAGCGGATGAAGGAAGAGCTGCGCCTGGGCCGGAGCCTGGTGGGCGCGATCGACGCCGGGTTTAGCCGGGCCTGGACGTCGATCCGCGACAGCAACGTCTCGACGCTGATCATTTGCGTGATCCTGTACTGGTTTGGCGACCAGTTCGCCGCCAGCCTCGTCAAAGGCTTCGCCCTGACGCTGGCGCTCGGTGTCTGCGTGAGCATGTTCTCGGCGATCATGATCACACGCACGTTCCTCCGAGTGCTCGTTGGCACGACTGTCATGCAGCACCTGTGGCTGTTCGGCGCCGACGTCGCCGAAGCGCGAGGCCAGCTTGCGGTCGCCGGTGGGGTGATGCCGGCGTTCGGGGGGCGGTCGCCGAGGAGCCCTGAGCGATGATCGATTTCGTCAGCCGGCGCGGCTGGTTCTACCTGTTTTCCCTTCTCATTGTGATCCCGGGTACGATTTCGCTGCTCCTGCCCGGCGGCCTCAGACGGGGGATTGAGTTCAGCAGCGGCACGACGTTCGCGGCGCGCTTCGAAGGACCGGTCTCGGAGGAGGACTTCCGCAGCGAACTGGCGCGACTCGGTCATTCGGGTGCGCGGGTGCAGCGCACGGCCGACGGCCGCCTCCTTGCGCGGACGGACGAGCTCAAAGGCGCGAGCGCGGCACCGCCGATAGGCCCGGCGCCGCCTTCGGAGCGAGAAGTGCTGGAGGCGGCTCTCGAAGAGCGGTTTGGGCCCCTGGTCGACAACGATGACGCGCCGATCCACCGCTTCCCGGAGTTCGCGTCCGTCTCGGCGTCGGTGTCGTCGGATATCGGCCGCAACGCGGCGATCGCCGTCGTCGTGGCGTCGTTCGCGATCCTGGTCTACATATCGATCGCGTTCATCTCCGTGCCACAGCCATTCCGATATGGGACGAGCGCGATTATTGCCCTGCTGCACGACGTCCTCGTCGTGCTCGGTGTGGCCTCGATCTTCGGAAGGCTGTTCGACTTCGAGATCGATACCCTATTCATCACCGCGATGCTGACCATCGTCGGGTTTAGCGTGCACGACTCCATCGTCGTATTCGACCGCGTGCGCGAGAACGTCAAGCGCGCCGCCGTGGCCGGACTGGAGGTGGCGCTGCCCCAGGCGGTGAACGCGAGCTTGAATCAGACGCTGGGCCGGTCGCTGAACACGTCGCTCACGGTCGTGCTGACCCTGATCGCCCTCATCCTTCTCGGCGGCGACACCGTGCGCGACTTCCTCGTGATCATGCTAATTGGGCTGGTGAGCGGGGCATACAGCTCAATCTTCGTCGCCAGTCAGATCCTCGTGTCGTGGGAGGAAGGGGACCTGGCGCGCCTTTTCAGGGGCCGGGGCGAGGAAGAGGCTCCGGCTTAGGCTTCGCCAGGACTGCGCTCAAGTATTTCGCGAGACGCTTTCGAGTCGCGTTCATGGCGCGCCCTTCGGACAGGCCTTATCTGGCTCCGGGCCCTAAGACCCTTTCATCTCCTCTTCGAATTGTAATCCGCTCGGAGTCCAGGT
>CAYRCD010000086.1:0-8575 GCA_964422735.1 uncultured Dehalococcoidia bacterium | reverse complement strand
CGCCGGGCACGTCCTTGAGCACGGCTTGACCGGCATGGCCGACGATGACGGCGTCGCCGAGCCGCGCCAACTCCCGGACGACGTGCTCGATGAACTGGCGGTAATCCTCCGAGTTGAGCATGGAAGACCGCGGCCCCGCCGGCGTTGCCGGTGAGTCATCGCTGTCCGGGGCTCCCGCTACCAGGCGGCCCATCACACGTTCGAACAGGTTCGGCGGCCGCTCGGCAGTCGCGACCGCGATCGCCTCAGGTGACACGCCCGCTTCCGCGGCTGCCTGAGAAATGACCTCCCAGTCGTAGTACCGATAACGTAGCTTCTCGGCGACTGCTCGAGCAATCGCGGCGCCGTTGGCGCCGCTCTGGTTGGAGAACGTAAGCACGCCCGCAGTCATACGCTTCCTCCCATCCGCTCCCGGCGTGGGAGGTCAGGATAACGCCGACGGGCCGGACTCGGCTACGCCGACGGAGAAGGCGGTCGCGGCTGGGGCGGTCTCATAGATGCGGGAAGCCTCAAGAAAGGACCGGATTTTCGAGAATTGGCAAACCAGCCCGACGCTTGCCCTGGCCGTGGACGTTGCAGCGCCGCAAACTCAGCTGCAATCGTAAGGCCCGCACCTCCTCATGACAGTTTTCTGCCATGAGGAGGACCTGCTCAAGAATCCCATGTTCCTGTGATGCAACGGCCCGCGGCAACGGCGAAACTCACCCCGTCGGACGCAAGCGCGCCGGCCGGGCAGACAAGCCGGAGTGACCGGGCACCGGCAAATGTGCTCTCCGGCGCGATGGAGGTGGTCCCATGAGCAACGTGAATAGCAGGCGCAACGTCCTGGGCCGGGCTGGCGCGCTCGCGCTGGGCGCGGCGGCGTGGCCGCTGCTGGCCGCGTGCGGCAAGGACAAGCCGCCGGCGAAGGTGGTGGGCTGGCTGTGGGACAGACCGCCGGAAGCGAGCGACGCCAACCTCGCGGCGTTCTTCTCGCGGCTGGCCCAACTCGGCTACGTCCTCGGCGAGGACCTGAAGTGGGACTACGAAGGGGTCCGCATCGATGAGTCCGTAACGGCAATTCCTGGGCGCGACGCCTTTTCGCAAATAGGCGAGCAGTACCATACGCGCGTCCGCCAGATGCTCGAAAGGAACGCGAGTGCAATCCTGGCGCTGGACAGCGCCGCGGTAGCGGCCGGAGCTTCCATACGAGTGCCGGTGATCTTTCTTCAAGCGGTGGCGGCAGCGGACCCCGTGGGCACCGGGCTGGTCGCCACCTATGCGGAGCCCGGCCGCAACGTCACCGGCATCACCACCGTAATCCCCGTCCAGTCCCTCTGGCCCAAGCGGTTGGAGTTACTCAAAGAGGCGTTGCCCAATGCCCGGCGCGTCGGCTTCTTCGCCAACGCTTCCAATGTCGCCCTCCCGGTCGTGATTTCCGCCGCCGGCCCCCTCGGCCTGGACCTGGTTCCCCTGGAGGTGCCGGTCCCGACCGACTGGCAGGCCTTGCTCGCGAACGCGTCCGGCCAGCGCCTCCAGGCAGTCGTCGTCGCCATGCAGGGCGCCCTCGCGAACGACCCCCGCTTCTATGATTTCGCCGACGAGCAGCGCCTGCCGGCGGTGGGTGACGTACGCGGCCGGGCCACGCTCTACTACGCCTTCAACGAGCCGGCAGTCTACCGCCGCCTGGCCGAGATGCTGGACGTGGTGCTGCGGGGGACGGACCCGCGCTCGATTCCCGTGGAGAGGCCGACCAAGTTCGACTTCGTCATCGACCTGGCCAGGGCGCGGTCATTCGGCCTCAGTGTCTCGCCATCGGCGCTGGCCCTGGCTACAGAAGTGGTGCAGTAGGAGGGAGAGATGAAGACTCAATCCCTAACACGGCGGAACTTCGCGGCGGCGCTCGTGGGGACTGCCGTCGCCGGGGCGACGGCTTACTGCGGGGGCAAGAGCAAAGGCGGTGGCGTCCTTCGCCTCGCCTGGCTTTCCTCTGGGACCCCTCGGGCCCCCATGTCGATCGGTTGCGCTTTTTCAACGCGGTCGCCAACGCCGACCTGCCGCCGGCCTCGAAGTTCATCACCGACGCGCGGTTTGCGTCCTTCGACGCCGGCCGTCTCCCGGAGCTCGCGGCTGAGGTCGTCGCCGCCAAACCGGACGTGATCGTCACGCACTTTCAGAAAGCGACGCAGGCGGCGTTTGACGCGACCAAGCGGATACCGATTGTCTCCATCGCCGGCCGGGACCCGGCCCGCCCCGGCGTCCTGGAGAGCCTGCACCGGACCGGGGGGAACCTGACCGGAGTCGTGGACGACGGCGAGCCGTTCATGTACGGCAAGAGGCTGGAGCTGCTGAAAGAGGCCTTCCCGGCGATCCAGCGGGTGGCCGTGCTGATCGGGACGGAGGAAGGCGTGGCCCTGGAGCAGATCCAGGCCTGGCGGGACATCCAGGCGGCGGCCGCGAGGCTAGGGCTCGGGCTCGAGCCGGTCCTGGTCAACACCTGGAAGGACCGTGCTGCCGCCGTCGACCGCATCCGGGCCTTAAAGCCGGACGGCCTGATGTCGGTGCAAACGGGCGGGGTGGTTGGTTGGGGCAGTTCCGGCCTCTTCGAGCTGCCATTCTCTCTTCGCCTTCCGGCCGTCCTCGACGGTGTGCTCTCCGCGCTGGCCTACACGCCGCTCGGGGCTGAACAGCATGACAAGGCCGCGGAGTTCGTTATTCGCATCCTCAACGGCGCCCGGCCGGGGGACATACCCCTCTTCACGCCCAAGATGACGCTCACGGCCAACGTGGGCATCGCGCGCCAATTGGGCCTGACGATCGCCCCCAGCGTGGTCGCGCGGGCCGACGTGGTGGTGCAGTGAGCGCCCGCGCTCCATCCTCCAGCAGGCGACGGAGGTGATCTCGTGAGCACCGTCATCACCAGGCGCGAGGCGCTGCGGCGCGCGGGCGCGCTCGCGCTGGGCGTGGCCGCGTGGCCGCTGCTGGGGGCCTGCAGCCACGCGACGAAGCCTTCGCGGAGCGCGCGGATCGGTTATCTCTGGCCTGGCACGCTGGAGGCCGGAGGAGGCGGGTCACTCAGACTCGCCGGGTTCCGGAAGGGCATGGCTGAGGTAGGTTACTCAGAGGGGCGTGACTTCACGATTGAGCTCCGAGTAGCGGAAGGGAAAGAAGACGTTCTTCCCCAGCTGGCCGCAGATTTGGTCGCTCTCAAGGTTGACGTGATCGTGACCGCCACAACGGTATCGATCCGAGCTGTCAAAGAGGCAACGAAGAACATCCCCATCGTCTTTGCAACCTCCGGCTTCCCCGTGGAAGACGGACTCGTCGAGAGCATCGCGAGGCCGGGAGGCAACGCCACGGGCCTCACCATCACAACCGGAGCCGTACCCACCAAGCGGTTGGACCTACTGAAGGAGGCGTACCCATCCCTGTCCCGAGTCGCTTACCTGTGGTCGAGCAACAGCGGTTCGCAGCCCGAGTTCCTTCTAAAGCAAATGGAGAATGCGACGGTTGCCCTGCGCCTTCAGCTACTGCCGCTGGATGTGCAAGTCGTCGATGAAGTGCCTGCCGCGTTGACGAACGCCGTCGTCGGAGGGGCTGACGGACTCACGACGCAAGATATCAACCGCTTTCTGATCCGTGCACCCCAAATCGTAGAGTTCGCCGCGGTTCATAGGCTTCCGGCGATCTACTACGACAACTCCTTCGTACGTGCCGGCGGGCTCATGAGCTACGGGGCGGACATCCCCGAGAACTTTCGGCGCGCCGCGACCTATGTGGACAAGATCCTCAAGGGCGCAAACCCCGGCGACATTCCCATCGAGAGCCCATCGAAATTTGAGTTTGTCATCAATCTGCGGGCCGCCGAAGCGATCGGGCTGACCTTCCCGCGTTCGGTCCTCCAGCAGGCGACGGAGGTGATCTCGTGAGCACCGTCTCCCCCATCCCTAACCCTTCCCCCACAAGGGGGGAACGGAATAAGACGAAAGCTCCCCCTCTCCCTTTATGGGAGAGGGGGCAGGGGGTAAGGGTATCACCCGCCGGCAGGCGCCCTCGCGCTGGGCGCCGCCGCCTGGCCCCTGCTCGCGGCCTGCGACGGGGCCGAGGAGCAGCAGGCACCCCCGGTCGTCATCGGCTATCTATTTGCAACGAACTTTGAGACCCCGGGGGCCCGGGAGAACGCCAACGCCTTCCTGGAGGGAATGCAGGCTCTTGGCTACGAGGAGGGACGGCACTTCGTCATCGAATTCCGCTGGGCCGACGGTAAGGACAGCGATCTCCCTCGGCTCGCCGCCGAGCTTGTTGCTCTCAACGTCAGGATAGTATGGGCGCAGGGCACGGCGCCTGCCCTGGCGGCGGCCCAGGCAACCACAATGATCCCGATTGTTTGCCCTGCCTTCGGCGGTCCTGTCGCTGACGGCCTAGCCTGGCCCGGCCCGGCGCCAATGTCACTGGCCTGACGCTCAGCGCCGGCGACGAGCACCTGAAGCGCCTCGAGCTGCTCAAGGAGGCATTTCCCCTGCTTCGCCGTCCGGCATACCTCTGGTCCCCGACCGTCGTCGCCAGATCTGCGCAAATTGTCAGTGAACTGGAAGACGCCGCGCGGAGGTTAGGCCTTCAGCTGCACGTGGCGACCATGGCGAATCTCGACGAGGCCTCCCTGTCCGAAGCGCTGGCGGCCGCAATCACCGCGGGCATCGATGGCCTGCAGTTCCAAAGCCATGCCTTCTTTAACCCCCAGTTTCCGCGACTCATAGAGTTCGCGACCTCGTTTCGGCTGCCGGTCATGGGCTGGTCCGCCGTATACCCGCGTAATGGCGGCCTGATGAGCTACGGCGTGGACCTGCGCCAGAACAACCGCCGCGGCGCCACCTTCGTCGACAAGATCCTCAAGGGCGCGAACCCCGGCGATCTTCCCATCGAACGCCCGCTAAAGTACGAGTTCGTAATCAACCTCAAGGCCGCGCAGGCTATCGGCCTGACGATCCCTCGATCGGTCCTGCAGCAGGCGACGGAGGTGATCTCGTGAGCGGCGTTTCCCCCATCCCTAACCCTTCCCCGGCCGCGAGCGGCGATTCCTCGGCAGGCTCGGAATGACAGACGGAGGGCGCCCTGACCTGTCATTCCGAGTGGAACGAGGAATCTCCGCTCAGCGGCGGGTGCCGACGAAGGGCGATCCGTGGACAAGCCTGCCTGCTGGCGCGCTCGGAACGATATCTGAAACCTTGAACTCCCTTCTTCAGAGGCCGGCTCCCGACGCACGCTCGCGCAGCCGTTCACACACCTCCGCGACGGCGCGGGCGCGGTGGCTGATACGGTTCTTTTCGTCGAACGTCAGCTCCGCCATGGTGCGTCCCAGGCCGGGCACCAGGAAGACGGGATCGTACCCGAATCCGCCGCTCCCACGTCCACCCGTTACGATGACGCCTTCGCAGGCGCCTTCGCCGGCCAGCTCGCCGCCCTCGGGAAAGGCCACGACAACGACGGCGCGGTAACGGCAGGCGAATGGGGCGGGCTTACCTTCGAGTGCGCCAAGAAGCACGCGGATGCGGTCGTCGTTGTCGGCGCCGTCCCAACCCTTGGTATGGTGAAGAGGCCCGGGTTCGCCGCCCAGGGCGTCGACTTCGAGGCCCGAGTCGTCGGCGATGGCGGCCAGGCGGCTCGCCTCCGCGAAGGCGCGCGCCTTCATGCGGGCGTTTTCGGCGTAGCTCGTTCCGGTCTCGGAGACCTCGAGCGTCAGGCCTATCTCGGCGGGCAAGACGATCTCCCAGCCGCAATCGGCGAGCAGGGCGCGGAATTCACGCGCCTTGCCGGGGTTGTTGGTGCCAACGAGGAGACGTGGCGCCCCTCGCGACGGACGGTCGGCGAGGGGCGCCATGCTATTCCGATTAGCGGGCGCGGGCGGGAGCGCGGGCGCGGCCGTTGGCCTTGGCGCCGTTCATGGCCGCGTCGGCGCGCAGGCGGAACTCCTTCTCCAGAGCCTTGTGCGTGTCGACCAGGCCCGTGTAGGCGATCTCCGTGGTGCCCGCCATCGCGGCCCCGAAGAAGCCCTGCTTGCGCATTTCGAGCGCCTTCTCTTGAGAGCGGCGACGCGCCTCATCCCACGCGGGACCCTCAAAGACGTCAACCACGTTCTTGGTGAAGTGGCCGGTCGCGTTCATCGACAGTGCCAGCCCTGAGACGATGGGGTGGCAGTAGGGACCGTTGACGGCGGTGTTGATCGGCACGGGCAGGAGCGGCATCACGTGGGAGCCGCGGGCATCGCCGGTGACGTAGTGGGCGATGAGGAAGGGCTCCGTCACCTCCTCCGGCGCCGGGAAGATGCCCTGCGTCCGCACGATGGCGATCGGGTCGTCCTTCCCCGTGTACTTTCCGGCGATGTTGTGCAGGCGTGTCGCGGAGACGGACACCACCTGCTCGTCGGGCTTATAGCGAGACCAGATCGACTCGATAGCGTAGCGGTCGATGTTCTGGACCAACGCGGCGACGTCCCAGGCGCGCTCGGGGACGTCGAGACGGATGAGGCGGTCGGAGTGCTTGCCCTTCTCCGACTTGTGGTCCATGTCGATGAGGTCGAGCGTGAACCCCAGGTGCATCCTCGGGTTGAGGAGCAGGCCGCCGTCGTGCATCGGGTCGCAGAAGACGAGATACAGGGGCAGGTTGTAGGCGCCGGGACCGCACTTGTCGGCGGTGAAGACCAAGAAGGCCTCGGCCGCCCGGTCGGGGCTCTTGGGGTCGCGCTCGAACTCGATCTCTGCCACTCCAGGGCCGGCGCCGCGGACGTTGCCGGAGGGGGCGTCGACCAGGAGGTCCTGGCCGGCCCCGTAGCAGCCTTCCTCACGCGCAATCTCCGTTGCGGCCATGAAGCAGTCCCAGGCGAACTTGTGGACGTTCGTGGCGCCCGCGCCGTGAGTGTGGGACATCAACAAGGCGATGTCGTCACCGGTGTAGGTGACCATGCCGTCGATCAGCATGCCGCCCAGCGCCTGGTTAACGCGCCGCCGAACCTCGTCTAGCATGCGCTCCGTGGGCCGGGTGTGACCGCCGATACTGCCGACGTCTGCCTTGATTGCCGAAAGCGTAACTTTCACCGGGAACCTCCTTGTGTGGGCGGCGCTGGAGCCGCGCGCCGCATCCAAATACGGGCCGCCTGTGGCGGCCCGGTCCTCATGTGATAGCGGAAACCTGACGCTTTAGCTGGGCGCTGGAAGACACTCGGGATGCCATCTGCCCCTCCTGCAGGATCGTAGGTGGCGTGAGCGGCATCGTCAAGGTAAGTGTTGGCCTGATTGCGCTGCCTAGCGCGGATGCTCGAACCCCTCGCGGCGCTGGAACTCCTCGCGCTCGCCCTCGGTCTCTTCGCGCCTCTCCTGGGCATCGCGCGTCAGGTCCAGCTGCTCGTCCACCGCGTCCTGCAGGCGCCTGTCGTAGTCCTCCGCCGGCTTCGGCACGCGGGCTTCGAGCACGCCCGACAGAAGCGAGTAGAAGTTCGCCCCCAGGTAGTGCAGCGGCTTGGCGTCGTCGTCGTTGAGCAGCCAGCGCTCGTTGAAGGCCTCGTCGTCCGCCGAGGCGGCGACGACGCGTCCGACGAGCAGGACGTGGTCGCCGATCTCGTGTTCCTCTTCCAACCCACACTCGATCCAGCCCACGCAGCCCTCGAGCAGAATGGTGTCCAGGCGGCGGGCGCGCATCGTGGGGAGCTTCGTGAGTTCGATCTTGTCGAAGTCGGCACCGCTGACGCTGCCGAGATACTGAACGTGGTGGAGCAACGCGCGGCTGGGGATATTGAGGGCGAACTCCTCCGTCTTGTGGATGATGTCGTAAGAGTAGCGCGAAGGGCTGACGGCGACGCCGACAATCGGCGGGTTCACGCTCAGCGGCACGGAGTAGGCCACCGGCATCACGTTGTGGCGGCCCCGATAGCTCGATGTCACGAGGACGACGGGTCCGCCCGTGAGCAGGCGGCGTGCGTCGATTTCGTCCAGGTTGCGTCTCACCACGCGATTATAAGGCGGCGCGGGCCGCCGATTCCGGGGCGTGGAGGGACCGGGCCGGCCGCCGGACTCGTCGGGTCCCGGTGTGACGGCGGAGGATGCGCTTCCCTAAGACACCGGCTGCTTCGCGACGATGGTCACCTGGATGTGGACCTCGTCGTGCGCCCTGGCCGTGGCAACGTTGGGCGGGTTGATGCCGAAGTCGGTCATCCTGAAGTCGGCGTCGGCGATCGCCGTGAGAGTATCGCCGGCCCGGCGCGCCTTTACCTGGAAAGTCATCGGCTTCGTGACGCCACGAATCGTCATGCTGCCGTCAAGCGTGAGGGCAACTTCGCTGCCTTCGCTGTAGCTGGTCGGAAAGCCGGACACGCTATCAAGAGTGAATTCGGCAAAAGGGAACTGGCTGGTGCGCAGGGTGTCCATGCGGACGAAGTTGTCGCGGAGGGACTCGTCGCTGCGCAACGTGCGCAGGTCGACTTTGAAGGTGGATTTCTGGCCGCTGAACAGGCCCTCGCGGGTTAAATAGAGGTCACCGCTAACCGTGGTCGTCTCGCCTACGGCGTTGGATTCCACCGGTAGGCGTGAGAGCTTCTCGGTCACAA
>CAYRCD010000085.1:0-9147 GCA_964422735.1 uncultured Dehalococcoidia bacterium | reverse complement strand
TCGAGACCAAGCTCCAGGAGCTAGATCCCAAGTACGAGAAGATGATCGACGCCTCGAGCCCCGACCTCTCGATGGACAACATCATCAAGAACTACCGGCTCGACCAGCGGCTCACAACCGACGAGCGCGGAGCACCCGAGTTCTAGGCCCGCGCAGACCAGAAGGCCGGGCATGAGCCCGGCCCAGGATGTCTTGCGCCTAAGCGCTGCCCGCTACAAATTCGGTGAGACCACCGGCTTGCCGTCGGGGCCCATGGCGGGACCGATATCGGAGTCCTTCACGATGCGACGCAGGCTGCGAGCCTTCAGGGCGCCGACTTCCCGCGCGTCTTCGACGTCGCCCCTGGACAGAGTGGGCGGCGGGTCTGGCCGGTAAAGCTCCGGGTGCTCGTTTGCCGGCACCCCGCCCGTGTTCATGGTCTTGACCTCGTGCTCGAGGTGCCAGTACGTGCCGCGGTCGGGGATGCGGCGCGGATAGCCGTCGCGGAAGGTGAAGGCCGAGAACGAGGTCGGCATGATCCGCCGGCCATCGCGGTCGCAGAGCGGGCAAGGATAGGGCTCCGAAGCCTCGCGCATCGGGCGCAACACTTCGAAGACGCCCTCGCAGTGCTGGCAGAGGTATTCGTACAGTGGCATGCGGTCCCCTCCCGGGCTGAGCTGCTCCGCGGCTACGCCGGCCGCGCGGGCAGTCCGACTGACAACGTCGACCGCCTGCTGGATTATACGTCAGCAGGCGCGGCCTTCGATTCATAGGGCCTGGGCCCGCGCCGCAGAGTCTCGACAAACGCGGCGCTCTTGACCTCCCGCTCGAGGACGTAGCGGATGTGACCGCCGAGGCAGGCCTCGATTTCGGCCGCGAGCGCTCCCGAGAGGCGGACGTGTGCGGCTTCGGAGAACGTGGCCTTTTGGAGCAGCCGCAGCACCTTCAGTGCGTTCAGGCTCAAGGGTTGCAGGGGACCGAGGTTAAGGGCGCACTCGGGCCCGATTGCGCCGCCGGCCGCGTTGCTCCAGAGATTCTCCACGGGCTCGAGGCGGGCTCCACAGACCGGACAGATATCGAGCTGGGGGCGGTACCCGAGCTCTTCGAGGACGCGCATCTCGAAGAAGCGGACGGCCATGTCCACCTCTTCGACCACGCTCAGGCGCTCGAGCGTCGTCTGCAGGAGCCGGAACACGGTACCGGCCTCCGAGCGCTCCGGCAAGACCCGGTCTACCAGCTCCGCGCAGTACAGGCCCCGGCTCAGGCGGTCGAGGTCGAGGCGCAGGGGGCCAAACGCCTCGACGGTCTCGGCCTGGGTGACGATATCGAGGTCGCGCCCCTCGGCCAGGAGATACGAGCCCAGCGTGAGGGGCTCGAGGTGGCCGGCGAGCCGGCTTTTCGTCCGCCGCACACCCTTGGCCACCGCGTCCACCTTGCCCTTGTGCGAGCAAAATAGCGTCACGATCTTGTCGGCCTCGCCCAGCTTGCGCTGACGGAGGACGATGGCCTGAGTCTTGTAGACGCGGGGCCGGGGCATAGTCAGACGGAGCGGCCAACATAGGCGGTCCTATTTCGGTGCGAGACTCCGACGTCGATTGTCGACCACACGTCCAGACCCAGAAGGTTGCCGACGCTGTCCGAGACTCCCGGTGCGAACGCCACCGGGAGAACTACACGGAGGCTTTCTTGTCCCAGCAAAAGCAGCTCGACATCTATCTTGTACGCCCCGATCAGGCCGCCACCGACGCCGCCGATCAGAGCGCTCGCGGCGGAATCCAGGTCAAGGCCAGCTCTGACGGCGATGGCCTCGTCCAAGAGCGTGGATTCCGCACCGGTGTCCACTATGGCCTCGAACTCAGCCGACCTCCCCGTCCGTAGGTTGCGCAGGAGTACCGGCACCGCAGGCAAGTCGGTGTAGGCACCCTCATGGTCGAGGTTTATTGCCATCTTCGTATCATGATGATGCCCTGATACCTCTTGGCCTTCACGCCCGAAATAAAAGGGTTCTCGACGCCCTTCTGCTTTGCTTCCTCTAGCACAGCAACGAGGTCAGGCCCCACCGCAATCAGTTCACTGCCCTCGACAGCTACCCAGCAACCGGGATGGGTCTTTTCCAACCAGGAGCGGTGCTCACCGAGCCACTTCATCTCCTGCGCTCGGAAGGTCGATACCTGAAATTTTCTCTCAGTGTCCACAATTAGTGCCTCCGGACTATGTCTCCTAGACCTCCTGCCGGTTCTCGATCGCCCGCGCCAGTGTGAGGTCGTCGGCGTATTCGAGGTCGCTGCCCATGGGCAGGCCGCGGGCAAGGCGCGTGACACGCACGCCGAGGGGTTGAAGGAGCTTGCCAACGTACATCGCCGTAGCCTCCCCCTCGAGATTAGGGTTCGTGGCCATAATCACTTCAACCACTACGGCGTCGCGCAACCGGGCCAACAGCTCGCGGATCTTCAACTGCTCCGGCCCGACCCCTTCCATGGGCGAAATCGAGCCGTGGAGCACGTGATAAAGGCCCTTGAATGCCCGCGTGCGCTCGATGGCCAGGATGTCCAGCGGCTCCTCGACGACGCACAGCGTCCCGCGGTCGCGGCCCGCGTCGGAGCAGATAGAGCAGGGTTCGACGTCGGTCGTGTTCTGGCAGATGGAGCAGAGGACGATGCGCTCCTTGACCTCGGTGATGGCGTCGGCGAGAGCCTGGGCCTCTTCTTTCGAAGCGCGCAGCAGATGATATGCCAGGCGCTGAGCCCCCTTGGGACCGATTCCGGGAAGGCGGTGCAGCTCTTCGATGAGACGGGCTACGGGCGCGGCGGTCCTTCCCGAGAAGGACCAGGGCTCGTTCACTCCCTACCTCTTCTGACGGCGGGCGGCGCGGTTTGTGGGCGGAGCGGGCGCCGGCGTCGCCGCGGCCGGGCCGGCGAGCCCGGGTATGCCGAGACCGCCAAGGTTTAGGCCGCCGGCCAGCCCGGCGAGCTGCCCCATCTGGAAACCCTGGACCTGCTGCAAAGCTTCGTTCACGGCGGCCGTGACCAGGTCTTCGAGCATGCCGACGTCCGAGGCGTCGACCACTTCCGGGTCGATCTTGAGCGATTGCACCTTCATGCCGCCGCTGATCTCAATCGCGACGGCGCCGCCGCCGGCGGTGCCCTGGGCAACGCGCTCTTCCAGCTCTTGCTGGGCTTTGGCGAGGCGGTCCTGCATCTGGCCGAGTTGGGCGAGCACGTCTCGGTTCATGTCTTACTCCTCGTCTTTCCTAAGGATGCGGGCGCCCATTTCCTGGGCCGCCCGGACCAGGGGACTGCGTGACGCGGTTTCGCGACGCTGCCAGGGCTCTACGTTCGGATCGAGGACACACTTCACGACGAGGGGACGCCCCAATACCTCGGACACCGCCGCGGTTATCACCTGAAGGTTCCCCGGATCGGACACCTTCTCTAAATGGACGGGGAACTTGAAGGCCAAGGTGATCTCAGAATCGTTCGCGTCAGTAATATCGCACGCACCATTGAGGTAAGCTCCAACATTGAACAGGCGCTTCCGCGCGGCTTCAAAGATCGGCCGCATGAACTCTCGCGCCGGTCCCAACGTCAGCGGTCCCGAAGGAGCGCCGTTGTTGGCGACGGCGCTCTTCGCCGCGGACTCCTTGACTGGTCCAGCGGCGGGCGGCGTCTCGTTTTTCGAAGGCAACACTCCCGCCGCTCTGCCTGGGGGCGCGCTGCTCCTCTCCCTCGCGGGCGGTGCCGTTTCGGGCCGCTGACTAACTCTCGGCACCGGCACAGGAGCATTCTCGCGGCCTAGCAGGCAATCGGCAAGGGCCAGGTCAAGGGGCAGGGTCGAGTTCGGGTCCGGTTTCAAGTCCGCCGCTCCGAAGGCCTTGAGCGCGGCCAGGATGTTGGGAATCGGCGCATCCGCGACCGTGGCCGCCATCTCCTCGCGCTCGGAGTCAGACAGGCCGTCCTTGGGTTCCAGCCCGCTCTTGACCAGGAGGAGTGCGCGAAGCTCGCGCACCAGCTCGCGCTGGAACTGACGCAGGTCGAGACCGTCATCGCGGACCGACGCGATCAGCTCGAGGCCGTGCCCAAGGTCCGCGGCGAGCGCGAGCCGCGCCAGCTCGCCCGCTCGCGGGTCGTCGATCAGTCCCAGCCCAGCGCGCACGTGCTCCAGGGAAAGCTCGCGCCCGTAAGAAGTGACCAGCTGGTCCAGCAGGTTGATCGCGTCGCGCAGGCTACCCGTCGCTAACCGCACGATCAGCTCCAGCGCCCCCGGCTCGACCCGGAAGCCCTCGCCTTCACAGATGACCTCGAGGCGCGCCTGCGCCGCAGCCGTGGAGATGCGCCGGAAGTCGAACCGCTGGCACCGGGACACGATCGTCGCGGGCACCTTGTGGGCCTCCGTCGTGGCGAGCACGAAGACCACGTGGGGCGGCGGTTCCTCGAGCGTCTTGAGCAGGGCATTGAAGGCCGCTTCGGTGAGCATATGGACTTCGTCGATCAGGTAGACCTTGAAGTCCCCCGCCGACGCGTAGGCAACCTTGTCGCGCAGACTGCGGATCTCCTCGATGCCGCGGTTGCTGGCCGCGTCCAGCTCGATCAGGTCCATGGCGCGACCGGAGAGAAACGACTGGCAGGAATCGCAGCGGTTGCAGGGCTCACCGCCCTGGCGGTCGCCGCAGTTCAGCGCTTTGGCGACCAGGCGGCCGCTGGTCGTCTTGCCGGTGCCGCGGGGCCCGGCGAAAAGGTAGGCGTGAGCGACGCGCCCCGTCCCGAGCGCGTTGACCAGCGTGGTCGTCACATGCTCCTGGCCGGCCAGCTCGGCAAACGTCCGGGGCCGCCACTTGCGGTAGAGGATTTCCGGCAAGGAAGGCTCGCACTCCGCTCCGGCGGCGCCTTATCGGGAGGGCTGCGTGACGCGCTCGTCCGAACGGCGACGGGGCTCCCCAACTATACGATCATTCGTGCTACTCCTCAACGCCGGCCCCTGTGCTACTGTACCGGCATGCCCGAGCCCACGGACTTCCACACCGACGCGGACGTCTTTAGCAGCGACGGACACAAGCTCGGCACCCTCAAAGGCGTCGTCCTCAAGCGGAAAGACCTCGAAGTCACCAAGATCATCGTCGATATCGGCTTCCTGCGCTCAGGCCATCATCTCTGGGAAGGCGGTCTTGGCCTCGACTACGACCGGGTCGTGCCGGTCGAGGTTGTGCGGGCGACGACGGAGAAGCGGGTTGACCTGGCCTGGTCCGCCGGCCGGTTCAAGGACGCGCCCGAGTACACCGAGGAGTCCTTCGAGGCACCGCGAGACCTCTCGCCGAACGAGTTCGACCTGACCGACGTCGTTGATCGTGCGCGCAGCCTCGGCTTCCTCGGCCTCGCTACCGGGACGCCGTCGATCTGGCTTACCGAGAAGCAGAACCGGACGAAGGACGAGGTCGATATCGAGGAAGGCGCGGCCGTCTGGCGGGTCGAGCCCCACGAAAAGCTGGGCGAGGTCGACAGAGTTCTGGTCGACGAGAGCAGCGGACGCGCCGTAGCCCTGGTCGTACGCAGGGGAGTCCTGCTCAAGCGCGACGTAATCCTGCCTGTGCGTTACCTCACGGAGGTACTGGACGACGTCATACACGTCGAGATAGGCGAGGAGGAGCTGGACCGGCTTCAAGAGTTCCGAGCAACTTAAAGACGGGCCGGGCCCACTTACCCGGATCTGGCCCGGCGCTTACTGGCGCTTGGTTGATACAATCCATGGCGTGGACGACCATGCCATTCGCGTTCTGGAGTTCGACAAAGTCCTGGCCCGCCTCGCGGGCCTCACCTGCTTCGCCGCCGGCCGAGAGCTTGCGCTGGCCCTGCGTCCGTCGCCCGAATTCACGGAAGTCCTCCATCGCCAGGACCGCCTCGCGGAGGCCGTCCGCCTGCGCACGCTGCGGACGCCGCTCAGCCTCACCGCCGCGAGCGACGTCCGGCCTGCCGTTGATAAGGCGGCCCTGGGTGGCATCCTCGATAGCACCGAGCTGCTCGAGGTCGCCGCCACCCAGCGCACGGCCCACCAGGTCAAGAGCGCTCTCACGCGCCTGGCGCCCAGCCTGCCCTTGCTCGCGGCGCTTGCCGCGGGGCTAGCCGAGAAGCCACAAGTCGTGGACGAGATCGGGCGGGCGATAGACCAGCGCGGCGACGTCGCCGACGGCGCCAGCCCCGCGCTGGGCCTGATCCGGCGCAACATTCGCGTTGCGCACGACCGCCTGCATGCCAAGCTGCAAGAGTTCCTGGCCTCCCAGGCCGGCAAGACGGCGGCGCAGGAGGCGATCGTCACTCTGCGGGACGGCCGCTACGTGGTCCCGATCAAAGCCGACTTTCGTGGCGGGGTCCGGGGCATCGTCCACGACGTCTCCGCCAGCGGCGCCACGCTTTTCATCGAGCCCCTGGCAGTGGTCGACCTTGCCAACCGCTGGCGCGAGCTTCAGATCGAGGAGCACCGAGAGGTGGAACGAATCCTCCGGCGCCTCAGCGCGCTCGTCGGAGAGGCTTCCGCGGAGATTTCCGCCAACGTCTCGGTCCTGGCCGAGCTTGACCTGGTCATGGCCGCCGCGCGCCTCGCTGAAGACCTCTCGACCTCAGGCCGCCTGGCGCTGCCCTGCCGCGAAAGAGGCGGCGAACCGCAGGCCTGGCTGACGCGCATGCCCGCCGACCTCGACCTCAGGGACGCGCGTCACCCGCTCCTCTCGGCGCCCGTCCCGATCTCGGTCCGTCTCGGGGGCGAGGACCGCGTCCTGCTGGTCACAGGCCCGAATACCGGCGGAAAGACCGTCGCGCTCAAGACGGTCGGACTCTTGATCCTCATGGCCCAGTCCGGTCTCCCCGTTCCCGCGGAACCCGGCAGTCACATACCGGTCTTCGAAGAGGTGCTGGCCGATATCGGCGACGAGCAGAGCATCGAGCAGTCGCTCTCGACCTTTAGCGGCCATCTGAAGAACATTATCAGCCTGCTCGAGCGCGCCGGGCCGAAGTCGCTCGTCTTGCTGGATGAGCTGGCCGCGGGGACCGATCCGGCCGAGGGCGCCGCTCTCGCCCGGGCGCTCTTGCTTCACCTCATGGACCGGGGCGCGCTGACGCTGGCGACGACCCACCACGGCGAGCTAAAGTTGTTCGCGCACCAGACCCCCGGTGTGCGCAATGCCGCCGTCGAGTTCGACCCCGTGACCCTCGCGCCGACTTTCAAGGTCACGATTGGCGTCCCCGGCCGGAGTAACGCTCTCGCCATCGCGGCTCGCCTGGGCCTGCCGGACGCCATCCTGAATACGGCCCAGGCTTCCCTCGCACCAGACCAGCAGGCGATCGACTCGCTGCTGGACGACCTGCGCCGCGAACGCGACGACGCCGCCGAAGCGCGCCGGGCCGAAGAGAAGGCCCGCGCGCGCGCCGAGGAAGCGAGCACCCGCGCGGAGGCGCGCCTCGGCGCCATCGAGGACGAGAAGCAACAGCGCCTGGATGAGGCCGCGAGCGCCCTGGAGGAAGAGGTCGACGCCGCCAGAGAGGCGCTGGCGCGCGCACAGCGCATTTTAGAACGCCAGGCGGCCGCCGTTGAGCCCGCCGGGCTCGGTGAGGCGCGCCAGGCGCTCGGAGCGGCCTCAGAAACGGCGAAGCGCGTTCGGCGGCGCTCCCGCCGCCGGGGTCATCTCGGCCTTTCTCCCGACCAGGTGCGGCCCGGGTTCCAGGTCTGGCTACGTGGCGTGCCGGCGCCGGCCGAAGCACTCTCGGCGCCCGATCGACGGGGAGAGTTGGAGGTAACACTCGGCACGCTGCGTGCGCGGGTCCGCGTCGACCAGATTTTGCGGGTCGAACGGCCGCTGCCGCGGGCGCCCGAACGGCCTGAGCTGCCGCCACCGCCGCCGACGTTCCTTGAGCAAATCGAAGTCCGGGGCCAGACGCTTGATGAGGCTTTGCCCAGAGTTGAACGCTTCCTCGACGATGCCTTCCGCTCCGGTGCCCCTCGCCTGCGAGTAGTTCACGGCAAGGGTACGGGCCGAATGCGCCTCGCCGTCCGCCAGATGCTCGCCCGTCATCCCCTGGTGAAGGGCTTCGAGTTCGCCCCACCTGCCGAGGGCGGCGAGGGCGTGACGGTCGTGGAGATGGCCATCGGCTAGGCCGGCGATTCGGGCCTAAAACACCAGGCCCCTGACCACTTAGAACCTCGACACGTCCTGCGACGTACTCCTTAGGGACACTTTGCGTGTCCACCGTCCGAGACCCCAGGTTTGGGCTGAGTCTTTCGAAGGGAGCGAACGACATGAGGGCATGGATTGCCTCACTGACCGCGATTGCAGCGGGTGTGGGCCTGATCGTGATGGCCGCCACAGTCGGAACCGCGCAGGCGGCGCAAGTCACGATGGTCGTGACCGCCACCGGGAACGAAGAAAATCCGCCAGTGCCGGGGGGCGTGACAGCGCCCGCCCGCTTCGTCTTTGACGATGTGGCCAAGACCCTTACCTATGCCGTCACTATCTCGGGCCTCTCTCCGGACCTGGTAACGGCTTCCCACATCCACCGCGGAGCCGTCGGAGTCAATGGGCCAGTCATCATCAACCTGTCACTGGTCGGCTTTACCCAGATCTCCGGTACGTTGAACCTGAGCGATGCCGACATCGCCGACCTGCGGGCCGGTAACCTCTACGTCAACGTCCATTCCAAGCAGTTCCCGGGCGGCGTCGCCCGCGCTCAACTCAACCTTCCCGCGGCGGCAGCGGCGCCCGCGGCCGCGGCCCTGCCGCGTGCCGGCGGCGGTCTCGCTCAGCCCCCGAACTACCTCCTCGCCGCAGCCGGCGCCCTGTTCATCGCGCTCGGCGGCTTCGGCGCCCTCGTTCTCGCCCGGCGACGGGCCTGAAACCCCCAAAGTAACGAGGGCCCCGGGATGACCCCGGGGCCCTCGTTACGGCCATGAAGAGAGGGAGTGTCTTCCTGGCCGCGGCCGCGGCGTGCACTCTGGCGCTTTCGGCCTGCGGGAGCGACTCTAAGCCCTCGCCTGTCGCCACTTCCGTGCCCGTTGCGCCGGCCGTCGCGGCGAGTCCGACCTCTGCCGTGGCGCCGGCCGCGAGCGGGAGTACGGAGCGGCCGCTCGCTATCCTTTGGCGGCTTCCGCCACGAGGCGCGACGCCTCCGCGAGCGAGAGGACGTCGGT
>CAYRCD010000084.1:0-9161 GCA_964422735.1 uncultured Dehalococcoidia bacterium | reverse complement strand
GCTTCGGCGCCGACTTTACGCCGAGCGCGCCGCGCATCTTCAAGTCACGCAAGGGTGCCCAGGAGGCGCACGAAGCGATCCGCCCGACCTCGGCCATCCGCACACCGGACTCGGCCGAGCTGCGGACCCTCACGGCCGATCAGCGCCGTCTCTACGCCCTCATCTGGCAGCGGACCATCGCCTGCCAGATGGCGGACGCGGTACTCGATAGCGTCTCTGTGGACATCGATGCCCGCGCCGGCACGGACACATACCACCTTCGGGCGGCTGCCAGCGTGGTCCGCTTCCCCGGCTACCGCCAGGTCTATCAGGAGGCCCGGGACGACGATGACAGCGATGAACCGCCGCAGGCTTCGCTCCCCGACCTGGCCTCCGGTGACAGACTGCGGCTGGAGGACCTGAAAGCCGGCCAGCACTTCACCGAGCCGCCGCCGCGCTATACCGAAGCAACGCTGGTCAAGGCGCTGGAGGAGAACGGCATCGGCCGGCCGAGCACGTACGCGACCATCCTGTCGACCATCCAGGAGCGCGGGTATGTCGAACGCGAGAACCGCCAGCTGAAGCCGACGGAGCTTGGCTTCGTTGTCAGCGACTTCCTGATCGAGCAGTTCCCGGACTTCGTCGACCTCAAGTTCACGGCCCAGCTGGAGGAGGACCTCGACGAGATCGCGAGCGGCGCCAGGGCCTGGCGGCCGATCGTACGCGAGTTCTATAACCCGCTGAGCGCGGCGCTGGCGTCCGCCGCCAAGGCGCCGGTGGTCTCGACGGAAACCGGCGAGCTGTGCCCCGAAAGCGGCCACCCGCTCATCCGGCGCTTCGGCCGCTACGGCCCCTTCCTCGCCTGCTCCGGCTTTCCCGAGTGCAAATATACCCGGCCCGATGGCGACGCGCCCGAGGCCCAGGAAACGGACGAAAAGTGTGACGTCTGCGCCTCGGCGATGGTGCTCAAGCGGGGGCGGTTCGGCGCCTTTCTCGCCTGCACGCGCTACCCGGAGTGCAAGGGCACGAAGCCCCTGCTCCAGAAGACCGGCATCCTGTGCCCCCAGGACAGCGGCGAGATCGTCGAACGCCAGACGCGCAAGGGCCGTCGCTTCTACGGCTGCGCGAACTATCCCAAGTGCGACTTCACGAGCTGGCAACGGCCCCTTCCCGAAGCCTGTCCCCAGTGCGGCGGCCTGATCGTCGCCGAGCGCGGGCGCCGCGCCCGCTGCACCGCCTGCGACTGGAAAGGCCCCGCTTCTCAGGCGCGCCCCGCGGCGAAGAGGCCGGTCGCCGCCTCGGTTTGACGATGGTCCAACCTCGCGATGCGGATTCATCCCGTGCGGGTTGAAGCCCTCAGCTTTCAGGAGTAGCTACGCGCTTTAGCCCGCAGGTACACGACGATGGCTGCCGCCATGCCCGCTAACACCACGCCTCGGGTCGAGTCTCTCCTCGACCGCTATCTCAGCGAAGGCGGCGCGCGCAATCTCTCCGCGCTGACCCTGCGCAACTATCGGACCGACCTCCGCGGCTTCATCCAGGCACTCGAAGGCTGGAGCATCGATCCCCTGGCCGCCGGCCGAATCGACCTGCGCCGTTATCTCGCGCGGCTGCTGGGCGACGGCATCGCACCGGCCAGCGTTACGCGCAAGGTGAGCACGATCCGGTCGTTCTACCGATATCTGCGTTCGATCGGCGAGCTGGCCGGCGACCCCTTCTTCGGCGTAAAGGGCCCGCAGCGGCCGCGGCGCCTGCCGCAGTTCCTCACTCCTGAGGATGTGGTGCGCCTGGTCCACTCGGCCGACGGACCGCAACCGGCCGAGCTGCGGGACCGCGCCCTGCTCGAACTGCTTTACGCCGCCGGCCTGCGGGTGAGCGAGGTCGCCGGTGTCAACCAGGGCGACATCGACCCCGACGCCCGCGAAGTGCGTGTGAAGGGAAAAGGGAGCAAAGAGCGTGTCTCCGTCTTCGGCGAACCCGCCGCGCGCGCGGTCGAGCGCTATGTGAAAGAAGGCCGGCCCGGTCTGGCCGCGGGCAAAGAGGCGGCGCTGTTCCTCAATCGCTTCGGCGGCCGCCTGACGGCGCGTTCCGTTCAGACCATCGTCCGCAAGTACGCGGCGAAAGCCGGCCTGCCCCGTGAAGCCCACCCGCACCTTCTCCGCCACAGCTTCGCCACTCACCTCCTCGAAGGAGGCGCCGACCTCCGCGTCGTGCAGGAGTTGCTGGGCCACTCCAGCCCAAATACCACCCAGGTCTACACCCACGTCACGGAAGAACGAAAGCGGAAGGCGATGGAGGCCGCGTTCTCCCACCTGGGAGAGATCGAGCAGGCGCGGGCGGCGCGAAGACGGCAAAAGGGAAAAGGCCGGGCGTCGTGATCTCCGTGACCCGGAGTGCCGAAGAAAACATGCAGGGCCCGGGGGGAGCGAACCCGGGCCCTGCCGCTTTCGTCCTTCCGAGGAAGGATTAAGCGCCTCTTTTGACGGGCTCCTCTACTTCACAGCCGCACCAGTATAGCGCGATGTCCGAAGAGTTTGGCATTGCGGCCGGCCGGATGCGATGAAATAGACCCTGGGCCGGGGGCAGCGGACCCGGCCTGCCGCCTTCGTCCTTCCGGGGAAGGATTAAGCGCTTTTCAGCGGCGGCTTGGTGTCGTCGACGAAGTAGTAGAGGGCGATGTACTCGCTGTTGGCGTTGCCGCTGGCGCCCCAGGTGCGGTAGGTGCCGAAATTGCCGATGGCCGGCCACTGCAGAGTGTAGCCCAAGCTCGATGCGGTCGGGGGGATGTAGTATGCCTGGTCCGCCATGTAGCGCTGGATGTCCCAGGTCATCTCCTGGGCCTTCTTGAGGTCGAACTCGCCCTTGATCTTCTCGATCGTCGAGTTCAGGTAAGGGTCGCCCTGCTTGGCGTTCGTGCCGGTTGGCGTTAGCCCGCGGTAACGGCCGCCGTCCTTGTGGATGTTGCCGTAGAGGCCCGCTTGGCAGGTCGGGTAGGACAGCTCGGCGCGGTAGATCATGCCGCTGAAGCCGTTGCTGCGCGCGCCCTGGTACGCGTAGTAGTAGTTCGGGATGTAGTCGGTGTTGTAGTCGTGAGGCGTGGCAGGAGCCCTTAAGCCGACGTCTCCCATGAAGCCGGCGAGGATCTCGGCCGTCTTCTCGTAGGTGGCGCTGTACTGGCCTTTCACGAAGTGGAGCAGTGTTGACGTCCCGTTGGGGAAGCCGGCCGCGGCTATGAGCTTCTTCGATTCGGCTGGATTGAACTCCTTGAAGTACTTGGCATTGGGCCCGAACTTGTCGCCCTCGGGGTCGAGCCAAAAACCCTCCCAGGCGGGGCCGATGGCGGTGCTGCGCCGGAAGGGCAGGTCGAGGCCGTCCTTGGCGAACTTGTCGCGGTTCAGCAGGGAGTCGATGATCAGGTCGCGGTCGACCGCGAAGGCGACAGCCTGGCGCATCCTCTTGTCCTTGAAGGGTGAGTCACCTTCGTAACCAAAGGATATCTGGGTCGGCGCGGTCGCGTAGGCCTCACCCTGAGCCATGAGCAGCACGGGAATGTCGCGCTTTGTTGGAACGATGTCCTCGTTGGTAACGCCGATGCTAGGCCAGACGTTGCCGGCGCGAAACTGGGCGAGGCGATTGGCGTACTCGACGACGTGGGGCTGCTCCTCCTTGTCCCAGTTCGGGAAGCCCTTCATGTAGTAGTCGGGATTCTTCTTCCAGCCGAAGAACGCGGAGGCCTTGTAGTCCTCCAAGATGTAGGGTCCATGGCCGCGGATGTCCTGGCGCGAGTCGAAGCCACCGTCGGCCTCACGGGGCAGGACGTAGAAGATGACGTTGCTGGCGAAGAGCTGGAGGAGGGACGCGTCCGGCGCGTGCATCTTGATAACAACTGTCTTGCTGTCGGGCGCGGTGACGGACTCGACGGGCGAGCCCGGGTTTGCTTCGCTGTAGGCAAGGTCGCCGTTGCGGACGCCGACCTCCGAGAACTTTTTCCAGTTCCAGACTACGTCCTGGGCGTCGATCTCGCGATTGCTGGTCGGCGCCCGCGCGTCCCACTTCATGCCCTGGCGGACCTTCAACGTTAGCTGGAGCTTGTCCGGGGTGAGCTCGTACGACTCCGCGACCTCGCCCTCGATTTCGCCCGTAGCGAAGTTCGGGTACTTCGCTATCTTGAACTTGAAGATGCGGGGATAGGACCGCGAGGAGAGAGTCGTGAGCGTCGTGAACGTTTGGGCGGTATGCGGGTCGAGCGAGGTCGGATTTACCGAGGTATAGACGCTCTTAAAGACGCCGCCTTTCTTGATCGCGGCGCCTGTCACTTCCTGCGGAGTAAAAAGCAGGCCGCTCTTGTCCCCGCCCTTGGCGAGCGGCTCGTTCTTGCTACCGCCGCCGCCGCAGCCGATCAGGCTCAACGCCGCGGCGCCAAGGCCAACTCCCGCGGCGCCGCCAAGCGCGCGTCGCCGGGTTAGCCGTGCCGACGAGAATCGTCGCCAGTAACCGTCAGACATATCTTCGCTCCCTCCCAGGCTGCTGTGGTTTCTAAGGCGCTGTGTTTTCTATCGCATTAGCGAATTCGTCGATGAATGCGGGCAGGCTAAGGAGTACGCGACGGCTTGTCAAGGCCTCTAGGAAGGTGTGAGTCTCAGGTGCCACATGTGGACAAGGAATGTCGGTAGAGGTTATTAGCTCCTGCCGCGAGACGGTCTTGCGGCCCGGACTCCGCTAGACTGGGACCAGGCTCAAGATGCTGATGCTGGCCTCCCGACTACGCCGGATTTGGTATCCACTGGCGGAACAGGTCTCCCGGAAGAGCGCGTGTCTCGGGCTACTGACCTATGTCCTCTTGTTCGCGGCCGCCTGTTCCGATAAAGCCGCGGCGCGCGCCCCGCAGGTTCCCGCGGACCCCACAGAGGAGTTCGTCCGCATCAGGGCGATCTCGATTGCCAACGGACATTACGTCGTCGAGTTCCGCACGAACGTCTTCGGCGCCGAGGACCTCGAGTTTACCGACCCCCCTCCGGACACGGAGACACACGTCCACTTCTTCTTCGACACGGTCTCAGTCGAGCAGGCGGGACTGCCGGGAAGCGGCCCCTGGTACGGCTACGTAGGCACAAGCCCGCTCCTGCACTTTGTTACCAGCGACCGGCCGGCGAATGCTCACATGCTCTGTGCCCTGGTCGCCAACGACGACCACAGCGTGGGGCCCAATACCGGGAACTGCGTCCGGCTGCCCGACGTGCGCGACTGATCAGGGCGCCAGGCTGATCCGGCGGATCTCGTAGTTGCGCGCATCGTGCACGTATAGGGCGCCGTCCGGTCCTATGGCGAGGTCGTCGGGATTGTTGAACTGGGCCTGGAGCGCGGGCCCGTTCTTCTGGCCGGGCTTGCCCGAGCCGGCGATCGTGGTGATGATGCCATCCGGCGCCACCTTCAAGATGCGATGGCCGTCGTAGTCATTAACATAAGCATTGCCGGAGCTGTCGACCGCGATCCCGAGCGGCCCTGGCCCGCCGGATGGCGGCGTGAGCGCCGCGGTCAGCGTGGAGACCAGCCCGTCCGGGGATATTCGCCGGATGCGGCCGTTGTGCCTGTCGGCCACGTAGATGCTGCCGTCCGGGCCGAGAGCTATCGCGGTGGGGTCGTTGAACCGGGCGCCCGCTACCGGTCCGTCGGCGAAGCCGGGGCCCCCTCCGGCAACGGTAGATACCAGACCCTCGGCCGACACTTTCCGGATCGCGTGATTGCCACTGTCGGCGACGTAAAGCGTGCCGGCGGGGTCGAGGGCGAGGGCCGTCGGCGCCTGGAACTGGGCCCGGTTGCCCGGACCGTCGCGAAGTCCCGGCTCGCCCATGCCGGCGATGGTCACGACTTCGAGGCCCGGCGTTATCTTGCGGATACGGTGGTTCTGGGAATCGGCGACGAAGATGTTGCCGGCGGCGTCCACGGCCAAGCCACTGGGGAACGCGAAGCGGGCGAGGTCGGGCGGTCCATCGGCGAAGCTCCCCGTGTAAGGCACGTAAGTTTCCTCCGTGATTACCGGTCCCGAGCCGGCGATCGTAGTGACGCTGCCATCGGCGGCCAGCAGCCGCACGCGGTGGTTCGCGAGGTCGGAGAAGTAGATTTCCCCGTTGGGCGCGACCACGAACTGGCAGCGCAGGCCGGTGAAGACGTAGCTCCCGACACCATCGGAGAAGCCCTGGACGAGCGACCAAGCCGCGACCGTCGTGACCTGAAGCCCGCCCGCCGGTTCGGTCGCTGGCAGACGGGACGAAGGCGGCGGGACAGCGGCCCGGCGATCATCTGTGGCGCCGGACCCGCCGGAGCAGGCGACAATGACCGCCGCGGAGGCCAATACGCCACGACCCCCGAGAAAGACGGCCCGAGACGCTCTCGCGAGTCGTTGGCTAAGAGGGCTTGCACCACGCATTTCTTTTGCGCGCACAACTATACCGGACTAACTGGATATCGCCGGCGACCAGGCGGCATGTGGCGTCAATGGGAGAGAATTATGACCTCCTCCGCCTCGACCGCTCTCGCACTATGTGCGTGCCCGTTAGCCCCGTCCCGCCGATGATCAGAAATCGCATCGAATGGCCTCGTCTAGCGTAGCTCAAGTAGCTAGACCCCTCCTGCACGTCCTCCTAAGATTAGGCGTGCCCCGCGACGCCGAGACGCTCGCGCTCATTGCCCTCAGCCTCGACGAATACCGGCAGATCGTCGAGCGGCTCGACCGCGAGCCGAACGACGTTGAGCTAGGTATGTTCGGCGCGATGTGGAGCGAGCACTGCGGCTACAAGAACAGCAAGCCGCTCCTCCGTCTGTTTCCCAGCACCGGTCCTCGCGTTCTGACGACGCGCGGCGGCGAGAACGCCGGCGCCGTCGATGTCGGCGGCGGCCTCTGCGCTGTCTTCAAAATCGAGTCCCACAACCACCCGTCGGCGATCGAGCCCTACCAGGGCGCCGCCACGGGTGTCGGCGGAATCGTACGCGACATCTTCGCCATGGGCGCCAGACCAATCGCGATACTCGACTCCCTGCGTTTCGGACCGATGCGTCCGACCTCCGGGACCGGCTCCGTCGCCGCAACCCGCAACCGGACGCTATTCCGGGGGGTTGTCGGCGGCATCGGCGGCTACGGCAACTGTCTCGGCGTCCCGACCGTCGGAGGCGAGGTCTCGTTCGCAGACTCTTACAGCGGCAACCCGCTGGTGAACGCGATGTGTGTCGGCGTGGCGGCCAAGGATGAACTCTTGCGGGCGATCGCCACCGGCCTTGACAACCCCATCATCCTCGTCGGGGCTGACACGGGCCGCGATGGTATCGGCGGCGCTAACGTGCTCGCCTCGCGGACGTTCGAGCAGGGCCAGGAAGAGCTGCGGCCGACGGTCCAGGTCGGCAACCCGTTCCTGGAGAAGCTTTTGATGGAGGCCTGCGTGTCCCTGGCCCAGGAGCACGGTGAATGGATCGCGGGTCTCCAGGACCTCGGCGCCGCCGGCCTGACCAGCGCGCTGGTCGAGTGCGCAGCTCGAGGTGGCACCGGCGTCGTCATCGACGTCGCGCGCGTTCCCAGGCGGGAGTCGGGCATGACCGCCTCCGAGGTGATGCTGAGCGAGTCGCAGGAGCGCATGCTGGTCATCGCCCGGAAGGAGCATGAGGCCGACGTGCTCGACCACTTTCGGCGCTGGGAGATCAGGGCCGACGTAATCGGCCGCGTCACCAGCGATGGCGTTGTGCGCATCTTTGAAGGCGAAGACCCAGTGGTCCGCGTCCGCGCTACCGTCTTCACTGAGCCGCCTGAATACGTGAGAGAGGGCGACATGCCGGCCGGGCTTGCCGCCCTGCAGGCCTACGACCTGGGAGAGCTTCCAGACATCCGACCCGGCGACGAGGCTCGCTCCACGCTCTTGCGGCTTCTCGCCTCCCCCGAGATCGCCTCGAAACGTTGGATTTGGCGCCAGTACGACCACCAGGTGCTCACGAACACGGTCTTGGGCCCCGGCTCGGACGCCGCTGTCCTGCGACTCAAGGAAGCGCCACCAAGGGGGATCGCCCTCGCGACCGATGGTAGCGGCGTCCTTTGCTACCTCGACCCCTTCACGGGTGGAGCCCTCGCCGTCGTGGAAGCCTGCCGTAACGTCGTCTGCACCGGTGCCACACCAGTTGCGATCACAGACTGCCTCAACTTCGGCAACCCCGAGCGGCCGGACGTGTATTACCAGCTCGAAAACGCGGTTCGGGGTATGACCGCTGCCTGCGAGGCCCTCGGCGTGCCGGTCGTCTCGGGCAACGTTTCCCTCTATAACGAGGCCGATGGCCAGGCGATTTACCCCACACCCGTGGTCGGCGCTCTGGGTGTGATCGACGACGCGGCCAAAGCCGTCGCGAGCGGGTTTCTGTCCGAAGGCGACCTCGTCTACCTCGCCGGCGCTGGAGCGGAGCTGATCGTCGACGCTGACCTGGAGACATACGCCCTCACTGGGGACGCCGGCGGCCTGGCCGGCAGCGAATATCTTCGCGAGGTCCACGGCCTGGTCGCGGGGCGGCCACGCGTCGACCTGGGGCTCGAAGCGCGGCTCCAGTGTGCGATCCTGGGGGCGGCGGAGCGCGGGCTCCTGTGCTCCGCCCACGATTGCTCTCACGGCGGTCTTGCCGTGACCCTGGCCGAGTGCTGCCTGGAGAACGACATCGGCTTCACCGGCGCTCATCTCGCCGTCCAAGGCCGGCTGGACGCCGCCCTTTTCGGCGAAGAGGCGTCTCGTGTCGTCGTCTCGGTCAGGCAGTCGTCTGCGGAGCGATTTGAAGCAGTGATGCGCGAGGCCGGTGTCCCTTGCGCGCCGCTTGGGGTCACCGGTGGGGGCCGAATGCGGGTCGGCTCGTACCTGGATGTGGGCCTGGCAGCGGCGCGCGAGGCTTTTGAGTCGGGCCTGGAGCGGGCCCTGGAAGGGTGATGCTTCGGTAATGTTTCTTGGGCGCCCCTCGACGGACTTGACATATCGACCCGCACGGATGTGCTACAATGGCGGCGAACGTGTGGCTTCGGTATGTGGACAACTTTTGTGCGGTGCGACCCTGCTTGCTATCTTGAACCAGGCGACTCCGCCGTCGACAATCCCCAGGCTAGCCCCGACTGTCTGCCCCGTCGCCTGGGTACGCCGTCCCAGGCCGGACAGCCGGGGCGAGCG
>CAYRCD010000083.1:0-9189 GCA_964422735.1 uncultured Dehalococcoidia bacterium | reverse complement strand
ATTCCGACCTTCTCTCCCAAAGCCTCCTCCTCTTCGTAACCTTCTTCGGCGCCGTAGTCACCGCGCTCGTCGCCGGCATTTCCTTCCACGAGTTTAGCCACGCCTTCGTTGCCGACCGGCTCGGCGACGGGACGGCGAGGATGATGGGCCGCGTCTCGCTCGATCCCCGCCGCCATCTCGATCCAATGGGCGTCTTCTTCCTGTTCATGGCCGGCTTTGGCTGGGGCAAGCCGACTCCCGTGAATCCCGCCCGCCTGCGTATCCGGCCTCCCGTGGGCAGGGCAGTCGTGGCCGGTGCCGGACCGGTCTCGAATCTCCTGCTGGCGACGGTCGCCTCGCTGCCCATACATCTCGACGTGGTCCCCTGGCACAGCCCCTTCCTCATTCCCTTCCGCCTGGAAAGCTGGGCCGTCGACGATTACGCCGGCCTCTACCTGTCCTCGCTGATCGTCTTCAACGTCGTCCTCGCCGTCTTCAACCTCTTGCCGATCGCTCCGCTCGACGGCTTTGCCGTCGCCGTGGGCCTTCTGCCGCGGGACCTCTCGCTGGGCTTCGCCCGGCTGGAGCAGTACGGCCCCTTGATCCTCATACTCCTGCTCGTCATGCCTTTCGTGACCCGCGGGGAGGTCAGCGTCCTTCATTCCGTGATGTCCCCCCTGATCAACGGCATTACCGAGTTCTTGTCCGGGAGCGGAGCGCGGGCCATTGCCTGACCGCGAAGCGATCCCTCCTGCCCTGCGTCCGCCGCGTCGCGGCCCCATCACCTGGTCCGCATACCGTCTGCGTCAGGCTTTGCATGCAGTCAAGCCCGACATCGACAGACAGGAAGTTGACCAGGTCCACAGCCTGCTTAACCAGGGCGAGGTCGAGCTGTTCTACGCCATGGAGAAGCGCGACCAGCGTCATGGTATAGCGGTCATGCGCCGCCTTCGCCGCCACGGCATCGCCGACAGCGACCTGCTCGTGGCGGCCCTGCTGCACGACTGCGGCAAGGGCAGGGCGCCACTGAGGCTACGCACCCTCAACGTCGTCGCCGGGCCCCTCGTCCGCCTTCTTAGCCACGAGGACGCTCCCGGTTGGCGCGGCGCCGCCTACCGTCTCGCCCACCATGCCGTCCTCGGCGCCGGCCTTGCCGGCAAAGCCGGCTCAACTCCCGCGACGGTACGCTACATAAGTGGTAGAGTCCGGCCCGAGGAGGAGGCTAAGATAGCCTTACTGCGATCAGCGGACGATGCGAGTTGAGGCCCCACGGAACAACGAACGGGAACCAGGAACCAGGAGGGGGGCTCGATCCCGCGAGTCGATTGCCCTTCAAGCCCGGTTCCGCGTTCCAAGTACCTAGTCCCTTGGGCGGCTGACCGCTGACGGCTGAAAGCTGAGGACCGCAACATGGGCACGGTAGGAATCGTTGGATTGGGACTGATCGGCGGCTCGATGGGTCTCGCCCTGAAGAGGGCGAAGCTCTCGAGCACCGAGATCATCGGCTACGACCGCGACCCCGATGTCGCCGCTCGGGCCCTGAAGAATCGTGCCGTCGACCGCGTCTTCCATGATCTCTATCACCTCGCCAACGAGAGCGGCCTGATAATCGTCGCGACGCCGATTATCGCCGTTCGCACCGTGTTCGAAGAGCTGGCGCCGCACCTGAAGGCGGGCGTGGTGGTCACCGATACCGCCAGCACCAAGGGCGACGTCCTCCGCTGGGCCCGCGAGCTGTTGCCCGCCGGCGCCCACTTCGTCGGCGGCCACCCCATGGCGGGCAAGGAGCAGTCGGGGCCCCAGGCGGCTGAGGCCACGCTGTTCGACGGCCGGCCCTACTGCATCGTGCCGGCCGTCGACGCCCATTCCGGCGCCGTCAACGCCGTGCTCGGCCTCGCCGAGGCGGTGGGTGGCGTCCCCTTCTTCCTCGATGCCGACGAACACGACGCCTACGCGGCGGCGATCAGCCACCTTCCCCTGGTCGCATCGGTGGCCCTCTTCGGGCTCGCCCGGGCGAGCACCGCCTGGCCCGAGTTGGCCCAGATGGCCGGCCCCGGCTTCAAGGACTTCACGCGCCTCGCCTCCGGCCACCCGGAGATGGCCCACGACATCTGCCTCACCAACAAGGCGAACCTCACCCACTGGATCGACCGTTACGTAACGGAGCTGCTGCGTCTCAAGGACCTCATCGCCGGTGAGGACGCCGAGGTCCTCTTCCGCGCTCTGGCCGAGACCCAGATCGAGCGGGACAACTACCTCGAGAACCCTCCCAGGCGCGAGCCGCCCTCTCTCGACACCTCGGGCCTGCCGACACCGAGCCAGTCGTTTCTCAACCTCCTCGCCGGCGGCATGTGGGCGGACCGCGCCCGCGAGATGACCCAGATGATCGAAGACCGCACCAAGCAGCGTGACCGGGAGCAGAGGCTGCGACGGCGGGAGTAGCATCCCAGAACCAGGAACCGTCCGATTGTCATCCCGAGGCGGAGTCGGAGGATATTTCCACCCGTCCCGTCATTGCGTTTCTGGATAACGCAGACCATCGAACCTGAACCCAAAATCACTGGAAATCACTATCAATCAGTGGCTACCTCATCCCGCTCCGACCTTGCCCCGGTTCCCCCGGGCCCGCCCCTGGTCATCGTCCTCTCCTCCGTCTCCGGCGCGGGGAAGGACTCGGTGCGCGACCTGCTCATCGCCTGGGGGCTGCCCTGGCACTTCGTCGTCACGGCGACCACGCGGCCCCCGCGCGCGGACGAGGTCGAGGGCATGTCCTACCATTTCCTCAGCGAGGCCGAGTTCCACCGCCTTCTGGCCCAGGACGGCTTCGTCGAGCACGCTATCGTCTACGGCCGGAAGTACGGTGTGCCGCGCTCGGAGGTCGAGCGCCCCCTGGCCGAAGGCCGCGACGTCCTCGCCCGTGTCGACGTCCAGGGCGCGGCCACCCTCAGGCGTCTCTACCCCGACCGCTGCCTGCTGATCTGGCTCGCGGCGCCTTCGCGGGAAGAGGCCGAGCGCCGCCTCGGCGCCCGCGACACCGAGGACAAAGCCCAGACGCGCCTCCGCCGCGAGACCGCCGCGCACGAGATGGAAGAAGCCGCGGGCTTCGATTACGTGGTCGTCAACGAGACTGGACGCCTGGAGGCGGCCTGCCGCAGGGTCGTCGAGATCGTGGCGGCGGAGAAGCGGCGGCGGGCGTCCCCGGCCACGTAGCCACAGATTGACACGAAATCCACGCTTTGACAGAGGCGTCTTGTATTTTGTCTATGAATGTGTCCTAAGATATGCCTATGGAAATGTCTCCTGGAGGTGCTCGGTTGCCGACCGCGATTTCGGACAAGGTCAGATACATAAACAAGACACTGGGTATGACTCAGGAGGAAGTCGGCTTGATCCTGGACTCGTCGCCGAGGACGGTTAGCAGGTGGTCGACAGGAGAGACCTCACCCCATCGAGTCACGAAGCAACGCCTGTTAGAGCTTGCATTTGTCGCTGAACAGATTGTCAAGATCGTCCCCACGCTGTACGCGTCGACGTGGCTGCTATCACCTAATCCTTTACTCAGGGGTGAATCGCCCGCGGACCGCATTCGACGGGGTGATTTTAGAAGCGTCGTCGATCTGCTTGATGCACTGGCCGATGGCATAGTCGTCTGACCGTGCAGCGCGATGACCTCCGCCGCAGCGTCGAGAGGCTCGGGACTGTCACATGGTCGGGCCTGGCGTTTCGGCACACGGCGCCGGGAATAGTGCCGCTATCGGGCGCTGGCGCATTCAGGTTCGGAGGCCGATGGAATCCTCCGCAGGTCGTTCCCACCATCTACCTCGCAATCCCCGAGGCGGCGTGCCGTGCGGAATTCCGGAGGCTTGCTGAGACCCAGGGCTTGCCGGAAAGCGCCCCGGCGGGCGCGCGAACTGCACGAGGTGGAGGTGGCGAACCTGGATGTCCTGGACTTAAGGTCTGCCGAGGCGTTGGCAGAGGTAGGCCTGTCCATGAATCACATCGAATCTCCAGACTGGCACCCTTGCCAGGCGGTCGGAGAGGCGGCGCACCTGATCGGAGCACAGGGTCTAATGGCGCCTTCTGCGACCCGCCTGGGGTTCGTAATCGCGGTGTTCGAGCCGCACCTCCGATCCGGACAGATTCGACTTGTCGCAACGCGTCCCTTCTGACTTGCGGCTTCGGGTCGTCTCCGATTTGAGGACCGCGTGAGACGCGATTTGGGGATGGGCGCCTTCAGAAGTGCACGTCGGCGCTGCCGCCGCCGTTCACGGCGATGGCCTCGCCCGTGATGCTGACGGCCAGCGGCGAGCACAGGAACGCGACCACGCTGGCGATGTCGTCGGCCGTCACCAGGTGCCTGATCAGCGTCCTCCCGGCCTGCTCCTTCATCAGGGCCTCGACCGTCTTGTTGTCACGCGCGGCCTGCTCGCCGAGGCGCTCAAAGGTGGCCTCGGTCACGGTCTGACCGGGGTAGATGGCGTTGACGTTGATGCCGAACGGCCCGAGCGCGTTCGCCAGGGCCTTGGTCATGTTCACCGTGGCGGCGTTGCGGGCGCCGCCGCTGATCTGGCTCCCGGGCGAGCGCCCGGCGCCGCCGCTGATGTTGACGATGCGCCCGAAGCCCGCCCGCTTCATGTGAGGTACGGCCTCGCGGGCGCAGCGCAGGTAGCCGACGACCTTCTCCTCGAAGTCGTGGAGGATCTCGTCGTCGGCCACCGTCTCGATGTCGCCGCGGGCGCCGCCGACGCGGGCGGCGCCGTTGACGAGTACCTGGACGCCGCCCAGCTCTTCGGCGGCTCGGGCCATGAACCTCTTGATCGACGTCGGGTCCATGGTGTCGCAGGTGATGGGCAGGACCTTTCGCCCGCTCTCACGCGCGATCTCGTCCGCCGCCGCCCGCAGCGGCCCTTCGGTGCGCGCACAGATCGCGACTTCGCAGCCCTCGAGCGCCAGCCGCCGCGCGATCGCCCTGCCGATGCCCCTGCTGCCGCCGGTCACGACCGCGGGCTTGCCTGCGAGCTGGAGATCCATGGGTGTCCTCCTCTCCTTCGGTGTATGGACGAACGGGTTTTAACTATAACGGGCGAGGGCGGCTTGCGACGGCTACGGTGCCTGTGGCGCGCGGCGCAGCGTCCTGGGCCGGCACGGTGACCCTCGGAGCGCGCCAGACGTGCGACTTCGAGGCCGAACTGACGTGGGCCCTCGGCATGAAGGCGCAGCAGACCTTTCACGGTGAGAACTCGGACCAACCCGTCTCGGCTGGTCGTCGACGTGAAGTGGTAGCGATGCTCACGGCGCTAACGCTTTCCCCGGAGGCCACCATCTTCCCATCGTCGTCGGTCGATTTGACTCGCGCAATGCCGCTCGCGGCGAGACTTCCGGACGACGAATACAAGGGCTACAATGCTCTCGTTGAGATCGAAGGGAGAACCACGGTGACGTTCCGCCTGCGCTCCACCTAGCGGCAGCCGCTCCGACTCTGAGTTCCGGCGCTCTGCCGCACCCAACCACACGCCTCCACTCGAGGGTAGTGTGGTTTTTGCTTCCTCGCACAGAGCAGCTTTCAGGGACGTAGGAGCGCGATGGCGAATCAAGAACGATCAAAGCACCAGCCGCGAGCCGCTCGAACAAGTTGGGACCGGGTCGCCACGTGGTACGACGGTTGGGTAGGTGAGCAAGGCAGCGAATACCACAGAGCCGTCGCGATTCCGGCCGTACTTGAGTTACTCCAGGCCCGTCCGGGCGATAAAGTTCTCGACATTGGTTGCGGACAGGGCGTCCTCGCCCCCTACATTTCGAAGGTCGGTGCCTCCTACGTAGGAGTAGACGCAAGCTCACGCCTCGTAGCCCATGCCCAACGTCGCCATCAGCGAGAGGGCGTCTTCTTGGTAGGCAACGCATGTCGACTCTCGACTGTTCGATACCTCAGTCGCGGCATGTTTGATGCGGCAGTCGCGCTGTTCAGCTTCCAGGACATAGACCCACTAGAAGACGCCCTCGCATCAGCGGCTTGGGCGCTGAAGCCGGGTGCACGACTTGTGGCTCTCGTCGCTCATCCTGCCTTCCAGGTCCCTCGTCAGAGTGGTTGGGGCTGGGACGAGACACGAAAGCTTCGTTATCGGCGAATCGACAGCTACCTCACCCCTCTTGCAGTGCCAATGAAGCCAGCGACCCTGCGACGAAAAGACTATCTTCGTCGTTTCCACCGACCACTAGGCGTGTACGTCAACGCATCGACATCAGCAGGATTCATGCTCGACAGGATGTCCGAAATCCCCGCTCACAGGGGCCACGCGCCTCCGGGTAGCGAAAAAGCCGTGGAACGCAGCCGCAAGGAGATCCCTCTCTTTCTGGCTCTGCGTTTCATTCGGATCGGGGCACTGCCCGCTGCGCGATCACCATGAAGGATGGTGTCACGTCCGCTCCCGACGAGACACCAGCGGGATGTTGGCGTAGGTCAGCGGTATGCGGGTTAGGTCGAGGGCCTCTCCGGTGGAGGAGAAGAACAGCCCCGGCGCGTATTGCTCGAGACGAAGGCTGGACTCGCCCGGGACTTCCAGGAGCATGACGCCGTTGTCAGAGCGCAATCGCACTCGTCTGAGGTCCACCCCGCTGGCCTTCAAGACGTAATCCCCCTCCCATCGGGCGTCTGCCGGCAGCGCCGCAGCTGCCGCTGGCTCCGGGGCATCGTTGCGGTACCAGACAAGTCCATCTTGGACGCGTTGCAGGTACTTAGGGCGGTCCCGTTCACCCGGCAGCAATCGGAAGCGGTCGTGCGGACCCTCTTCGAGCGCTACCTGGTCAGGAGCCACGACCCGAACCGCGTGCTTCTCACGGCCGACCAGGAAGAGGGTCGAGTCCTCGGCGACCAGCGTGAGGCTGCCCGACCTGCCCACGTACTCGCCGGCGATGAGGCGTAGCTCTTCAGGCGATGCGGCTACCGGGGCCGGGAGTTGTCGCGCCGGCTCAGGGGCAGTTCCCACCAGGTCGAGGAGAACTTCTCTGGCGAGCTTACCTTGCAGCGGATGATCGGTCGAGTTCGTGAGGATGACGACACCAACGTCCGCTGACGGGGCCCAGTAAGCGTCGGACAGAAAGCCGAACCCGCCGCCCCCATGTCCCCGAACCAAAACTCCGCTCCATCGGTAGCTGGCTACTCCAAGTGCGTAGCCGAGTTCCTGATCTGGGCGACTGAACGGAATCGAGTGCATTTCGGCCACTGACGCCGGATTAAGCAACGATTCACCGCGGGCGAGATGGAGCTGCACGAACCGACAGGCGTCGTCAATGCTGGTGTAAAGGCCGCCGGCCGCCAGCATCGGTACCCTCAGGGGGAGCCGCGTTCTCTGTCGGTCATGACCCACTGCCCGGTCTGGCTCGCGCGAAATCGCCTTTTGATCAAAGGTCGTGCGCCGCAATCCCAAGGGCTCAAGGAGGGCTCGCCGCATGAGCTCGTGAAACGGCAAGCCACTTGCTCGATGCAAGATGTATCCGGCCAGATCGAAGCCAAGGTTGGAGTATTCGTGGTGATGGCCGACGGGAAAGCGGAGCCAGGTATCGGATATGCTTTGGCAATGCGCCTCGAACGAGGCCCGTCCTACCAGGAAGTTGGAGCCCACAGGGGCCTCATGCGTGAAAGCAGCCGTATGACTGAGCAGGTGCCGCAGTGTGATCTTTCGCTCCGGAGCCGCCTCGAACCGACTGTGCACTGTGAACTCAGGTAGGTAGGCAGTAATCGGGACGTCGAGTTCGACGAGTCCCTCCTGTACGGCGACCATCACCGCAGTTGCCGTGTACATCTTCGAACACGACTGAACACTGAACATGGTTCTGGCCGTGATCGGCTCGCCACCAGCGGCGCGCGTCGACCCGAACCCTGATGTCCACAGCGCACCGGACGCGTTGCACACGCCGATCGCCAGGCCAGGAAGGTCATGTTCGGCAAGCAAAGCCGGAATCTCGCGGTTCAGCCTGTCGGCCAGGGAGGAAACGTCTGACAGTCTTGAAACCCTCGCACGCTTGAACCGTCTCTGCGTGTGCGCGCGAGTCAGAATGATCTGTCCCTTATCAGGCTGTCAAATAACCCGCGCAAAATCCCCGATCTCGAACGGCTTGGCCAGCACCGAGTTCGACGCGCGGTCGTCGCGGGACTCGGTGTCACCGGCGATGAAAGAAGACGTCGGGCCGAGGTCGCGGGATCGGGGCGCGCGGTGAAGGGTGGCGCCGGCCGCACCCTTGTCCGCCGTCACCGACCTCTTTTGGATCAGGGCCGCGACCGCTACGATCCCCCGGGTGAGCGTCGAACCCGAACCCCGCGGTGCGCGCCGTCAACGCACGTCCTTCAGGACCGGTGCAGGCATCTGGAAGTGGTTGCGGGCGCTAACCACAGGGGCCGCCAGCCGGCCCGAAGAGCGCAAAATGCTTTTCCCCAAAACAAACTCCCTGCGGAGCCTGCGATGTCTTTGCGGTCCCGCCCGGGCCGGACAGGCCGCCCGCATCGGCTTCGTCCCTGGCAACTCCAGGCCCGAGCTCAATTGGCAGCCGCACCGTTTGGGCAGGCCCCCTAACCCACCCCAACAACCCCCTCAATCACCTCACGCAGCGCCCCGATCTTGAAGGGCTTGGCAAGAACGGGGTTCGAAGTGCGGGCGAGGAAGGCGCGGGTGTCGGGCGAGACGGTGTCGCCGGTGATGAAGATCAGGCGGCGGGCGAGGTCGGGGTCGCGGGAGCCAAGCTCGCGGTAGAGGGTGGCGCCGTCCATCCCCGGCATCTTGATGTCGGAGATGATGATGTCGAACTGGCCCGCGGCGAGCTTTTCCATGGCCTCGATGCCGGTGGCGGCCAGCTCGACGGCGTGGCCGTCCATGGCCAGGGCGTCGTGGAGCAAGAGGCGGATGCTCTCCTCGTCATCGACCACCAGGATTCGCCGGGTCGTCCCCGGGACCATGGGACCCTGGGGCCCTGGAACCTCAGGCGACGAGGCGACTGGGGACTCGGTACCGGCAACTGGGCCCTCGCCGACTGAGGTCTGGCCTTCGGAATTGACGGGCGTGCCCGCTTGCCCAGATGCGCTGGAGGAGCCCGCGAGCGCCACACCCTCCGCTGATTGCTGCTCAGCTGGTAGCTCGACCGTGAAGACAGCGCCGCCGGCAGGCAGATTCTCGGCCCAGATGCGGCCGCCGTGCTCGTCGATGATGCTGTAGGAGATCG
>CAYRCD010000082.1:0-9275 GCA_964422735.1 uncultured Dehalococcoidia bacterium | reverse complement strand
ACCAGAGCCCCCTGATCGACTAAGCCGCCGCGCGCCGTGTTGATCAGGAAGGCCGCCGGCTTCATCAGCGACAGCTCACGCTTGCCGATCAGCTCTCGCGTTTCCGGACCGAGCGCGACGTGCAGCGTGATGAAGTCGGACATGCCGACCAGATCCTCCAGCGAGCGCCACTCGACTCCCAACTCGGCCTCCGCCTCCAGCTTTCGGCTGCGCGACGTGTAGAGGACGCGCATGCCGAATCCCTTCGCTCGCCTGGCGACGGCCAGGCCGATGGCGCCCAGGCCCACGATGCCAAGCGTAGCGCCATGGACGTCGCGGCCCAGAAGAAACGAGGGGTGCCAAGCACCCCACCTGCCATCCCGGACGGCCCGGTCGCCGTCGACCACCCGTCGAGCCACGGCGAGGATGAGCGCGAACGCCAGATCGGCGGTGGTTTCGGTAAGGACGCCGGGCGTATTGGTGACCAGGACGCCGTGGGCGGTTGCCGCGCCAACGTCGACGTTATCGACACCAACGGCCATGTTACTGACGATGCGCAGGCGTGGCGCCGCATCGAACAGGCCGGCATCGACTCTCTCCGTGAGCATCGTGAGCAGGCCGTCGGCCACGGCGGCCGCCGCGTACAGCGCCGCCAGCGGCGGAGGCTCATGCAGCGTCCAAAGGTCAACGTGGACCTCGGCCCGAAGCCTCCGGATAGCGTCCCCCGGGAGCGCGCGCGAGACGAAGACGCGAGGTCGGTCCGCCAATGGACTTATCCGACGGGCCGCTGGCCGCGCCGCTGGTCCGGCTCCGATATTCCCTCTGCCCAGCGCGGTTTGTACTCGGACTCGCGCCCGGACATCTGGTCGATGTGCATGCGGTCGTGCCGGTAGTACGAGCGCAGCCACTGCATGACGCTGAGGCTCCCGAAGAGGCGGTTCGAGGCACGGCGCTCGAATTGCTCCGGCGTCAGCCCTTGAAGCAATTTCAGCGTCTTCTCACGCTGGGCCCTCAGCTCGTTCAAATGCTCCGCCACCGTGTACTTGTTGGCCTCTTCCAGCGCGATGGCCGGACGCTCGCCGGTCACGCCGCTAACGTCTGCCCCATCCTCGGCCAGGGCGCGCTCGACCCAGGCGCGATACGAAGTCTCCATCGCGCACAGGTGCGCCACCTGCTCCTTGGCCGTCCATTGGGCCTCGCCCTCAGCGTTTTCGGGCACGAACTCCGCGGCACCTTCGCTCAACGACTCAGCGACGGCCAGGAGCTTCCCGCGCTCCTCCGTCATCTTCTCAACAAGCTCCTTAATCTGATCTTGCGTCGCCATGATTGCCTCCTGCCGTAAGCCCGTATGCTCGTGTGCCCGTCCCAAACCTTACCCGACGCGTCAACTCACGCGCAGGGACCCCCTCAGCCACGCATCCAACTTCGGAGCCGTTTCTTTGACGGCGCGCTCCGAGTACACCAGCGCCCAGTGGCCGGCTCCGGGGACCGCAAGGAGGCCAGCCGCCAGGAACAGGGCCAGCCGCCGGTTGGCGTCCGGTGGAAATAGCGGGTCGTTCTCGCCATAAACTACGAGACTGGGGCAGCGGACGGCTCCGGCGGGGACGTTGACGCCACGCTTGCGCTGCCGGCGCGCGAAACCACTCTCGAGGGCTCCCCGGCAGTTCTCACGCACGGCGGCAGCCTCCCGCGCGCTGAGGTCGAGGAGCGCCGCCTTCGAGGCCTGCGCGTCATCGGGATAAACCCCATACAGCTCGGGACCGAAGGGCGCGCTCGGCGTCTTGCGCACGTCCTCCGCGGAACCACGACCCTGCACCTGCTCCGGCGGGCTGGAGGCCATGAGCACGAGCGCGGGCGTGTCGTCGTGCTTTGCCGCGTACATCATCGCCACGAGGCCGCCCATGCTCCAGCCGATCATTACGGGATGCTGCCCCAGCCGCGCCACCATCTGAGGCGTTACGGACTCCACGTCGTCGACGTAGTCCTCCATGGTCACGGCAGAGAAGTCGACAGGCAGGCTCTTGCCGTGTCCGCGCAGGTCGAGGACGTTCGCATCCCAGCCCAGCGCCTGCATCTCGCGGCGCCAGAACTCCCAGACCCAGGCCCCGTTCGCGGCCCCGTGGATGAAGAGAAGGGGAGGGAGGGCCATATTCTTACAAGACCTCAACGCCCGCGGCCTTCGCGGCGGCCGTCATCGGACCATCGTTGCAGGCCAAAGGCAACTGACGGCGCACGGCCACTTCCACATAAGAGGCGTCGTACGGCGTCAGCCCATATCGCCGGGCAAGGACGAGAGCCTCGGCCACGCTCTGGGCGAGGGACCAGGTATCGACCTCGATCGGCAAGGCGTCGAGTGCTTGGGCGAAGCTCGTGGCTTTCTCGGTGGTCACTCGCCTTTGCCGCTGGCCGGCCAGCAGCCCGTTCGCGACCTCGAGAGGCCAGATCGCGGAGACAACCGCCCCTTCAGACCGCACCGTCTGGAGCAGTGCCTCGGTGCGCGGCGTCACCTTGTCCTCGAAGCACCAGGACAATGTAAGAGATGCGTCAATCGCCAGGGCCACTAGCGCCGCCTGTCATTTATGAGCTCCCGCAGGCTAAGCCCCTCCAGTCGGACGCCCTTGCGGAGTCTCCTGATAGCCTCCACTGCCTCCACGGGCGTCATCTTGCTGGTCCGAGGCGGTGGGCCGAGAACGGCGACGGGAACGCCGTGCTTCGTGATCGTGATCGTCTCGCCCCGGCGCGCGCGCGCAAGCAGTTCGCTGAGGTGGGCCTTCGCTTCATATGCACCGATCGTCTTCATTTGCCCCTCCGACTGGTCTAAGACTAGTCGAAATCGGAAACACTTCACAGCCGAGGAGGCGGCCCCGCTCTGCGAGGCCGCCCGTGAGGCGCTGGACCACGCGAAGAGTGAGGGCCGCGGCCGGGTCGCCATCTACGTCGAAGAGAAGATGGTGCTGAAGTCGAACTACTACTCGCGCGCCCAGCTTGCCCGGCTGTCAGGACTCGCCCGCGCCCTCGCTCAGACGGAGGCGTCGCTGCTGCGACTGGCGCTCACGGACCTGCTGAACCGCCACCGCGAGCTGACGTAGCCAGGGCGGGCGTTCGGAAGGGTCTGGCAGCCTCAGGCCCGCCCCCAGTCCTCTTCGGAGATCCCGGCTTCCTTCAGGAGCCTCGAGACAAACGGACCTGAGATGTCGGAGCCATGCGGATTAGGGATCGGGAGGCGAAAGCCGCCTCTTCGCATGAATTCGTGCCGTCTGCCTGGGAAAGGGCCCGTGAAGCCTAGCGCGCTGAGCTTGGCGATGAGGCCGCGGCGGGAGATGGTCCTGCCATCTCTTACCCCCGAAGTTCAGCGAGACGCCAGCGATCGCGGGCAACTCGTCATCGTCTCTCAGGGCCGCGACAAGCCACTCTTCGAGGACGTCCCGCAGCCCCGTCAGGGCCTCGCGCTTGGACGCGCCAGATCCATACGGGCCTTTGATGCCTGGGATGGAGCAGAAGAACTCGCCGCTTTCCAGCTTCTCGCAGCCGGCCTGCTTCATGGCGGCGTCGATGTACTCGCTCAGCACGCTCATGCCCTGATTCTAGCAGCCCGGAGTGCGGCGCGGGCTACGCTTTGCGCTTCTCGATCGGCACATACTCCAGGTCCATAGGCCCCGTGTACTTCAAGAGCGGCCGGATGAGCATGTTGTTCGCATACTGCTCCAGGATCTCCACGCACCAGCCGGGCACGCGGCCGATGGCGAAGATCGGCACGAACAGGTCCTCCGGCATTCCGAGGAGGTAATACACGCTGCCGGCGTAGAAGTCGACGTTGACGTGGATGCCGTGACGCTTGTAGCGCTCCATCGCCTTCTCGACGCCCTGGAGGATCTCGTACCACTGGGGCTGGCCCAGGCGCTGGCTCAGCTGGCGCGCCTTCTCGCGCATGTGGCGCGCGCGCGGGTCCTCAGCCTTGTAGACCCGGTGGCCGAAGCCCATGATCCGCGTATTGCGGTCGCGCTGACTCCGGGTCACGTAATCCTGTGCGCGCTCCGGCGAGCCGATGTCGAGCACCATCTTCATGACGGCCTCTGCCGCGCCACCGTGCAGCGGACCCTTGAGCGTGCCGATCGCGGTGACCACCGATGAGTGCAGGTCGGACTCGGTCGACGCCGTAACGCGGCCGGCGAAGGCCGACGCGTTGGCGCCATGCTCCGCGTGCAGGAGGAAATCGAGGTCCATGGCCTCGACGGCCTCCTGGCTCGGCGTCTCGCCCGTGAGCATATGAAGGAAGTTGGCGGCGTGGTCGAGGTCCTCCCGCGGCGCGACCGGCTCGCCGCCCTTTCGTATGCGTTCGTGCGCGGCAACGACCGTTGGCACCTGCGCGATCAGGCGTTCCGACTTGCGGATGTTCGCATCACGCGACATGTCCTCGGTGTCTGGATCGAACGTGGAGAGGGAGGAGACGCCCGTGCGCAGCACGTCCATCGGATGCGCCTTCTGATTGAGGCGGATGGTCTCGATCACCTCTTTGGGCAGCGCGCGTTGGCGCTTCAAGCGCCGCGTGAAGGCGTCCAACTCCTCCGAGGTAGGCAGGTCGCCGTAAAGAAGCAGATAGCACACCTCTTCGAAGTTCGAGTGCTCCGCGAGGTCGTGGATAGAGTAGCCGCGATAGAGAAGGATGCCCTGCTCGCCGTCGATAAAGCTCGACTGCGTTCGGTCGAGCACCACGTTCCGCAGTCCTTTGTTCAGGGTCTCCTGCATGTCTGTATCCTCGGCCTGGACGCCGTACGGCGAGATCCGGCAGGCCGGATGAGTGCGGCAGCGGGGCTCCTGAATCGGGAGTATAGCATCGGGTATGCCGCAATCGCTGCTGGCCGCGTCCGGCGGGGCCGATTACGATAGCGCCATGGGACTGCTCTCCGGTCTCAAGGTCATGGATGTCACTCGGGGCACCGCCGGGCCGCTCTTGACCCAGCTCCTCGCCGACATGGGCCCGGACATGGTGCGCGTCGACGACGCCGACGATGCCGTCCGGAAGCAGCAGGGGTACCCCGTCCGGCTGCGCGGCCGTCGCAGCATTCTGCTGGACACCACCCTGCCCGAGGCCCGACGGATCCTCGATCGTCTGGCGCGTGACGCCGACATCCTGATCAGCGAGCCGGGCCTCGACGGCCGGCAGCCGGTGCCGTGGTCCTGGCCGGAACTGGAGGCGATGAACCCGCGACTGGTCTACTGCCGCATCAACGGCTACGGCGACGAAGGCCCGGACGCCGACCGGTGGGCTCACGACCACCTCGTCGCCGCCAGCCACGGCGTCTACGACCAGCCGGGCTGGCGCGACGGTCCCACGTACCTCACAGCGCCGATCCCCAGCCTCGGCGCGGCCCTCCTGGCCCTGCAGGCGATCGGTTCCGCCCTCTACGTCCGCGAGCGCACCGGCAAGGGCCAGGAGGTGTCGACCTCGCTCCTGGCGGGAGCGCTCGCCTACCAGCCGGGCATGATCAAGGCCGCGGTCGAGCGGCCGCTCTTCGATCCCGGCCTGATGGGCCGCAGCCCGCTGGGCGCCGGCCCCTTCTACAGCATTTACGAGTGCGGCGATGGCAAATGGCTGCACTTCGGCTGCCTCACACAGGACTTCCAGCGCAAGGCGATGAAGGCGATCGACCGCGAGCAGGAGCTCACCGCGCTTGGCTTCCCCGGCGGCGGCCCGCCCGACCCGAGCGTCCGGGAAAACGTCGTCGCGACGATCACCGCCCGCATGAAGGAAAAGCCGTTCTCCGAGTGGGCCGCGATATTCGAGAGTCAGGACGTGCCCCACGCGGCGTCGCAGTGGACTGAAGACCTGCTCGATGACCCCCAGGTGCGGCATGAGGGGCTCGTCATCGGCGTGAACGATTCCCGCGCCGGACTGATGGAGCAGATGGGTCCGGCAATCGTCTTCGGAGGCGCGCCCGCCGGACTTCCTGGTCCGGCGCCGCTTCCCGGCCAGCACTCCGATGAGGTTTGTCGCGAGCTGGGCTTCAGTCCGGATGAGATCGCCTCCCTGAGGCGGGCCGGAGCCATTCTGTGAGCGCGGGACCTCTCGAGGGCGTCCACGTCATCGACCTCACCCAAGTCATCGCCGGGCCCTACGGCACCGCTCTGCTCACGCACGCGGGGGCCGAAGTCATCAAAGTCGAGTCGCCGGCCGGCGAGACAGGGCGCAACCTCGCCGGAGGCTTCTTCGGCTGGAACCGCGGCAAGCGCGCGCTGAGCCTGGACCTGCGGGCGCCGCAAGGTCAGGAGATCTTCCACCGCCTCGCCCTCTGGGCCGACGTGTTGGTCGAGAACTTCCGGCCCGGGGTCGTCGAGAGGCTCAATGCCGACTTTGGTACGCTATCCGCGCTTAACCCGCGCCTGGTCTACGTTAGCGCCACGGCCTTCGGGTCGAGCGGCCCCTACAGCCACCGCCCCGGCTACGACCCTCTGCTCCAGGCCATGACCGGTGTCGAGCGCGCCCAGGGGGGGAGGCATAATCCGCCGGTATTCCTGCGCATCGCCATCACGGACCTCACTACCGGCCTCATGCACGCGGCTTCGATCACGCTGGCGCTCTACCACCGAGAGCGCACCGGGCGGGGCCAGCACGTCAAGACATCCCTCATGCGAGCCGGGATCTTCATCAACGGCGATGCCTTCACGCGCTATCCCGGCCGGCCGGCGCGCATTCTGCCGGACGCCGGCCAGCATGGGCTGGGAGCCCTCGACCGCATGTACGCGACCTCCGATGGATGGGTCTTCATCCTCGTCGAGGACGACGAGGCGCGCTGGCGGCGACTGGCATCGATCTCCGCACTCAGCGCGCCGCTTTCCCACCGCAGATTCGCCACAGCCGAGACCAGGGAAGCCAATCAGGATGCCCTCGCCGCTCTGCTCGAGGGCGTGTTCCGGACCGAGACCAGCGAGAGCTGGCTTTCCATACTCGACGCTCACGGCGTCCCGGCCGCCCCGGTCGTCGAGGGCTACGGACTCTCCTTCTTCGAGGACGTGCAACCGGTCATCAACCGCTATGTGGTTTCCGGGGACCACGCCGAGCGGGGGTTCATGGAGCAGCCGGGCAACTACATCGGTTACTCGCTTACTCCCACGAACCAGGAGGGGCGGGCGGCCCCCGTCCTGGGCCAGCACACAGACGAAGTCCTGCTCGAATTGGGCTTTAGCGGTGATCAGATAGCGCGGTTTCGAGTTGGAGGCGTCGTAGCCTGATTAGCCGGGCAGCGGCATCTCGGGATACTCCATCGGATCAACGACGGAGTTGTGGACGGCCCTGGTCCGCCCCACGGAGGCGACGACGTCGCCGTTCAGGAGGACTACGGGGCCTTCAAAGATGCGTTCGTCGCCCAGGAACAGGCTCGCGTCGGTCATAGGAAAGAACCGCGCCGAGACTGCCCGGCTTATGCGAGAGACGTCTGTGCCCGGCGGCACGTGGACCGCCCCCCGGGCCGCGTATGGTGGAATCATCACCAACACGCGCACCTGATCGCGGGTTGGGCGCAGCATTCCGGCCCTGTACATCTTATGGCGGGCGACGAATTCAGCCGTCTCCCGCGGCACCGCGGCGATAATCAGGCGCTTTTCGACCGTGATCTCGCTCACCGACTCGAGCATGCGACCTTTGATGCTGTAGACGCACGCGTCCTGAAGCTGGACCACTTCATCGCGGCTGTTGAGCACGTCACCGAAGCGAGTGCGCTCATCGACCTCATGGCTCACGCCGAACAGGCGGTAACCTTCGAGCAGAAGGTCGACTGCCAATCGCTCGTGCGCCTTCTCGTTGGGGCCGCTTGTCTGCATTTCTGCAGATTATCGGCAGAAACGAAGGATCTCAAAGTAAGGGACTCACCTGTGGAGTGCGGAGCGTGACGGCGTTCTATCTCTGGCGGCGCGGCGTCGGAGTCACTTCTTTACCGCCAGCGCCATCGGCCGCCACTGGCGCAACAAACAGCCCGCGGATGAAGCGGCCCACGTCGCGCGAGGCACGTTTCAGGAAGGGGACATAGGGGCGGCTAGGGTCGATCACCGGGTCGAACTCGCCGGCGACCAGGCGCGGGTGGGCCAGCGTTACTTCGCCGCAGAACAACAGGATCGCCGCTGAAATGTAGACGGACGTCAAGAAGAGGAGGATACCCCCCAGCGATCCGTAGATGATGTCGTAGGCCCGAAAATTAGCGACATAGAAGGCAAAAGCGTTCTTTAGCACCTCAAACAGGAGAGACGCGACGACCGCTCCCAACCAGGCGTCCTTCATCTCGACCCGCGCCGCCGGCACATAGCGAAAGATGAGGGAGAACACCATGAAGCTGAACAGGAACGGCAGGACGAACGGCAGCATGGCCCAGAAGATGCCGGTATTGGGAGATAGCGGTCCGAGCGCCTCGTCGCTGAGGTCGCGCAGGACGCGCAGGAGCCCTGTCCCGGCGAGGGACGCGAGCAGCAGGACGCCGAGGCCGGCACCCATCAGCAGGTCCTGCAGCTTCTGCTGAAAGAACGGCCGCTGCACCTGGACTTTCCATACGGCATTCAAGGCCCGCCGCACCGCCCCGAACATCGCCGACCCCGACCACGCCATTGCGATAAGGCCGACGATGGTCAGGGGGGCGCTGATCCGGGAGACGTCGCGGAGCGTGTTGCTGACGCTGTTGTCGTAGCGGATGGACAGCTCTTTGTCCGTCAGCTGCCGGCCGGCGAGCGTCACCGGCCTTGGCTGACTTCCCGTGAGGCGGTCGGCCAGCGCCGCGGCCTCGTCTGGGGACAGGTCCCCTACCGCGTTGGCGATCTCGGCCACGGCCGGCCGGCCGTACAGGGCGGCAACCGGAGCCTCTCTCACCTCGATTATCGGGCTGCCCTGTCGCAGCCCCACGAAATCGACGACCGCCGGCGTGACGTCCTGCTGGAGCCGATTCCCGCCCTTCACAAGGCCGAAGACCGAGACGACGAAAACTGTGAATGGCACAATCGAGAACAGCACGTAATAGGAAATTGCCGCCGCAAGCTGATTGCAGTTGTCGCGGCCGTACTCCGTCACGACGTGAGTAAGGAACGCCCAGGTCCGCTTTAGAGCCATCGAATTCGACTATGACAGCGGCCAAGACTGCCTGTCAAAGATGCCTTGCCCAGCGGAACAGGAAGCGCCTTCTCGGTTTCGTTCCAGTTCGAAGCGGCCGCGCCGCGGTCCCCAGAAGTGCCGGGGCTCTCGACCGCTGTCGCTCCCAATTCAAATCTTATTGACACCACTTATGCCCTGTGCTACGGTTGCCGCCGCCAAGGATCGG
>CAYRCD010000081.1:0-9416 GCA_964422735.1 uncultured Dehalococcoidia bacterium | reverse complement strand
TCTTGATGCCCTCGTCCTGGCAGCCGGCATAGATGTTCTGGATGTGACCGCCGCAGAGCGTGAAGATGGTGTCGACCTTCTCCTGCTTGAGAAAGCGCGCGACGAGAGCGCCGCCGTCGATCTGGGCCATCGAAGTAACTCCTTGCTAGAAATCCGGGGCGAAGGGTGCGGGGTCAGGGGGATTGTATATCAGCGGTCAGGGTTCAGCTATCAAAGGACAGCCCCCACGCGGACCGGGCGGCTCGAAAGGTAGCGGTGCGGGGCCTTGGTCAGCCTCCACCGCCGGCCACGCCCCCCCCGCCGTCCACGGGCAGCGCGACGCCGGTGATGAACCGGGCCTCTTCGGAGTGCAGGAACAACGAGGCATAGGCTACGTCCCAACCGGTTCCCATCTTGCGTCCCAGCGGCACCCTTCGGTCGCGCGCGGCGATCAGCTCCACGCGGTCGGCGCCCTGGGCGACCCTCGCCTCTATGGCCATGGGGGTGTTCATCAGGCCCGGCAGGATACAGTTCACGCGGACGCCGTAGCGCGCATTCGCGGCCGCGAGATTCTCGGTGAGCGCGATCACGGCGGACTTAGTCGTCTTGTATCCGAGGTAGGGATAAGCGCTGCGCGCCGCCATCGAGGATATGTTCACGATCGACCCGCCGGTCTCGCGCAGCGCCGGCAGAGCGTACTTGCTCGTGAACCACATGCCTTTGAGATTGACCGCGAAGATGCGGTCGAAGGCCTCCTCGGTTAGCTCCGTCGCGACGGCGTCCCCCAGCGCCAGGCTGGCGCCGACGTTGTTCTGAAGCATGTCCAGCTTGCCGTAACGCTCGACGCAGGCTGAAATCAGCCGCTCCACGGCGTGCTCGTCCGTTATGTCGACCTGGAATAGGCTGGCCTCGCCGCCCTCGGCCCCGATCATCGAGACCGTCTCCTCGGCTGAGGTAACGTCGCGGTCCGCGACCAGGACCCGCGCGCCCTCCCTGCCGAGCACGACCGCCGTGGCGCGGCCGTTGCCGATGGTCTCGCCGGGCGTCTGGCCTCCACCGACCACGATCGCAACCTTGCCTTCGACGCGTCCGGACATGCCCTTCCTCGCTCCTGGCTAGAACAACACCTGCTTCGCAACCAGCTCGGCGATGTCGTCGTCGGAGAGCCCGATGATCTCCTTCGCCACGTAATGCGTGTGCTCCCCCAGTAGCGGCGCCGGGCGAACGGGGCCGCCGGGCGTCTTCGAGAGCCGAAAAGGCGAGCCATCGTAGGCCTCGCGCCCCGCCTCCGGGTGCTCGAGATAGCGGAAATAGCCGCGCTCCCGCATGTGGACATCGTGGTCGAGGACGTCCTCGGCGTTGTGCACCACGCCGGCGGGCACGCCCGCAGCCTGAAGGCGCCGCATGGCGTCTTCGGCGACCTGGCCGCGGGTCCACTCACCGATCAGACGGTCCAGCTCTGCCTCGTTACGCTTGCGGGCAAGTAAGGTCGAGAACCGCTCGTCGTTGGTCCAGGCGGGATCGCCGATAACGCGGCACAGGGCCTGCCACTGGATGTCGCTGAAGCAGGCTATCGCCAACCAGCGGTCGTCCTCCGTTGGCGGCGGTCCGGTTACCGCCCCGAACTGCGTGATCGCCGGCGGCGCCAGGGGCTGAGTGGTTATTGGCCGCGGCAGGCACGGGTAGGCGTTGTGCGGCGCCGCGTTCTCCTGGCGATTGCCATCCCGTGTCTGGAGGCGGCCGTTGGCGGTGAAGTCGATGATCGCCGGGCCAACGACGGCGATGGTCGATTCGAGCTGGGCAACCTCGACGTATTGGCCGCGGCCCGTGCGACGGCGGTGCCGAAGGGCGGCCAGGACGGCGACGGCCTGGTGTCCCGGGTTAATCACATAATCGGGATAGTTTGTGCCGACGCCAATCGGGGGCCGGTCCGGGTAGCCGGAGAGATGACTGAGCCCCGTGGTCGGCGTCATTACGGCGCCGAATGCCGAGAAATCACGGTGGGGACCGGTTGTGCCCGCGACGGGCATACGCACGAAGATCACGTCCTCGCGCACCGCCTTCATCGCCTCGTAGGTCAGGCCCCAATTCTCGAAAACCTGGACCTGGTAGTTCTCGACCACCACGTCGCATTTCGCGATGAAGCGCAGGGCGATATCGCGGGCTTCCGGCCGCGCCATGTTCAGCGTGAAGGAGAGCTTGTTCGTGTTGAAGTTGTTGTAGTAGCCGCTGACGTTATAGCCCGATTTCCCGGGGACCGAGGGCCCGGCCACGCGCAAGCCGTCGACGCGCGCCTCCGATTCGACGCGAATGACCTCCGCGCCGTACCAGGCCAGGGTCTGGGTGCCGATCGGGCCGGCGCCGTACCAGGAGAAATCGGCGACGCGGATGCCATGGAGGGGCGGCTTCGGCGCCACTAGATCACCCCCGCCGAGCGCATCGACGCCATCTCGGCGCTGGTGAGCCCCAACTCATTCCCGTAAATCTCGAAATTATGCTCGCCGAGGAGCGGGGCCCGCCGTCGCAGGCTTGCCGGAGAGTCCATGAGACGGTAGGGCAGGCCGGGCATCTTGATCGTCGTCCCGAGCTCGGGATGGGGCAGGTCGACGAACCACCCGCGGTCCTGCAGCTGCTCGCTCTCGACCAGGTCTTTCGGCGTGTTCACGGGCCCGATCAGGAACCCGTGCGCCTGACCTTCGACGTAGAGTTCCTGTTTCGCCTTGGATTCGAAGAAGCCGCGCGCGACGGCCGAGACTCTGCCTATGTTGTCGCGCATCGCCGTCATGCGCTCGGCGAGGCCGGGAGTGCCGCGCGGAACGCGGGCCATTTCTTCTAGTTGCGCCAGGACGCCATTGGATGCCAGGTCGCCGCCCATGCCGTCCTCGGCCATCCAGCGCACGAACTCCGCGACCGGCGCGCCGGCGCCGCTGAGTCCGATCAGGGAAAAGACGTGGCCGTCCTTGCACTCGCTGAGCCCGCTCACGCCGATGCGCACGCCGGCGCCGGCCCGGCGCCGGTTCGATTTCTGGAAGTCCCAGCCCTGCATCGCCGTCTCCTGGGCCATCGAGAGCGATTCCTGGAGCGATACGTCCACGTGCTCGCCCTCACCGCTGAGGTCGCGCGAGGTGATCGCCATCAGCGTGCCGATGGCGGCTTCCACGCCGCCACAATAGAACGCCTGGCTGGCATAGGGGCGGTGTGGCGGCAGGTCGGGGAAGCCGGCGAGGGTCATGATGCCGCTCATGGCGACGGCAACCAGGTCTGACGTGAGCCACTCGGCATGCGGCCCGGTCTGGCCGAAACCCGTGACTGAGGTCATCACCAGGTCCGGCTTAACCTTCACGAGGTCGTCATAAGCGAGGCCAAGGCCGGCGAGATGGCCAACCGGGAAGGACTCGACGACGACATCGGCCCCTGCCGCGAGGCGGCGGAAGATCTCCCGGCCGTCCGCCGTCTCCAGATTCAGGGTTATGCCGCGCTTGCTGGTATTGAAGTAGAGGTGAAGGATGCCGGCCTCGGCTCCGGGGCGATCACCGACGAATGGCGGGCGCCGCCGGATGGGGCTGCCGCCGGGAGGTTCCACTCGGATTACGTTGGCGCCAAGGTCGGCGAGAAGCTTCGTGCAATAGACGGCCTCCTCGCCAGCGAGGTCGAGGACGCGGACATCGTCAAGCGCGCTGAAGGCGGCAGGCCGGTCGTTCATGTCAGGTGCGTGTGGTGACCCCGGCCTGAGGCCGGGGCATCAAGGCTGCTCGCGCCTGGACTATCAAGCCGGGGCACCGCTGCATACCAGTCCACAGCCTAGACCGAAACAACGACCTTCCTCGTGGTGAGCTCCCACAGGATCTCAGCCGCCTGCTCGACCATCTCCTCGAGGACCACGCGCGCGGGACGGATCTCCTTGAGCATGCCCGAGATTTGCCCGGCGGGGTTCATCGTCAGCTCGGGGTGGCCCGCCGCTCGCGCCGCCGCCGTGACCCGCCCCGATACCAATCCCTGGAGGCCCATGGGCAGGGCTTGCAGCCCCGATTCCTCCCAGAGCTCGATCAGGGGGTTGTTGATGTTCCGCATCGTCTTGCCCGAGTAGAGGCGGGTGATGCGGGTGTCTTCCTCGTTCGCGTCGATGATGCGCTGTTTCAGTTCCGGCAGCACGTTAGCCTCATGAGTCGCGAGGAAAGCCGTACCCACCCAGACGCCCTGGGCGCCGAGAGCGAGCGCGCCGGCGACGCCGCGACCGTCACCGACACCCCCGGCGAGGACCACGGGTGTCGGTGCGACCGCGTCGACGACCTGGGGGACGAGGGAGAAGGTGCCGATGCGGCCGGTGTGGCCGCCGGCGTCATAGCCCTGGGCAACGACGATGTCGGCGCCGCCGTCGTTCACGCGTCTCGCGTTCTTGACGTTGCCGATCAGGGCCATAACCTTCGTACCGACGTCGTGAAACGCCTTCACGTAAGGCGCCGGGTTGCCCAGGCCCGAGGCGAACACCGCCACTTTCTCCTCCACGATGGCCTCGACCTGCTGCAGCTCGCGGCTCTTGCGGTCGCGCGGCGCCTCGGAAGCGGGCGCGGTGGGACGAGGGGCCGGAGGCGGTGGTTCTTTGAGGCTGAAGTGGTCGATAGCCTGCGCGATCCAGTCGCGGTACTGCTGGCCGAGGAATGACTGGGGGTCGCGCGGCGCGGCGCCAGCCCCTCCATTGGGCGCCGATGGCGCCTCGGCCGTGTTGCCGGGCAGGAGGATATCGACGCCGAAGGGCTTGCTCGTAAGCTTGCGGACCTTGGCGCACTGCTCATGGATCTGGTCGGGGCCGAGCCCGGCGGCGCCAAGCACGCCGAGTCCGCCGGCCTCAGAAACGGCGGCGACCAGCTCAGCGAGGGCCGATCCGCCGCTGCCGGCGCCCATGCCGGCGAGCACGATCGGGTATTCGATGCCGAGCAGGTCGCAGAGCGGGGTACGCAGTACCGGTCGCGCCACGGTGCACCTCCTGAGTTCATCGCGATTCTACGCCGGCGCCAAGGAGTCGACAACAAGTACTTGCGGACGCAACGACCGTTCGGGCAGGTCGGTGTGAGTTAACCAGGTTCCAAAGTGTCAAACGATTTCACGAGGGGTCGTAACACTGTAACCCAGGCCTCGACGTGCTCGGCGAACCACAACAGCAGCTCTGGCCACGAATCTCGATTAGTCGGGGTGCTCTTCTGTACGAGCCTAATCTGACTCTCCTTCGCCTCGGGAAGTTCCCGCCACTCGAGTGCACCCAGGTTCTGTTCTATCTGGTCCTTGAATCTCTCTTTTATCAGACGGAAGTTGTGTTTTGCCGGAGGGCCAGTCATCGCAAGGTATAAATTCGAATATCCGTCGCGCATACCGTTAACAAGGAAGATCGCGAAGTTAGCGCGCCCGACGGCGACAGTGGTCCAGGAGTCGGCAGAGGGCTTGTTTATCCTCACTGGACTCTGTCGCTCCTCCATGAGTCGACGCAGTTGAGTCCAAAAGTCGAAATGCAATTGTTGGAACTCGGTCAAATGGCCAGAGCCCGTCACGGCCGTCTGTCGAACAGCCTTACTCCAGTCGTTCGGCTTCGACACCACGTTGAATTTGGGGGCGATTGACGATTCGCCGATGCGCCAGAGCTCGATTTCCAGCCCGAAAAAGTTGAACGACTCGTTGGTGATATTGTTCAGCCAATCGAGAGCGGCTCGATGTTCTTCGGTAAATCGGCTTGCGATCCAGACCACCGTTACGGCTTCGAGACCCGCCGCGTAGGTCATAAGTTGACCAAGGTGAGTGTGATCCGTTCGTTCGATTTGGTTTTCGATGAGAATTAGGTGCCCGCTCGTCGTATCCTTGCACAAGATGTCGGCACGGAAAGGGCCCACGCTCTTTTCCTGCGAGTCCACTTCCAAGTCGAGCCCAACGGCTTCGGCGAGAAGAGCAACGTTCTCAGGCTGCGCCAGCCACGGCGTAAAGTCCCGTGCCTCGTCGCTCCAATAGTCGCGAAGACCCACGCGCTCGAGGCGACCAAGTGGCAGCTTCATCATGGTCTCAGGTGTAACACACTTATGCGATACATCGCAACACCTCAGCACTCCCCACTTACAGCCGGCATTACGTTTTATGTCCTAGGCTCAATCCTTTCCATTTCGATGATCTCGTAATCACCGTCATCGAGTGGCTCATCCGTCCCCGGCCCAGGGTCCTGGACCTTTACGAGGTCACCACGCCGGTAGGCGTTGTAGAGCGCGAACAGGTCACGCTTGTGGGGACGCTTCTTGCCAATCGGACAGGCCGCCCAGGCTTCGTAGGGCTCGTCGCAGTAGCCGGTGCGGCGCTCACCGCACTTGGGTTGGAGATAGATGCCGATCTCCGGGAACTTGCGCAAGACCTCCGCGCGCATCATGGCAACCACCTTGCGGAACTCCCACTGGGCGCGCGTGCACAGGCGCAGGTCGGCGATGTGGAGAAGCTCGAGGAAGTTAACGGTGACCTTGAAGTTGGTCTGGGTGGCGTTGGGCAGGACGAAGCGAGCGTCCTCGGCCGGGATGCCCGCCTGGACCATCTCGTCGTACAGGGCCGCGAGGGCGTCGAACTGGGCCTCGAGCTTGTTTTTCAAACCCTTACGCCTGATCGACTCCGGCACCGTGTAGGGGAACTCGCCGCCCTTGAAGGTCACATAACGCTGGCTCTGCTGCTCGAAGCTGATGCCTTGACGATGACGGACGAATTGATGGCTGAATGCCCTCGACACGCCGGAGATGCTGAACTCGAACCAGACCTGCTCGAGGGGCGAGTTGTGGCCGACCTCCATCCGATCCTCGATGAAGCGCAGCATCTGGTCGCGCGTTATGCGCTCGTCGCGGATGCGGCGCTGGATCTGCGTTGCTCGCAGCGAGGAGTAGGCGACCCGGTAAGCCAGGTAGAGAGATTGGATCGGGTCCCTGGTGTGGTCGAGAAGCTTGACCTCGATGCCACGCGAGGGCGGCTTACGCTCGGGCGGGGACTCCGGCATGTTTGGTCTCTTGCCTAATGTTACTTTTCCGGCCGGTCAGAAATCTCGGTATTGCCGCTGGTAGTCGAAGCCCTCGCGCCGGCGGCGCTGCCAGCGCTCGGGCTCGGGCAGCGGGATGAGATGGGCTTGCGGGTGCGTCTCCCACAAGCCGCAGCTCGTCGGCAGGTCCTCGAGAAAGGGGCCGACGCACTCCTTGCCTTCGCGGACCGGGTGCTGGCAGAGCATCAAGAACGGTTCCGGCCGGCCCGGCTCTATCGTTCGCTTGAGGAACTGGCAGTGGACCGCAAGGCCAGGCCGATCGTCTCTCATCGGGCCATTCTATGCCAGTCATCCGCGGGCGTCATCCGCGGCGTCTTCCCAAGTCTTAACCCGGGCTTTACAAACGTTTAGCGGACTCGCCTAACGCTACGGGCCAACTTCCGGTTGATTCATTTGAAATCAGTCCTGGAAGGGAGGACGAGCATGGTTCAGTGGCACCGAGACAAGACCTGCGTTGGTCAAATCGAGGCGGTAGCGTCCAGGGCGGTGGACCTGCGTGTCATCGCCTTCGAGCGCTGGGCCGCCTTCGACGCCGGCCCGAGGTCGTGTGGGCGGCTGCATTACGCCATAAGCGACCGTGGCTATCACGTGCTTCTGAGTATGACCTGGGAGGCGCTGTCTCGCCTGCGGGACGAGGTGCGGCGGGCGGGCGCCGTCTGGCCGGACAGCGTGATCATCGCCCGCTGCCTCCAGACCTGGGGAGCCGACCAGATCGCGGCCCTCTACCGTGCCAGCCGGACTCCTCCACCGGGCGGACTCAGCCTCGACTTTGGCTGCGGGCCTTTGAGCGACACACCGCGGAGCCTGCTCCAGCGCAGCGGGCTCCTGGCGCGAAGCCTGCCGCCCGCCGCCTGAAACGCGCGGAGCACCCCCGCGCAGAAGTTTGACCTGAGGCAGCCCGGTCGCTCAATGTAAGGAGCCGCTCCAGGCCGGGAGGACTCGATGAAGTGCGCGACGTGCGGCGCCGAGGAGCCGCCGGGTTCAAGATTCTGCGCCAACTGCGGTGCGCCTCTCGTACGCGCCTGTCCCAACTGCGGCGCCCCCCCGCCGGAGAGCGAGGCTTTCTGCGTCAGCTGCGGCACCCGCCTCGAGCTGGCGCCCGCGCCGGCGGCACCGCTGTCCAACACCAGGGCGACGGCGTTGCCCTTACCGATAATTGCCGGCATCCTGGCCGTAGCCGCGGCTGCCCTGACCGCCTTCCTGCTCCTCCGGGGAGACGGCGGCAACAGGGAGTCGGCCGTGATCCCGACCGCTACTCAGCCTCCGGCGCGAGTAACCGGGACGGACACGATTCCCACGGCTCCCGCCGCTACCGCCCGTCCCCCCGGGACCGCCGCGCCCAGCGCCGCTGGAGGCGGCCGTATCTTCAGCGGCCACAGCGACCTGGTCAATAGCGTCGCTTTCGCTCCCGATGGCCGCCGGTTCGTTTCCGGCAGCGATGACGACTCGACGCGCATCTGGGACATCGAGTCCGGACGTGAACTGCGTCGCGTTGACGGCGACGCGGCCCAGGGTGTCGCGTTTTCGCCCGATGGCCGCCGCGTCCTCATGGGCACGCTGCTGGAGCAGGTGGTGCTCATAGAGACGGACAGCGGCCGCGAGCTTCAGCGCCTGGATATGGTCGATACTGTGACCAGCGTCGCGTTTGCCCCCGACGGACGCCGTGCCGTCTTTGGGCTCTGGGGCGGGACCGTTAGCCTCTGGGACCTGGACCAGGCGATCGAGCTGCGCAAGTTCTCCGGTCATACCGGCGACGTCAACAGCGTAGCCTTTTCGCCGGATGGACACCGCATTCTCTCGGGCAGCGACGATGGCTCGGCGCGCCTGTGGGACGCAAACACCGGCCAGGAGATCCGGAAGCTCTCGAACGCAGACAACTCTGCGCTCAGCGTGAGCTTCTCACCCGACGGCCGGCGGGCGCTGATCGGTACGCTGTTCGATCAGGCCGTGCTCTGGGACCTGGACACCGGCAGCGTGATCCGGCGGCTCGATATGCCGAACTCTGTCACGGGCGCGGTCTTCTCACCCGACGGGCGCTTTGGCGTCTTCTCCCATTGGGCCGGCCTCGTCACGGTCTGGGACCTCGATCGAGGCGCAGAGGTCGCGCGTTTCAGCGGCCATGACGGCGACGTGCTGACCATCGCCATATCGCCCGACGGCCGCCGCGCGCTCTCCGGCGGCGAAGACGGCACGATCAGGCTTTGGGAGCTCCCCCGTTAGCCGGGGAACAGGGCGGAGAGCCCACGGGATACGCGCCCCGCGTTCTCTCTCTGCTACATTACGCCTTGACGGAGGTAAACGATGAGATTTGGCATCTTCTACGAGCACCAATATCCACGGCCCTGGGAAGAGGGCGGCGAGCTCAAGCTCTTTCAGGACGCCCTCGACC
>CAYRCD010000080.1:4918-9563 GCA_964422735.1 uncultured Dehalococcoidia bacterium | reverse complement strand
CCACGGGAGTGCGATCGCCAGTCCTGGGCTCACCGCGCCGGCCAAGGCCAGGATCTTCAGCAGGCTCAGCTTGCCGCGCCGATCCCCCCACCACCCCCACAACGGATTGAGCGCCAGGCCGCCTAGCATCTGTGCCGCCACGAACGTCCCGACCTCGGCCTCGGCTATGGCGCCGATCTGCCGGGCATGGACAAGGTAAAATGGTGCGGCCATCGTCGTGAGACCCGCCAGCAGCTGCGCGGCAAGGAACAATCGGAAGCGCCGATCTTGCTGTAGGACGCGGCCGCCCTCGACGAGAAATGCGAGAAGGCGAGAGCGCGGGCGCACAAGCATCGCGGGTGGCTCACGGACCAGCGCGAAACATCCAGTCGACAGTGCCAGCACGACCGCGCCCGTGGCGAAGATAAAACCGTAGGGGAGCAATCCGTCGGGTGTCGCTTGAAGCGTGACGCGGATCACCCAGCCCGCCCCTACGCCGAGCAGGCCCCCGATGAAAGCGCGGCCGGCGAGCAGCCGGCTGCGCCGGTTGGACGGGACGGTGCGCCCGATGATGTCGTTGTAAGGCACGCCGGCCAGACCCGAGACGAGTGAGAAGGCTGTCCAGAGCACGAAGAAGACGGCCAGCACGAGCTGGCTGCCGCTCGCCGCCGAAGCGTCCGGCCAGACCAGCAACAGGCCCGCGAGGAACCCGAGACACGCGGCCCGCCCCCAGCCCGCAACAAGATAAATCGGCTTGCGGTAGCGAAGCCCTTGGGCATAGTTGGCGACCAGGATCTGGGGGAGTAGCCAGCCGACGCGCGCAATACTCTCGGCGGCTCCCACGGCGACGGGTGACGGCGTGAGCCGCCAAACGAACGCCGCGATCACGGTCCCAGTTTCCACGAACGCCGCGCCACACTCGAAGAGCGCTCCGCACAGGGTCGCCCATCGGAAGTTCCAGCGCGCGTTGCGCTCTGGAGTCCTTGGTTCCTGAGCGGCGAGTAGCGCGTCCGCGGGCGCCACTCAGGCTCCTTGTCCGGAGCGCCGCCACTGTGCGGCCAGCGCGCGGAGGTCCTTCCGCGTGATCCCCTCGCGCCACAGGAAGAGGAGTCCCAGGGCGAAGATGGTGCCGTGGGCCACGACCTCGACAATGAGGGCGATAGCGACAGCGATCTCCTTCGTGACGCCGTAAAAGCCCAGGGCCACCGCCATCCCCGCCTGATATGTCCCGCGGACGCCGACCGCGCTGGCCGCCACGATGAGGAAGCCGAGGAATACCACCTGGAAGATGTAGGCAGTCCACGGCAGCTCAAGTCCGAACGCTTGGGCGACCCAGTATACCTGAAAAGGAATGATCGCCTTCTTGGCCGCGGCGCAGCCCACGAGCAGAACGCGGTCGCGCCGGCGCGCCGGAAGCCGGACACCCTGGCAGAATCGCGCGTAGAGCTGCGCGATTCGGGAAGCAGGCGCCGCGGCGAAGCGTCCGACGAGCCGTTCGACCAGGGCAGCACCCTGCCCAGGGAACGCGCCGACGCCAGCCAGCATCAGCGCCAGGCCCACGTAGAGTCCGAGCGAAGTCCACCCGGCGGCCCGAAGCGCCGCTTGGACCGGTGCCGAAGATGGTGGGAGAGGGAGCCCGCCCAGGACGACTCCAACCAGTCCGACGAAGGCGAAGCCGTCGATCAGGCGATCGGAGAGTGCGGTGGCGAGGACGGCGCTCATGCTGACCTGTTCCCGACGCGCCACCACATACGCCTTCACCACGGCACCCACCGGGAGCTGGAACACGCCAGTGGCGAGAGCCCCAACCATCTGGGCCGCGAACAGCCGCATCGGCCCCACCCACTTGACCGAGCTCAGGATCAGCCGCCACTGGAGGGCCCCCACGAGTTGGACAACGATGGTGGTCAAGATCAAAGGAGCGACGTACCCGTAGCGGGCGCCCGCCAGGGCGCGCACCAGGGCGGCAAAGTCGAGCCGGTAGAGGATGAACCCCAGGACCCCCAGCGTGAGGAGCGACGCCGCAACCCCTGGAAGCAGCCGCGCCAACGAGGGACGTTGAGGGCGGGGAGGAATCGGGATCCCGCGGACCTCGCTTTTCTCCATTTTCTATGAGTGTGCCGCGCCGGAGCTGCCCACTATCCTTTAACCGGCGCGGACAGGGCAAGCCAAATCGACCAGGACCCGAGGGCAATCAGCAGCGCGCCGGTCCAGAGCGGCAATCGACTCGATAGTCCTGCCAGCCAATCGATGGCTCGTCGGGCCGGTTCGAAGAGTACGGCGACGACAAGCGGCAGAGAGAGCGCAAGGCCAAAGAGAGCGAGGGAAACAAAGCCGGTCGCCAGGGTCGCACCCGCGGCGCCACTGACTGCCGCCGTACTAAGGAGGGCGAGGAGCAGCGGCGCCGCGCATGCCGGGATGTTGAAGCCGAGCAGAACGCCGAGGCTGGCCGAGGCGGGCAAGTCTGAAAAACGATGGAGGCTCGGCCCCAGAGGAACCATTAGGGCCTCGGCTTTTCCGATCATATAGAGAAGGCCGAGCAGTACGTAGACGGAGCCGAGAACGACCCACGCGCCCTGCTGCACACCCAGAAAGGCCGTTCCCAGCACGGCCGCCACGATGCCTAAGAAGCCGATGAAAAGCACGCGCGTGCCCGCGAAGACCCCGACCTGGGCGAGCTTGCGGGCCGCACTCTTGCCTTCGAGATGCTTTACGACGATCAGCGTCGATCCAATCGAGCACGGCTCGATGAAGCCAAGCAGGCCGAGGCCGACCGGCAGGAGCACCAGGCTCGTCAGGGTAACCTCTGTCAATGCCGGCCGACCACCTGATAGCCAGACTGCTGAATGGCCGAGGCGAGGCGAACCGCTGTCTTCATGGCTTGGCTGACTTCACCTCGATGGACTTCGCGACTTTCTCGCCCTTGTTCTCGACGTACGTGATCGCGACGACGCGCCCCTTGGTCCCAGGCAGGAAGAGGTGCCCGTCACTTTGCTTGATCAGCGTACCTTTCGGGACCTTGATCGTGACCTGGCCGGCCGTCGCGCCTTTCGTATCCAGAACCAAGGTCCCCTCGCACGTCCCCGGTTTGAAGTCGCAGGCTGTCAGCTTGGTACTCACCACGGTGCCCTCGATCTGCTGCTGCGCGAGACCCGCCGAGACGGCGGCAAACAGGGCGAGTACTGGTACGACGGCGATCAGTAGAGAGCGCATCTCATGTATCCTCCTTTGCCTAGTTGGCCGTGTCGCTTCGATTGAAGCGTCGGCCGTCTCGACCGGCGGCCTCATACTAGCTTCCCGGTACAAGCCGCCCGTCCTTGATGTGGACGACCCGGTCGGCCATCTGCGCCAACACCTCGGCGTGGGTCACGACGACCACGGTGCGCTCCCGCGCGATTTCCTTCAGCAGCTCGTAGATCAGCTGGCCGGTCTTGGAATCGAGGTTCCCCGTGGGCTCGTCGGCGAGGACGAGGGGCGGATCATTGGCCAGCGCCCGGGCGATTGCGACGCGCTGCTGCTCACCGCCGGAGAGCTCCCGCGGCGCGTGACCGACCCGCTTGCCGAGCCCGACGCGTTCGAGCCGCGCGCCGGCTCGTTCGCGCCGTTCGGATGCCGGCACTCCGTTGAACTCCATGGGCAGCATCACGTTCTCGAGCGCGGTAAGGTTCGGGATCAGGTTGAAGGCCTGGAAGACGAACCCGACCGTCTGGCGCCGGAACCGCGTGAGGGCCGCTTCGGAGAGGGTCGTCAAGTCCTGCCCCGCGACCCGGAGCTGACCGGAGCTTGCGCGGTCCATCGCACCGATGACGTGCAGCAGCGACGACTTGCCGCTCCCGCTCGCCCCGACGACCGCCACCATCCCGTTCTCGGCCACGTCGAGGTCAATGCCGTCGAGGGCACGAATCGTCTCCTGGCCCTTGCGATGGAGCTTGGTGACGCGACGAAGCGCGATGAGCGTGGCCTTCTCACTATTCATTGCGGATGGCCTCCAGCGGTGAGAGCCGAACGATCTGCCGCACACTCCAGAGGCTGCCCGCGAGGGCCACGGCGACGCAGACCCCGAGAAGCACGCCGACGGTGGCGGGACCGAGGCCCGCGGACAGGTTGAGACTCTGGAGCAGCGTGTCTTTGTAATGCGACGGAAGGAAGGGCGCGATCCCCAGGCTGAACGCGCGACGAGTGATCGGACCGCCGACGATTGCGAAGAACGCGGTTCCGAACAGCGCGCCGACCGCGCAGAGGGCGACGGCTTCGGTCAGGAAGCCCAACACGATACCCGCGTTGGGCGCGCCGATGGCCTTGAGGGTCCCGATCTCCCAGGATCGTTCGCGGACAATGAGGAGCATGACGAAGAAGACCACGATCACCATCAACACCGCGGCGAGGAGCGTTCCACTCGTTGTGAGCCGCATCACCGCGCGCGTGGTGAGCTGCTCGAACTCCGCCGCGGCGGTCGGCGCGATGACGTCGGCGGCATCGCCAACCAGGGTCCGGAGCTTTTGCTCGACCGCGGGCAGATGTTCGGAGGAATCCGCCGTCACGAAGAGCCAGGAGATGCGGTCGCCAACGCCATAGATGTCGCGGAACGTGTCGAGCGGGATGAAGAGCTGCATGTCACCGAACACGTACCCGCTCGCATAGATGCCGACGACTCGGATCGTGCGCG
>CAYRCD010000080.1:0-4818 GCA_964422735.1 uncultured Dehalococcoidia bacterium | reverse complement strand
GTCCGCTTGAGCAGCTCCGTCTGCCGGTGGACGGCGTCCCCGATCCCCTGCATCACCAGCAGGAGGAAGAAGGGAAACGCGATGAGGAGCGCCACGACGGCGAGCCGCAGCCGGCTCCGGAAGAGGTTCCTGAATCCGAATCTCGCCATGCCCATCACACGCTCCGCATCGCCTCCACGGGGCTCAAGCGGACCCCGCGGATGACGGGATAGACGCTGCCAAGTGCCGCGAAAACGATCGACCCGACGCCGATGAACCAGAGGACGCGGCCATCGAACGCCACGGGCAGTCCAAGCGCCCGCTGGAGTACCTGCGCGAAAACCGCTGCGACGAGCACGGCGCCGAGCCCGCCGAGGCCGCTCAGCGTGACCGCTTCGGCGAGGAACTGGATGACGACCTCGTGGTTCGAAGCGCCGATCGCTTTCAGCGTGCCGATCTCGCGGACGCGCTCGCGCGTCGAGAGCACCATGACGAAGACGACCAGGACTGCGCCGATCGCGAAGAGCAGGATCGAGCCGTACGCGCTCGCCACCGCGAGGCTCCCGATCGTCGTGCGCGCCGTGGAGACGGCTTCCGGCGTCGTCACCGTGTCGACCTCCGGGAACTTCGTTCGGTCCTTGAGGTCCTGCACGACGCGCTCGACGTTGGCGACGGAGTCCACTGTGACGAAGATCTTCGTGAGCTTCTTCCCCGATCTGAACGCGGCGCGGAACGTCTCGATCGGGACGAACACATGGTTGTCGCCGAAGTCATTCGCCGTGGTGTACACGCCCACGACCTGGAAGGCCTGACCGCCCAGCATGATTTGCTGGCCGGAGAGCGACGCGGCTTCGGGCTCCCGGAGGCCGAGCCGTTGCCAGGCATAGAGGCGGCCGACGACTGCCACGCGCGCCTGAGCGTCTTCAGGCCGCAAGGCGCGTCCCGCGATAATTCGGGCGTTCTCGTAGTCGACCTCGCCGATGGCGCGCATGGCGGCACCGGGCAGCGTGCCGATCACCATGGCGTAGGCGTTGGGCTTCGACGGATCGACCTGTGGCGTGTACACGTACTCCTCGATCTTCGCCAAGTGGCCCGCGTTCGGAATGCGGCGGAGCCGCTCCAGGGTGTCGACAGAGAAGTCTTTCTCGCCCACAGGGTCGTCGCCGCCGAACCCCCCCGTGCCGAAGGCCCCGGCCTCGCGGAGTTCCACGAGCGTCTGCACGCGGGCGTCGAGCCGAGCGATCTGGTCGCGGCTCGCCAGCGCGGCCTGGACCATCAACGCGAGGAAACCCGTGACGAGCGCCAGCAGCACCACGACCACGCCGGCGCGCAGGCGGCTGCGGAAGGGATTGCGCAGCCCTCGAACGGCAGCGCCCGTCACGAGTGCGAGCTCTCGGCCGAGGCAGGCGCGGAACCGCGCCCGACGCTCAGCACGGCGCCGAAGAAGAGTGACGGGCGGCCCCAGAGCGAGTTGACGAAGATGCTGGTGACGCTGACAGCCATGGCCACCATGGCCCAGACAGGATAGACCAGCCCTGTCGCCGCCGCCGGGATCCCAATGCCGTTGAACAGAAAGGCGAGCACCACATTCTGCTTCGTCTTTCCATAGCTCCAGCGGCTGATATCTCGGGCCGTGACGATGGAGTCCAGCCGGTTCCCGACGATGATGATGTCGGCCGACTCGATGGCGATATCCGTTCCCGTTCCCATGGCAATGCCAACATCCGCCTGCATCAGCGCCGGTGCGTCATTGATCCCGTCGCCCACCATCGCCACGCGGCCCCGCTGTTGCAGTCGGCGGACGATCTCCGCCTTTTCGCCGGGAAGCGCCCGGGCATAGACTTCATCGATGCCCAGCCGGGTCGCGACTCGCCTGGCCGTGCCCTCGTTGTCCCCGGTGACCATCACCGTCACGAGCCCTGCCCGTTTCATCGCTGTGACCGCCTCCGCGGCGTCCTCGCGCAGCTCGTCACCCAACGCGATGGCGCCAAGGAGGCGCTGATTCCGGCTCACCGCAACCACCGTCAGTCCAGCCTCCTCTAACTCCACCATGCGGTGCCTCAGCGGGGACAGATCAACCCCGGTCTCCTCGACATAATCCGCCCGCCCGACTCGGATCCATGCTCCCTCGATCAGGGCTGATACCCCTCGTCCGGTGACTGATTTGAACTCCTGGACCTGCGGGATGCGCACGTTCCTGTCGAGGGCCGCACTTAAGATCGCCTGGCCAAGGGGATGTTCCGAGGAGGCCTCGGCCGCGGCGGCTAACGCCACCAGCTCGTCCTGGTTGTCCAGAGCAACGACCTCCTTGATGACGGGACGCCCGACGGTCAGAGTGCCCGTCTTGTCCAGTACGATGTGAGAGACCGAGCGGAAAGCCTGGAATGCCTCGCCGGTCCGCATGATGATTCCCTGGTCAGCAGCCTGTCCCGCTCCCCGGACGATCGATAGCGGCGCCGCAATGCCGACGGCACAGGGATACCCCATGACCAGCACGCTCAGTCCGGCGAACGCTGCACGAGCGAGATCTGGATGGCCGGTCGCAAGCCAGGAGCCTATCAGCCACCCGACAAAGGAAAGCGCCGCCAGGCCGAGGACCGTTGGAGCGTAGATCTTGAGGATCCGGTCGACGAGGTGCAGGATGCCGGGCTTGAGCGCCCGGGCGTCCTCCAGATGCCGGATGACCTGCTGCAAGAAGCTTCCTTCCCCGACTACAGTGACCCGGACCAGAAGGGTGCCGAGGCCATTGATGGACCCACCGACGACAGAGTCGCCGATGGTCTTCTCGACCGGCACGGGCTCTCCTGTCACGAGAGACTGGTCGACCGCCGAATGACCGCCGACGACCTCGCCGTCCACGGGAATGCGCTCTCCTGGGCGCACGCGAACCAAGTCGCCCACGCCCACTCCCTCGAGGCCCACCTCGATCTCCTCGCCGGCGCGCACGACGCGGGCAGTGTCTGGCTGGAGATCCAAGAGCCGCTTGACGGCCTGAGAGCTGCGCGTCTTGACAAGCAGCGAGAGCCACTCCGAGAAGAGGTGGTAATTCACGATCATCACCGACACGGCGAAGAACGGGGCGGTGGGATAGTGGGCCGGCCTCAGGGCCAGGCCGATCACGCCACCGGCCAGGCCGGCAAAAGCGCCGGCCTCCAGGAGGACGTGCTGGTTGAGGATCCCGCGGCGAATGGATTGGTACGCCATGCGCAGAATATGGTGGGCCAGCCCGAACATAACGAGGACGGCGAACAAGCCGACAATCCATGGCACGGCAGGCTGTGTCCATCCGCGGAACTTGGCTAAGAGAATGACGGCAATCACCACCCCTAGGCCGGAGGTGCCCAACACCGCCTTGCTCAGACTCTCGCCACGCAAAATGAGATAGGCGAGTGTCACGAGGCTGAACCCCACGAGGGAGGGCACGACCAGCGACCAGACGCCGACCACCTGGAGGATGAGCGCGAGCGAGATGAGGCTGAACCCTATCGCTCCCAGCAGGCGCTTCCCCTCGCGGACGAGTGCGGCTTCTTCTTCCTCGTAGGGGCGGGCCTTTCGCGGGTCCCAGATGGTGTACCCGATGTCCTTGAGCGTCGCCAAGAGTTGCTGGGGCGTCACGCGGGTCCCGTCGTATTCGATCAGCGCCTGCTCATGGGTCAGGCTCACGGCGACCTTTTGGACTCCCGGCAACCGGCCGACGGCCTTCTCGATCGTACCCGTGCAAAGCGAGCAGTGAAGCCCTCCGATCTTCGCGCGAAATCGAGCATGCCCCCGGGAACCTGGAATGTCTTCTACCCAGTAAGGCGCAGACGAGGAGGTCGGTGCCGTCGCAACCGAGGCACTCATGGCGACACCTCGTAGCCGGCCTGCTGGATGCAGACCTGCACTCGTTCGGCAGATGCCCGGGATGGATCGAACACCACGCGGACCGTCTCGGCGCGATGATCGGCAGAGCTGCGGACCACCCCGTCAATCCGGGCCAGTGCCCGCTCGATTCGTTGCTCGCAGGCGTTGCAGCTCATGCCCTTAACTCGAAGCTCAACCTGTTCCATTCCTGTCCCCCTCAGTCTGAATTTGGCCTTAACGTGCGCCCGTCGCAGGCGTCGTAGCGCGAGCCACTGCGCTCGTGCCGAGCCGAGGACGCTTAGGGCTCCCCTCAATGTGGGGACATACCACCGCCTTCTTGACGGGCTGCCGCTTCCAGGCGGCCAAGCTCTGGCGGACTCGACGGCGAAGCTCAACGAGATCCTTGAGCTTGCGATCGAACTCCCGGGCCTTTTCCTGCAGTAGACGGTACACGTGGCTGCATGGCGGCCGGCCGCCTCGGCGGATGGCAAGGATCTCCTTGATCTCCGCCAACGTGAGGCCCAATCCCGCGGCCTGCTTGATAAAAGCGAGAACCTCGGCGGCTTCGTCGCTATAGAGCCGGTACCCGCCAGGACTCCGCGCGGCCGGGGGCAGGACCCCGGCGCTCTCATAGAAGCGGATAGCCTTGGGAGTGACGCCTGCCCGGGCTGCGGCTTGACCGATCGTGAAAGCCTTTCCCATGGATCCCTCCTGTCACGAGGGTAAACCTTCCCCTATAGGGGAATGTCAAGCACTTTGAAAAAGGCGGGGGCGGTCACCTGAAGCTGCTCAGATCTCCCCGCTCCGCGCCCCGCGGCAAGGCGCTGGTCTGCGCCCATATCGAAGGTCTGACACTTCCGAAGGAGGGGAGGTGAACACGATGGAAAAGCTGACGGTGTCGCTCTGCCCCGCGTGCAGCGCATGCCCCGAAGTCGAGATCATCGGCGACGAGGTCAGGATTGGCGAGACCGGCAATCTCGCGGTCCTCAAGAAGGA
>CAYRCD010000079.1:0-10004 GCA_964422735.1 uncultured Dehalococcoidia bacterium | reverse complement strand
ATCCTGGTCGAGCAGCTCCGTCCACTGGGCCAACAGCAGGCGGTTACGCCGGGGGGCGGCGTAGTCTGTCATGGCTGCCGCGGTCTCTCGGCGGTCCCGTCCGCATTGGCTTGGCCCTCCGCGGCGAGGAACCGGCTCGGATGAAGCTCGGGCGGCGCGGTCGCGGCGGGGCCGCCACGGCCGATCACCTGCTTCAGGCGTCGCTCGACCACCGAGCGCTCGAGCAGGACCCGCCGCGCACAGCCAAGGCAACGCAGGCGGATGTCGGCGCCCAGGCGCACGACCTCCCAGTCGGATGAGCCGCAGGGATGTGGCTTCCGCAGGCGGAGGACGTCTCCGAGACCGAGCTCGAGGACCGTGGCTCAGGACTCCAGCCGGCCAATTACACCACGCCGGTGACGGTTGATTTCGTCCCGCAGGCGTTGGGCCGCGGCCCGGGAGGCGAGGGCGAAATCGGCGTCGCGCGAGGCGTAGAGAACGCTTCTGGACGCCGAAATGATGATGCCGCGCTGGTCGGCGTCCAACCCCGCTCGAACGGCCTCCGCCAGGCTGCCTTCCTGGGCGCCGACTGCCGGCACCAGGATCGGCATGTCCGGACACAGCGCACGCGCTTGGGCGAGCTGGGCCGGGTAGGTCGCGCCGACTACGAGCCCAACATTCCCGGCGGCGTTCCAATCGCGGGCGCGCAGCGCAAACACTTGCCACAAGGGCAGCGAGCGCCCCTCGAACTCGGTCGCGAGGTCCTGGAAATCACCCGCGCTCGGGTTAGAAGAGCGGCACCAGATAAAAATGCCGCGGTCTTCGTGTTCGAGGAACGGCTCTACAGCGTCGCGGCCTCCGTAGGCGTTGACGGTCACGGCGTCGACGCCGAGGACCTCGAACACCGCCTTCGCGTAGGCCGCCGAAGTGTTGCCGATGTCACCTCGCTTGGCGTCGAGCAGGACGGGAATGTGGGCCGGGACGCTCGCGAGCGTTCGCTGAAGCGCGTCCCAGCCCGCTCGGCCGAGGGCCTCATAAAACGCCAGGTTCGGCTTAAAGCAGCAGACCAGGTCGGCGGTTGACTCGATGATCGCGCGGTTAAAGTCGCCGACATCGGCCACGGGCATAAGCGCGGGGTCGGGGTCGAGACCCACGCAGAGGAGACTGTCGTTCAGCTCGGCGACGCGGTTGAGCTTGGCCAGGAAGGCAGGCGACATGGCGTCTGCCGTATTGTAGCGGACAGACGCGCGCCACTCACGGGCATGTGTTCTGCTGTTATCATAACAGCATGGTCGACGTCGTCCTCCCGACTCTCCGCTGCCACAAGTGCGACTGGCAATGGACGCCGCGCAAGAGCGGCCGCCCGGCTATGTGTCCGCACTGCGGCAGCCGCAAGTGGGATGACTCTGGGCGCGGCACCGGGGCGGTCACGGCTGAACCGCGGTTCAGACTTACAAAACGCCGCGACGGAGAGTCATTCCTTTCCTGGCTCGGGCGACTTGGCGCTTCCATTCCTCCAGAGGAGTTAGCCAAAATGCCAACTGACGCGTCCGTGAACCTTGATTACTACACGTACGAGTCTCCCAAGACGGAATGAATCGGGCACCGATCTTCCTGGACTCTTCGTTTTACGTCGCGACCATCCTGGCATCAGATCGTCACCATGCTCGAGCCACAGAGCTCGAGCGTTTGGTGCCAGACGAAAGGATCGTTACGACGGAGGCGATCTTCCTCGAAGTTCTCAACTTTTTCTCAAGATTCGGTCGATACATTCGTACTTTGGCGGCCAACAGCGTCCAGGAGGCTCTGGACACGCCAACTATCGCCGTCGAACCAGTACCCACCGGCCTCGTTCGCGACGCCGTTCGCTTCTACCTGGACCGGCCAGGCAAGGACTACAGTCTCACAGATTGCATCTCGATGCTCATCTGTAAACGACTGGGGATCCGCGAGGTGGCTACCAGTGACCATGGATTCGAACAAGAAGGATTCACTATCCTCCTCAAAGGCCCCTAGTGGACGGTCAGCCGCCGTCTCGGACCGCGTCCCACTCATCACGCAACCGCCGGACCTCGGGTTCGGGCGGCGGCCGGCTGCCATAGCGCGCGTCGTCGAAGGCGTCGGTTATGCGCCCGGGGACCTCGGCGTGGAAGCTCTCCTGTAAGCGGGGTGCAAGCTCGAGCGGCGTCTGGCCCAGCGCGCGCCTGATCCCGCGGCCTTCCGCGTCGTCAAGCATGTCGAAGTAGAGGCGGCGCGCAGGATCGAGGTGGTCGCGGCCGAGGTGGATGTTGGGCCGCAGGCGGTTCAGGAGGTTGCCGAGGAAGCCGCTCAGGTCGGCCGCCAGGCGGCCCTCCTGGTAGGTTGACTCTTTCGTTTCGGCCTGGCCCAATCGCTTCCGAAACCGCCTGAAGAGAACCGCGGTCATCAGGGCGATCAGACCAACGACGGGCAGGGCGACCAGGAAGCGGACGATCAGCTTTACCCACTCGGGCAGGTGGCGAGTGGTTTCTTCGCAGGCCTTCGCCGCCTGTTCGGCGGTCAGGCCGTTAAGGATTTGCTGCTGGACGCAAGTCGACATGGCACCCGTTTCGGTCTGGGCCACGGGGGGATTGGGCTTGCCGAGGATCAGGGTCAGCAACCAGCGCAGGGCGGCGAACATTACCTCCATGACCTGAATGAGCGGCCAGGCGAGGTAATGGCCCACGCTCTTTGCCACGCCGGCCAGGCTTCCGCCCGCGCTCTGCACCGCCTCGGTCGCCGCGACCAGGTCGAACAGGGCCAAGACCACGGAAACCGCGCCGACGGCAACGATGACGGTCCCAGCTGCCGCAATCCAGACCCTGCTGAAAGGCCTCTTGCTCTCCTCACTCGCTCGGCCCGCGTGAGCAAGGCCGATTGCGGCCAGACCCACGGCAGCGTAAGGGATCGCAATCTGGCCGATCAGCGCCGGAGAATCGTCTATCGATCCCTCGAACACTTCGACGCCGGCGATGATCAGGACGCCGACGCCAAAGGTGCTGAGGATGTCATCGAAGCCCAGGTGCTCTTGTCCGCGCAGGATGCCGCGCATCCAGAAGCCCCACAGCAGGAGCACGCCGAAGATCTCACCACTACGGTTAGCCAATGTCCGTTCCGTGTGGTTGAACATGTCGTTCGCCCACTGGAAGTCCCAGAAGCGCCAGTCGGCGAAGAAGTCGGCCCGCACGATCGCATAGAACAGGAGCAGCGACAGGATCGTGCCCCAGGCCCTGATCACACCGAGGGAGAGGTCGGAGTCCTGGAGCGCGCGCGAGATGCCGTAAGAGAGGAAGACGACCGCGCAGACTCCGGCCAAGCTAGGGTTGCCGCCCTTTCCGACGAGCGCGACGACAAAGGCCACCAGGGCGTATGTCCAGAGCGCCTCCATGAGCAGGAGGGTCCCCCTGGTGACAGGGATGCGCCAGCTCATCGCACTCCTGCCGCCGCTCTCGCTTCGAGCGAGCGCATGGCGTTGCTGAGGTTGAGGACGGGTATGCGTTGGAGCTCAACTTCGAGGTCGCCATCTGCAAGCGAGAGGACCGTAACGCTGTGGCCGGCCCCGCGGATGCGCGTCAGGGAAGCCGCCAGAGCTTCGTCCATTCGCGCCGTGACACAGGCGAGAGTCGCGCCGAAGGGGAAGACTTGCGCCTCGCGATCGACCACCATCGGCAGCGAGGTCATCGTCAGGGGACCGATGACGGCCAGCGCTTCGAGTACGCGCATGAGCTGATCGGGCGCCCGCCCCACGGGTATCCGCATCGGGCGGTCGGAGGTGGGATAGGCCCCATTGGCGACGAGCCCGATCGCGTAACCAGACTCGAACCCGAAGCGGGCGACGGAAGCGGCCACCGAGAGGACGCGCTCGAGGGTTTCCGGCACATACCCCTGCCAGCTATGGGCCAGCGTATTGACGTTGACGGCGACCAGCAGGTGGAGGGTGCTCGATGGCTCGAAGACCCGCGACTGGAGCGCTTGGCGCCGCGCTGAAGCCTTCCAATCGATTCGCCGTATGGAGTCGCCGGGCCGGTAGTCACGCAGGCCGGCGAACCGGGTCGGGTCTTCGAAGATGCGCTCACGGCCTTTGCGTTCGCCGAAAGGCCGCGCCGCGGGCAGGCCCAGCTCCGGCATCGTGTAGGTGGTTGGATAAACGATGATCGCGTCGGTGCGTTCGTCCTCCCTTTCGACAGGGAAGAAGCCAAACATGTCTCCCGAATCAATCCGCGAGGGACCGAGACGGTAATAGCCCCGTGCCGGGGCGTCCAGCTCGAGCGGCCAGTTGACGCGCTCGTACCAGCCGAGATGCGTCGTGCGGTGGAGATAGACCTGACCCGGCGAACCGGAAGGGGTCATGCGCTCTTCGCCAACGGGAAGGTCTTCGGAGATGAGGTCGCGCAGCTCAACCCACGGTAGGGGCAGGAGCTTGTCGTTGACCAGCCGCAGAGTCATGGAAACTTTCTCGCCCGCGAAAGCGCGGTTCTCGGGCAAACGCCGCTCGAAGCGCAGGGCATCGAGCGCGTGGTCCGACCACTTCTTGGCCACGAATCCGGAGAGGAGCATGAACGCTCCCAGGCCGATCAAGGGACCGCTGCTCAACGCCAGGCCGGCGCCGACGAAGATCAGGGGAATCGGCAGCCAGTAGCGCCTAAACCACATCCGGCTGTCGGCTTTCGGCGCTCGGCATTCGGCTCTCCTGCCTGGAACCTGCACGCAACCTTTGGATGAAAGACGAGAGCATCTTCTTCACGCAAATGGTCTCCGCTTCCAGTTTCGAATGCTCTTCAGGGGCGAGAAACCCAAGGTCTTTCGCAAGGAGAAGGTGATACTCGAGTTCACTCGCGGAGCCCATCGCCATCTGGAGATAGCGCGCGAAGTCCGCCTCTGTGTCTCGGCCACAACCCTCGGCGATGTTGGCCGCGATCGAGGCGCCGCTTCTCCTCAATTGGCTTGTGAGCCCGTACGACTCTTGCACAGGGAGCTTTGCAGAACCTGCGTATAACGCAAGCGTTAGAGCGTGAGCTTTCTGCCAAACCTCCAACCCGCGGAAATCTCTAGTTGGCATAGACATCCCCCAGAGCCCCGGACCCGCCGACAGCCGAATGCCGACCGCCGACAGCTGACAGCTACTCCACCGGCACCGGGACCGACTCCAGCACCTCCTCCAGGACTGCCCCCGCGTCGCGGCCGCGGAGGCGGCTCTGCGAGCTGAGGATGGCGCGATGAGAGAGGATGTAGGGGGCGAGCGTCTTGACGTCGTCCGGCAACACGTAATCGCGGCCGCGCAGCGCGGCCAGGGCCCGGGCGCCCCGGAAGAGGCTGAGGCTCCCGCGCGGGCTGGCGCCCAGCTCATAAGCGCTGTGGCTGCGTGTCGCCTGGACGACCTGGACGATGTAGCGGCGGACGGTCGGCTCGCAATAGATGCGCGGCACGAGATGGCCCAGGCGGACGAGCTCCTCCCCGGAGATTACCGGCTCTAGTGAATCGAGGGGGCTCTGGTCCTCGAAACGCAGGAGGATCGCTTCCTCCTCAGCTTCGTCCGGGTAGCCGAGTCCGATTCTCATGAAGAAGCGGTCGAGCTGGGCCTCCGGCAGGGGAAACGTCCCCTCGAGCTCGATTGGATTCTGGGTGGCGATGACCAGGAACGGCTCTGGAAGGCGCGTCGTGACGCCCTCGACGGTGAGCTGGCGTTCCTCCATCGCCTCGAGAAGGGCGCTCTGAGTGCGGGGGGTCGCCCGGTTGATCTCGTCGGCGAGCACGATGTTGGCGATGATCGGCCCGGGCCGAAATTCGAACTCGCCCTGCTTCTGATTGAAGAAGTTGATACCGGTTATGTCCGAGGGCATGACGTCCGGTGTGAACTGGATGCGCTTGAAGCTGCAACCAATAGAGCGCGCGATGCACTTCGCCAGGGTCGTCTTGCCGATGCCCGGCACGTCCTCGATCAGGATGTGGCCGTCGGAGAGCAAAGCGACAAGGACGAGATCGATGATCTCGTCCTTGCCAACGATCACCTTGGCGATGTTCGTCTTTACGCGTGATGCAACTTCGCGGATCGCGCTCGCGGCCTCGGCCGCGGCGGCATCCCGCGTTTCTCTCGTCATCGACGTCTCTCCTTCGCGGCTGTCCGCCTGCGCCCGGTTAAGCGGCAATAGCATACGAGAAAGCCACGTAACGGGGGCTTAAACCTTCAGCGATGAGAGGAGCAGCGCCGCCAGGACCACCTCGAGAGCCAGCATGACGAGGAAGGCGCCGGTGATGGTCGCGGACCACCCTTCCGCAGAACGCACGACCACCGTGGCCGCGAGCGTGTCGTGCGGAGCCTGACGGTTTCGGTCCCACAGGGGCACCAGGACCCAGGCTAAACCGCCGACTCCGCCGGACAGCACCGTCACGGCGATAAAGAAGACGTCCTTACCCACCAGCTCCCGGACAAGCATGCGCAAGAAGCGCGCCGGTTCGCCGTCTTCCTTCACGACTCTAAGTCCGGCCGCCCTCTTACCGACGCTAAGCCCTCGCCGCCACAGCCAGACCTGCGCCAGCTGCAGGACCGCGGTTACGAAGAGATCGAAGAAGATTGCCAGCGCGACAACGTCGCGCTGGCCAACGTCCTCGTATCCTTCCCGGTTTGCGATCACCCAGAAGCCGACCGCAACCAGGAGGCCCGAAACGGCGAGGGGGTGAAAGTCGATCAGCGACGCCAGCAGCCGGCGGGCGTAAGAAGTGTACCGATAAGTGGTGTACGCCGCCTTCAGGGGCTCGGGCAGGTCTCGCCCGCATTCTGGGCAGAAGGTCTCCTTCGAGGCCCACAGGCGCGAACGGCGCGCGACGACCGCAGCGCCGCAGGAAGGACACTGGACCTGGACCCCGGGTCTACGCCTGAACATCAGGCGGGATTATACGGACGATAATGGAGGCGACACCCGGGGGCCTCCCGAGGTGAATCAGGAAAGGCAAAACAATGGCAGACTCTACCTCGCTTCCCACCGAGAACCCGTTCGAAACCGCACAGGCGCAGTTGCGCCGCGTGGCATCGATGCTGAACCTGGACGCGGGGATGACGGAGATCCTCTCTCAGCCCAAGCGCGAGCTAACCGTTCACTTCCCGGTGCGCATGGACAAGGGCGAAACGCGCATGTTCACGGGCTACCGCGTCCAGCACAACGAGGCGCGCGGCCCGCTGAAAGGCGGCATCCGCTACAGCCCGTTCGTGTCGCTGGACGAGGTCAAGGCCCTGGCGATGTGGATGACCTGGAAGTGCGCCGTCGTGAACCTTCCCTACGGCGGCGCGAAAGGCGGCGTCATCGTCGACCCCCGCCAGCTGTCGGACGGCGAGCTGGAGCGCATGACACGGCGCTATGCGTCGGAGATCAGCATCATCATCGGACCTGAAAACGACGTGCCGGCGCCCGACCTCGGCACCGACCCCAGGATCATGGGCTGGATCATGGACACCTATAGCATGCAGCAAGGTCACTCGGTGCCGGGCGTCGTCACCGGCAAGCCGATCGAGATCGGCGGCAGCAAGGGCAGGTTCGAGGCAACCGGCCGCGGCGTGCTCTACGTCACCCAGGAGGCGTGCCGGGTGCGCGGCACGTCGCTGGAAGGTGCCACGGTCGCCATCCAGGGGTTCGGCAACGTCGGTGGTGTAACCGCCCGCCTCTTCACGCAGGCCGGCGCGAAGGTCGTAGCGGTGAGCGACTCGAAGGGCGGAATCTATAACGAGAAGGGGCTGGACGTCGAGTCTTATTACGCTCACCGGCAGGCCGGGGGCCTGCTCGGCGAGCATCCCGGCGCCGACCACAGCGACCTGACCAACGAGGAGTTGCTGGAGCTGCCGGTCGACATCCTCATCCCGGCCGCGCTCGAAGGCCAGATAACGACCCGTAATGCCACCCGCATCCGCGCCGCCATGGTCGTCGAGGCCGCGAACGGACCCGTAACCGCCGACGCCGACGACATCCTCGTAGACCGGAACGTGTACCTGGTGCCCGACATCCTCGCCAACGCCGGCGGCGTGGTCGTCTCCTACTTCGAGTGGGTCCAGGACCTCCAGTCCTTCTTCTGGGAAGAGAACGAAGTCAACACCAGGCTGCACCGGATCATGACCCGCGCCTTCGAGGAGGTTACGGCGACCGCCGAAGCGCGCCGCATCGACCTTCGCGACGCGGCCTACGTCGTCGCCCTCCAGAGGGTGGTGGACGCGATCAAGGTCCGCGGGATATATCCCTAGAAACTGAGAAACTTCCGAGGTGCCGACGAGTGTGTCGCTTTCTCCGTTTCTACCCAAACGACGGCGCCAGCTCGACGCGATGCTGCTCGTGACCCGTGACTCCGAGGTAGATCCCGGAAAGCACCAGCAGCAGGCCGGCCTCGGCCGCGGTCAGGATGCCGATGAAGAAGACGATGCTCTCCCAGAAGTCGGGCGGGAAGATCTGGATCAGGTGATCCGTGCGCGGGTTCAGCAGCCAGAACTCGTTCGAGAACATGATCTCGTGGAACTTGATCCAGGCGCTGTCGAAGCCTCCGAGGCTGAACAGGCCCAGGCCGCCGATGACCGCCAGAGTGACGGCGCAGCCGATCGCGGTCTGCACGGCCAGGAAGCGCACGGACACCTCACGCGACCAGAGGACGACTACGGCCACATAGGCGATGACGTAAAGGACAGCGAACTCCTGCACGCCGTTCTGCGCCCGGAAGCGGGACTTCACGTCCTTCAGATGGTCGGTCTCGCGTGAGTTGAACAGCGGCACCTCCCGTGCGCCCTGCTTTACGCGGATGGCGACCCGCTCATCGCCGTTGTTGAAGTAGTCGCGCAGCTCGCCGCCGGCCCGGATCAGCTCGCCGCGTTCGATTCCCGTCGTTGCCACGCCATCAAAATCGTCGATGGCGTAGCGGTACACGCGGGGCTCGTTCGCCAGGAAGCGGATGCTGGTCGTCAGGAGAGCGGCGGGAATACAGAGGACAAAGAGTATCGAGGCCAGGACGCGCAGGGCAAGCACAACGAGCCTCCTCGCTGAGCCGCCCCGTCTTCGGTCTCATGCGCTGTGGGAATGGTGGTATCGTAGGCACGCCTTGCGGCCATGTCAACGAGATCTTGTGCGGGGTGATGACGATGCCCGACCAGGGCGAAATCGACCTCTACGGCCAGCTCCGCGACATCATCGCCCGCCTGCGCGCGCCCGACGGCTGCCCCTGGGACCGCGAGCAGACCCACGAGAGCCTGAGGCCCTTCATGATCCAGGAGGCCTTCGAGGTCGTCGCCGCGATCGATAGTGGCGAGACCAGACGCCTGCCGGAGGAGATAGGCGACCTCCTCTTCCAGGTCCTCATTCACACCCAGCTCGCTGAAGAAGCCGCAGAGTGGACGATGGCCGAGGTGTTGCGAGGCCTGAGCGCAAAGCTGATCCGGCGTCATCCGCACGTTTTCCTCGAGGGCGCTGGGGGAAGTGGGGAGGAGGGTGGGCGCCCTCCTTCAGACAGACCAACTATCACAACTTCAGCGCAAGTGCTGGAGCAGTGGGAGGACCTCAAGAGCGCCGAGCGCGAGACCGGCGCTTCCGCCCTCGATGGGCTTCCCGAGGCCATGCCCGCCCTCGCTCTCGCCCAGGAAGCCCTGCGGCGCGCCGCCGCGGCGGGCTTCGCCTGGCCCGCGCGGTCCAACGTCGTCGCCAAGCTCGCGGAAGAGATCGACGAGCTCGCCCGCGTCCAGTCACACGAACAACGGACCGAGGAGTTCGGCGACATCCTCATCAACCTCGCCAACTACGCCCGCTACATCGGCGTCGACGCTGAAGAGTCGCTCCGCCTGGCGACACGCAAGTTCCGCCGCCGCTTCGAGGCCGTCGAAGGCCTCGTCCGCGAGCGCGGGCTGGCCATGAAGGGCATGTCGCTGGAAGAGCTGCTCGCCCTGTGGGCCGAGGCAAAGGGCGCGGACTAACGCCGGAGCGGTTTCTATCGCTGTCATTGCTCTGAAAGTCCCTCCTTAGGCGGCTTCGATTGTGACCTTGTAG
>CAYRCD010000078.1:0-10318 GCA_964422735.1 uncultured Dehalococcoidia bacterium | reverse complement strand
CTCGAACTCGGTCCCACCGTTCAGAACGCGCATGCGGCGCCCCCCGGCGCCGCCGCCGGGCCCTCCCATGCCGCCGCCCGGTCCGCCCTGCATCGCGCCCGGGCGGAATGCCGTGGTGCCGAGATATCCCGGAGGGGCGACCAGGCTACGGTAGCCCTTGCTCTTCGCGTGGTCCTCGTCGTAGAAGATGAGGTCGGCGTGGCCGACGGAGCGGGCAAACATGCGGATGCCCGTCTTGTCGACTTCGTGACGGGAGGGTGGCCCCTCGCGTCCGATAGAGGCCCGCATTTCGTCGCTGATCATTGACTCAGTTTCCTGCGTCACATAGTCCTCCTGTTGTTGTTGGGATTGCGGGTTACTGGGATTGCGGGGCGTCCGCAATCTACATCACGCTTACGTGAGTGTCAACGAAATCAGGCCGATGTCAGGACGCCCTCGGGTACGAGGCTTTTAGGTCGAAAACGCCCCGCCTTTAGCTCCTCGATCAGGTCTGCCAGCGTCGAGATCCGCCGCTCGAACTCCGTGGCGCACTTCCCGATATCGGATATCGCGTGGGCGTCCGTCCCGGCCGTGCCCGGCACCTTCATGTGCTCACAGAGGTGGGCCGAGAATGTGTTTTCCTTGACCGATCCGCGTCCATTTAGCCGCTCGAGGGCGACGCAATAGGAGTAAGCATGATTCGCGGCGGCCCTCTCCAGGGCTAGGTGATACTCGTGGTCGTCCTTGAGGTTCCAGGGCATCTGGCGGCGATAGGGGTGGGCCGCCACCATCGCGCCCCGCGCTTCGGCGATATAGTCCGCCAGCTCGCGTACACGGTGCATGCCGTACACGTACTTCTCCAGGCCGTAGCACAGCATGTGCCCGTCTTCCGTGTTGATCTCGATGGCCGGCAGGACCAGGTAATTGTGCTTCTTGGCCAGATCTCGGACCTTTTCCGGCTCCCAAAAGTAGTCGTGCTCCGAGAGACAGATGCCGTCGAGACCGGCGTTTCGCGATCGCTCAATTAGTTCGTTGGGGTCCAAATACGAGTCCCATGACAGGGGACGTGTGTGCGTATGGAGGTCGATGAGCATTCAGGGCATTCTAGCGTCAACGCGGCGAAACAGAGAACGAGTTGCCTCATCGTCGCTTGAGACGCCTGATCGGGTCAAATGTCCGGTTGAAAGCGGCCTAATTCAAAACCACGTGCGCGAGCTTGTGCCGGACAGCGGCTTTCGCTCGAAACGTGGAGCGTTTTACCGCTGAAAGCGCAGGGGCAGGCTCGTGAACCCGCGAATGATCAAGGAAGCGCGCTGCCTCGTACCCGACACCGAGCCGGGCTCGAGGCCGGGAAAGCGGTCCAGGAGCGCGTTGAGCGCGATCCTCGCCTCCGTCCGCGCCAGCGGCGCGCCCAGGCAGAAGTGGATGCCGTAGCCGAAGGCGATATGACGGCCCAGGTCGCGGTCCAGCCGGAACTCGTCGGGATCGGGAAAGGCGAGCGGGTCGCGGTTGGCAGCGCCGAAGGAAACGAGCAGGCGGCTTCCCGCGGGGACCGTCGCCGCCCCGAGCCTGGCCTGGCTCAGTGTCACGCGGGGAAGCGTCTGAACAGGGCTGTCGTAGCGCAAGGTCTCCTCGATCACCGCGTCGACCACCGATGGGTCGCCACGGAGGCGTGCCCAGAGCTCCGGACTGGCCGCGAGAACGTTGAGCATGTTCGAGATGAGGTTCGTGGTCGTCTCGTTGCCGGCCACCAGCAACAGGGTCGCGAAGGCAATGATCTCCCAGTCCTGGAGACGCTGGCCCCCGATCTCGGCCTCCGCCAGGGCCGTGAACAGGTCGGAGGCTGGGTGAGATCGGCGTTCGTCGAGGACCCGAGCGAAGTATTCGCCCATTTCTCTCATCTCCGCACGCCGCTGCTCATCTTCCTCCGCCGATTCCGCGATCAGTGCGTCCGACCAGCGCTTGAACTTCTCCCGGTCGTGCGCCGGAATGCCCATCAGCTCGGCGATGACCGTGACCGGCAGAGGGACAGACAGGACTTCGACGACGTCGGCCTCGCCATCGCCGAAGTCCGCCAGGAGCCCGTCGACGATCGACTGTATCCAGGCCTCCATCTCTTTGATTCGCGCCGGCGTGAAGGCCCGGTTCACCAGGCCTCGCAGGGCGGTGTGACGCGGTGGGTCGTCGCTGATCAGGACTACCTGACCGGCGCTTTGGTCCGGGCCCTGACCGCTGAGCGCCGTCGAGGAGAAGACGTCATGGCGTCGAAGGGCGGTGTAGACCTCGTCGAAGCCGGTGAGGACCCACGTCCCCAGCGGTTCGATGAACAACGCCCGCGCCTCTTCGCGCATCAGGCGGTACGTGGGGTATGGGTCCTCATAGAATGCGCCCGTGAGGATGTTCTGGACGATCTGCTCCTGGGCCCTCACCGGCGTCCTCCCTGGCAAATGATGATGGCAGAGTGCCAGCAAAGCGCCGGCGTGTCAAGATAGACAGAGGTTGGACCCGGCCACTCGCGTAAGGCCGGGCTGAGCGCGTTTCCTGTCGGGGCTAAAACGGCTAGCGCCGTGCCGGCTTCTTGCCCGGGACCTTCGTCTCGAGGTGGGGCTTGATGTGGCCCTGGCGGGTAACGCCAACGATGGCGCCGCAGGATGGGCAACGGGCTACGGCTCGCGCCGTGTAGGCCTGCTCGCTCGAGCCCGGACACCAGATGCTCACTCCCTCGCCCTCCCGGCAGCGGTAGTCCGCGCTGACCCAACTATAGCGTGGCGATCTGGCCGGCGCACGCCCTCATTTGTTGACAGCGGCGGGAGGCTACCTTACGTTTAGCACCACATGCGAACGCATCCGCGCCCCCAACTCGGAGGAGGACGGACTTAGCCCCAAGGGGTCGAGGCCGGCTCTCTGCGCGCCCCTCGGCCTCGAGGGGCGCATTTTCTTTATCGTTAGATTCGTCACGCGGCCGATTCCCGCCGGCCGGCCGCGACAAGGAGACAGACCATGGCAGAGCAGCCGGCACGGCCCGTGCTCTCGTTCGAGACTCTCGTATCCCTTTGTAAGCGGCGCGGGTTCGTTTTCCCGGGCAGCGAGATCTACGGCGGCATCGGCGGCTTCTGGGATTTCGGCCCCCTCGGCGTCGAAATGAAGAGCAACATCAAGCGCGTCTGGTGGAAGGCCATGGTCCAGGAGCGTGACGACGTGGTCGGCATCGACGCCGCCATCGTCATGAACCCTCGTGTATGGGAGGCGAGCGGGCACGTCGAGACGTTCACCGACCCCATGGTCGACTGTCGCAATTGCAAGAAGCGCTTTCGCGCCGACCACCTCGAGGGCGACGTCTGCCCGGAGTGCGGTGCAAAGGGCCAGCTCACCGAGGCGCGCCCCTTCAACCTGATGTTCAAGACCTTCGTCGGCCCCGTAGAGGAGGACGCCAGCCTCGCCTATCTGCGGCCCGAGACCGCGCAGGCCATGTTCGTCAACTTCGAGAACGTCGTCACCTCGATGCGGCGCAAGCTCCCCTTCGGTATCGCCCAGCAGGGCCGCGCGTTTAGAAACGAGATCACGCCCGGGCACTTCATCTTCCGCGACCGCGAGTTCGAGCAGATGGAGATGGAGTTCTTCTGCAAGCCCGGCACCGACGAACACTGGCACCAGCACTGGCTCGCGGAGCGCCTGAGCTGGTTCGAGCGCTTCGGCATTCGTCCGGACCACCTGCGCACGCGGCCCCACGAAACGGACGAGCTTTCCCACTATTCGAAGGCCACCTACGACATCGAGTACCTGTTCCCGATGGGCTGGTCGGAGCTCGAGGGCATCGCCAACCGCACCAACTTCGACCTGACCCAGCACGCCAAGCACAGCGGCAAGACCCTGACCTTCTTCGACGAGGAGACCAACGAGCACATCGTGCCCTACGTCATCGAACCCGCGGTCGGAGTCGAGCGGGCGTTCCTGGTCTTCCTCTATGACGCCTACGACGAAGAGGAGGTGCGCGGCGAGAAGCGGGTTGTTCTGCATCTCCATCCCGAGATCGCGCCGATCAAGGTCGCTATCCTGCCGTTATCACGCAACGAGAAGCTCACGCCTCTGGCGCGCGAAGTCGCTGCCCTTGTGCGCCCTCATTTAATGACCCAGTTCGACGACGCCCAGTCCATCGGCCGCCGCTATCGCCGCCAGGACGAGATCGGCACGCCGCTGTGCCTGACCATCGACTTCGACTCGCTCGAAGACCACGCCGTTACGATCCGCGAGCGCGACTCGATGGCTCAGACGCGCGTACGCATCGAGGAGCTGATGCCGGCGCTGCGCGAGAAGCTGGGGATGTAGGATAGGGTAAGAAGCTTCAGCTGAGGCGCGAAATGACAAATGCTGTTGGTCAGAAACGAAATCCCCGGCCAAGCTCCGCAAAGAATAAGGCCGAAAAGGACCCAGCGCTCGAATACGCGAGGATCTTCCCCTACCTGGCCGGTATGAAGTTCCTGGCTGATTCCTCGGGAGACAGGACCGCGGTCGTGATCCCGATGGAAGGATTCCGGCGTTTGATGAGCGACTACCAGTCCATCGCCATCGCTTTCAACGCCAGGGAAGAAGACTTCATGAGTGAGGAAGAGTTCTTGGCAGCCCTAAAGGAAGATGGACTCCTACCGCCTGAAGCCTAACCGGGCATGCTTGGCGTTCTTGCGAAACCTTAGTGATAGACACACGGCAACGATCCTTTCTCAAGTAATCAATTCATTGAGAGACAATCAGGCTCCAACCCAGGCTACTCCGGTCCCCGACCTGTCCCAGATGTTCGTCATCCGTACCGCCGGGCACCAGATACTCTACCGGCTCGACCATTCGCTGAGACTCGTCCTCATCCTTGACATTCAGGCCGCCACCGGCTCGGCTGACTGATGCCTGAGCGCCCCCTCCGTATCCTCCACACCTCCGACTGCTACCTCGACGCCGACTCGCCCTGGCGCGACGGATCCGCGACCGCGATTCCATGGAGCAGACGCGCGTGCGCATCGAGGAGCTGCTGCCGGCGCTGCGGGAGAAACTGGGGATGTAGGATAGGTTGAGTTGGTATCTCAAGAAGCGAGCCCACGCGGACGTGCCATATACGCATGATGGAGTACGGGACCCGTGCCAAAAGCGAGCCGTGAGGCGACCGGGAGGTGGAGATGGCTGCCAAGAAGATGTTGTCGAAATCATCGCAGGATGATCCCGACTGGGAACTCGCCGAGCGCCTAGAGTACCTGACGCATCCAATCGCACTGAAGACTGAGATCGATGGTGCCCAAAGTGTGGCGTTGCCGCTACAAGAGTTTCGAGAATTAATGCATCATCTTCGTAGCTTGCTCACGGTCGTTAGCGCCTTGGACGAAGAATCCCTGACTATGGAGGAATTCGTGGCGGAATTGCGCGCCGATGGCCTCCTTCAGGCTTGACGTCCGGCGCAACGTCTTGCGATTCCTGCGGGATAACGATGATCGAGAACTGGCCGAGGACATGATTCAGCGCCTACTTGCTCTTGCTGAGAATCCCGTGCCGGTCGAAGCCACTTCCATCAGTCAGGCCGCCGGTTTGTACCTCCTAGACCTACAGGAGGCAGAGTTCCTCTACCGTGTCAACGATGGTCAGCGTCTGATCACCGTCTATGGAAACCAGCGGAAGAGTGCCCCTTCTGGTGCCTGACCGGCCCCTCCGTATCCTCCACACCTCCGACTGCCACCTCGACGGCGACTCGCCCTGGCGCGACGGGCGCCACCTGACCAGCGAATACTTCGGCGCCTTCCGTCGCGTCGTCGACAAGTCGATCGAGCTCGACGTCGACCTGCTCTTGATCGCCGGCGACTTCTTCGATTCCAACCGCGCCAGCGAGGTGTCTACGGACTTCGCTCTGGAGCAGCTCGCCCGCGTCCGTTGCCCCACGGTGATCTGCCCCGGCAATCATGACTGCTTCGACCCCGGCTCGGTCTATCACCGTGTCGATTTCCGGCTGGCCGGCGACCACGTTCACGTCGTATCCGATATCGCCGGCCAGGTGCTGGAATTCCCCGAGCTGGACGCCGTGGTCTGGGGTCGCGCCGCCACCGAGCGCGACCCTCATTACCGCCCGCTTGAGGGGATCCCCGACCGCCAAGGAGACCGCTGGCACGTCGCCATCGCCCACGGCCACTTCATGGAGGACGACCGCTGGGAGCGGCGCTGGGGACCGATTACTCAGAGCGAATTACGCCGCATCGACTGGGATTACCTCGCCCTCGGGCACTGGGACCGCCACGCCGACGTTTCCCAGGGGGCTGTCCGGGCCGTGTACTCCGGCGCGCCGGTGCCCCACGCCTGGGCCGGCGCCGCCCTTTACGTCACGCTCGACCCGGACTCAGGCTTCTCGATGGAGCGCATCTGGCTGCCGGCCAACGGCGAGTAGCCCGCAGGCACGGGAAAGCGGCAGGCAAAATGCCTGCCGCTAATGATGTTTACACCAGGAGGGCAGTCAGATCATCCCGGGTGGAGGGCTTCGACCTTGGCGCGGGCCGCGGCCTTGTCCTTGAACCAGAGCGCGTCGATCTCGGTGTAGGCCTTCTGGTCGTCGGGGACGTCGTCCTCGGCGAAAATCGCCGTCACCGGACATGCCGGCTCGCAGGCGCCGCAGTCGATGCACTCGTCCGGGTCGATATAGAGCTTCTTGTCCTCGTCGCCGTCGTGGTGAATGCAGTCGACGGGACAGACGTCGACGCAGGACAGGTCCTTGACCCCGATGCACGGTTCGGTGATCACGTAGGTCACGGCGTGCCTCCTTGTTCAGTAACTGCCAACAGAATGATTTTAGGCAGGCCGGTGCGGGTCGTGGAAGGAGTTAACGAATCATTTACTTGCTAAATTCGCCACATTTTCGAAAATAGTTCAGGCGTTCTTCAGCGCTTAAACGGCCACCAGCGGCGCCGAGGGGGCTCGGCCGCTGCGGTCGCGGGTTCAGGAGGCGCCGCGGCGGCGAAATGGGCATCGAGGCGGCGCTTGAGCATGATCATGTGCTCCGCGATCTCCATAGCGTTCTCGACGTCTTGCTCGATTTCGGGGAAAAGATGCCTGAGGGTTCCATCGAAGCCGGCGACGGTGCTCTTGCGGCCGCCGCCGTCCTCGGGGGAACGCACGTCCAGCAGCGCGTAGCCCTTTAGCTCCGTGATCGCCCCGAACATGCCCGAAACCAGGCGCGTGACCTGGTTCGCGCTGAGGGTGATGCTGGCCGTGGCGCGGCGTAGCTGCGGTTGCAGCTCGCGCGAAACCTCCGCGAGACCGTGCTCGACCGGTTGCTTCGTGACCGGATCGAGCTCGGAGCCCGGCCGGCCTAGATGGTAGGCAACGGCGAGATAGACGAGGCGGGCGTCTTCAGGACGCAGATGTAATTCGACCACGGTGCTCGACAGTAGAACGCCGCCCGGCGGACTCTCCCGCGGGCGGCGGCCATTACTTATGCATGCGCGCCCATCTGGTCTTTTTGCGCATCTTGCGGTACTTGTGCTTGCGGATCTTCTTGCGCCGCTTCTTTACGACGGAAGACATCAACCCTCCCTGAGAACGATGACGGAGAATCGAGAGGGATTATAGCACGGGGCTTTCGCCGCCGAGATTGGCGCCGGCCGCAGCGGATCGATAAGCGTTCGCGACATACTGCAGCATCATCCGCTGAGCGTTGAAGTAGGAGCCGTTGATCGCGATGGCGGACCTCATTGTCCGGGCGTAGGCCTCGGGCCGGGCGTAAAACTGGGGCAAGATTACATAACGTAGCTTGCGATAGAGCGATGCCGCTTCCGTGCCGTCGTCGTTCTCGGCTCCGTCCCCGTCGCCGATTGCCCAGCCGGTCACACCCTCCAGCCAGCCCTCGACCCACCACCCGTCGAGGACGCTGAGGCTGGGCACGCCATTGAGCGCCGCCTTCATGCCGCTGGTCCCCGAGGCCTCCTGGGGCTTCTCGGGGTTGTTCAGCCACAGGTCCACGCCGGCGCACACCAGCTTGGCGAGCGCCATGTCGTAGTCCTCCAGGTAGACGAAGCTCACCTCCGGGCCCAGGCGTGATGCCGCGCTGAACACGTCGCGGATCAGCGCTTGCCCGGCGGGGTCACCGGGGTGCGCCTTCCCGGCGAAGACAAACTGGACCGGCCCGGCATCTCTCACGACGTCCCGCAGGGCGTCAATGTCCGAGAACGCCAGCCCGGCCCTCTTGTACGCGGCGGCACGCCGCGCGAAGCCGATGGTCATGGCCGAGGGTGCGAGGCGGAGTCCCGTCCGGCGGTCGATTTCCGTAATCAGGGCCTGCTTGGCGCGCGCGTGGGCCTCCAGGATTTCCTCGGGCGGGAGCGTGATCGCGTTTCGCAGGTAGAAGTTGTCGTCCCGCCAACCGGGAAGACGCTCGTCGAACAGCGAGGCAAACGACGGACACGTCCAGGTTCCCGCGTGGACGCCGTTTGTGATCGCGTGGATGTCGAAGCCCGGGAACATGACGCGACTCACCTCGCCGTGACGGAGCGACACGCCGTTGACGTAACGCGAGAAGAAAAGGCCGGTGTGCGTCATGTGCAATTGGCCCTCGACCACGCAGCCGTCCGTGGCCTCCAGCGCGGCCGAACGCTGCCGCCCCAGGACCTCGCGCGCCACGGCCCTGGGAAAGCGGTCGTGTCCCTCCGGGACCGGCGTGTGCGTCGTGAACACGCAACGCCGCCGCACGGCGTCGTAGTCGGAGTCGGTCGCGGCGTCGAGGCCCCGAGAGCCGACGGCCTCCTCCAGGAGAGCGAGGCCCAGGAGGGCGCAGTGCCCCTCGTTGAGGTGAAAGGTCTCGATCTGCCTGTATCCAAGAGTCCGCAGCAACGCTAGTCCGCCGAAGCCCAAGACCACCTCTTGCTTCAGCCGGTAGCGCGGATCGCCGCCGTAGAGCTTGTCGGTCAGCGCGCGGTCAAGGGGCTCGTTCGCGGGGAGGGCAGCGTCCAGGAGATACACGGGCACCGTCGCCCCACGGCTGCCGCGCACCTGGTATCGCCAGGCTCGCAGCTCCACGCTGCGCCCCTCGACCTCGACGGCCACGCGCTGCGGCAGAAGCTCCAGAAGCATCGCCGGGTCCCATTCGCAAGGAAGGGCCTTCTGATTGCCCTGTGCGTCCAGGACCTGGCGGAAATAACCCTGTCGATGGAGGAGCGTAACGCCGGCCACGGGCAGCGCCATGTCGGCGGCGGCTCGCAGGGTGTCGCCGGCGAGAACCCCGAGCCCGCCCGCGTAGGTGGGCATCGCGGGGTCGAGACCGGCCTCCATCGAGAAATATGCGATCGTACGGCGCAGCGGGTCCTGTGTCATAGGTGCGGCCGGCGGCGGCCTGCACCTATTTGACTACGGAATGCCCGATTCGAGGTAGGGCCGGCTCAGCCGCGGTCGCGAGCGCGCGCCACCGGGGCGGGCCGCGACGTCGCCTGGACCGGGTTAGCGCGAATGCCCCTTGCCTCGCCCTTAAGCACGCGGTAGACCAGCAGGTTGAATGCAATCACGCCCGTCGCGGCGTACATGTACTGAAATCCGATACCGGACGTATCCGTACCGGCGCCGACGGCGTGAACCAGGGTGAGAACGAAGACCGCGAAGGTGGTGTAGTGGATCAGCCGCCAGGCGCGGTAAGGCACCAACCGCCTGACGTAGAAGGTTCCGACGATGATCGCGGTCATATAGAGCGCCAACGCCCCAAGCGCCGTGTACAACGGCCGGTAGGGTGAGGCGAAAGGGACGAGCAACTCGACGACGGAGAAGCCGATATAGTCGTCGCCCAGCAGGATCAGGACGTGAAACAGGCTGAGGCCCAGCGTCACCAGCGAGACGAAGCGATGGAGGTCGTAGATGCGGTAACGCCGCAGGACTCGCTCCAGAACGCCCCCCGTCATCGTCAGCCCCAGGGAGACGGACACGAACAGCAGGACGTAGGCCACGAGTCCGGCCGCGCGACTGAGGTACCAGTACGTGTGGTCGATGCCGGTCACGATCGCCTTTGAATCGCCGCCCGACCCGGCTGGGTGGCGGCCTCCCAGCCCATTCTTAGCTGGCGCTGGTGCGAGTGTGGGGCGAAGGCGGCGGACGCGCGTCCGAAGCGGCGGAGGGCGCGAAGAAGCGGCCGTAATCGACCGACTGACCTTCAGAGCCGGTGGTCTGAGCCTTGAGCCGAGGCTCGGACTTTATAAGGCCGAACAGTCCGAAGAGCAGGCCCGCGGCCGCGGCGGCGATAAATGCCTTGGCGGGCGCCTGCCGGCGGAGCTTCACAGGCTACCTCAGGCAGCGATGAAGTTGAGCTGGGAAAAGTGGGCGCCGAGGATCTCGTCCG
>CAYRCD010000077.1:0-10320 GCA_964422735.1 uncultured Dehalococcoidia bacterium | reverse complement strand
AAGTCTTCGTCCGCGACCGCTTTACCTGCCAGTACTGCGGCAGACAGACGAAGGATCTCACGATCGACCACGTGACGCCGCGCCACCGCGGCGGACCCCACAGCTGGGACAACCTCGTATCCGCCTGCCGGAACTGTAACCACCGCAAGGCCGGCCGCACGCCCCAGGAAGCGCACATGCGCCTCCTCAGTGAGCCGGTGCGCCCCCCGTCGTCGTCGTACTACGTCTTCTACCACTACCTGGACGCGCAGTCCGACTGGCGCAAGTTCATCCCCGGCTGGGAGCGCTACGAGGACGTCGCCGCGTCGTAGGTTCTTGGGCAATGACGTGCCGAACAGAAGTGCCGGCGATACTCCGACAAGCTCTTCTCTCTGACAGACCGCACCAGCTTCGCGGTGATGGCCGCCCGCCATCACGCTGGCCTTCTCGTCTGACGGCGACTTCGCTCAGTACGGCTTCCAGGTGGTGTCAGGCTGAGTTAGAGCAAGATCTTCCGCGGCGCCGCGCCCGACGCGCGGCGGAAGTTGTGAAAGAGGTAGCGACGGGTCCCGGACTCGTCGATCTCCTCCACCCAGCAGCGGTCGTCGCGGGCGAGAGCGGCATCCACGCGGCGCTGCAGGTCGAAGAAGGCGGCCTTGACGTCGTCCGCTACAGGGATCAAGGGCTCACACTCGACCGCCACGCGAACCTGACGCGCCGCCAACGCTAGGAGCCAGCCGATTACCGCCTCAGCCCAGCCCAGGTGGAAGGTGGTGTCGGCGAAGGTCACGGCGACCCGAACGTTATTGGACTCGGGTCCGGTCTGAAGCAGGCTGGCGCCGAAGTTCGGCCGGCCCAGGTCGCTGACCGGGCGGTAAACCGCGCGCAGGATGGGGTCGTCGGCGAGGACGGAGCCGGCGAAGTAGCGTCCTAACTCAAATTCGAAGGCCTTGTGCCGCTCCGACGGCTTCAGCGTCGAGGCCAGCCAGATGTTGTGTTCATCGGGATCGCGCGACCTGAGGCCTTCCTCCGCGGCGATTACCTCGCAGGCGCCGCGTACCAGGGGCAGCGTGGAGGCGTACGAGGCGCGGGTGGCCAGGAGAAGGCCATCGGTCAGGTACATGAAAGCGCGCGACCAGAGGGCACCGATGCCCGCGAACAAGTGCGTGCGGTACTTCGCCGGATAGGCGTTCTTCATCAGGCGCAGTTGAAGGTTCATCGCCTCTTCAAACAGGGCGAGGTCGGCGCCGAGGAGGAACTGGGTCTGGCGGTAAGCGTCGAGGACGGAGGCAGGCGCGCCCTCGGGCCTGCCGGGCAGGCGGTAGTCGTCCTGTGCGTGGATGGGTGAGACGCGCTGGGGAGGTGCGGTCAATGGAAGCTCTCCCAGTCTGTAGGGTCGATGCCGGCTTGGCGCAACATTCTCTGGATCAGGGCGCCGGACACGACGCCTCGATGAGGATTTGGGACCGTCACCTTCTGGTGAGCGCGCTGCATGTAAAGGTGATTGCTGCCCCCTCGAGGTCCAGAGAAGCCGAGGCTTCTAAGACGCCTTACGATCTCGGGTTGAGGTAGCGGGTTCACGTTCGGCGCGTTGTCTCATGCGTTTGGGGTACAGAGAGAGACGGCCAAGCACGGGGATGTCGTCGTCGTGGTCCCATAGCTTCAGGAGCAGCCATCCTTCGAGGGCCCCTTGGAGATCTTGCCGACAATCTTCGAGGTTCCCCGCGCTTCCCCACACGCCCTGAAACCCGGGTATTTCTCCCCAGTAGGCCCCGTCCTCCATCAATTCGTACTTGGCGTGTTTCATCGCGGTCCGAATGTAATCCGTCAGCATCGCTACCTCCTCCCCGCGACCTTCGTGCCACCAGCATAGCGCGCGCGCGGGCCCAACTCTTCCTCGATGCGCAGGAGGCGGTTGTACTTGGCGACGCGCTCGCCGCGGGCGGGCGCGCCGGTCTTTATCTGGCCGGCGCCCAGCATGACCGCGAGGTCGGCGATAGTCGTGTCGTCCGTCTCGGCGCTGCGATGACTGACGACGGCACTCCAGCCGGCGCCGAGGGCCCTGCGGGTTGCCGCGATGGCCTCGGTGAGCGTCCCAATCTGGTTCACCTTTACCAGGAGCGCGTTGGCAGCCTTTTCCTCGATCGCCCGCTCAAGACGCGTGATATTCGTGACCAGGAGATCGTCGCCAACCAGCTGTACGCGGTTTCCGAGCCTCTTCGTCAGCAGCGCCCAGCCTTCCCAGTCGTCCTCCGCCAAACCGTCCTCGATGCTCAGGATTGGGTAGCGCTCGCACCAGCCTGCCCAGAGGTCGACCATCTCGGCGCTGGTCAGTGAGCGCTGCTCGCTGGCCAGCGTGTAGCGGCCGTTCTCGTACAGCTCGCTCGTCGCGGGGTCGAGGGCGACAGCCACATCGTCGCCGGGCCGGTAACCGGCGGCCGCGATCGCCTCGACCAGGAGCTCGACGGCCGCGACGTTCGTGCCCAGCGAGGGCGCGAAGCCGCCCTCGTCGGCGACGTTGGTGCTGAGGCCGCGGTCGTGGAGGATTCGCTTTAGCGCCTGGTAGACCTCGGAGCCGGCGCGCAGGGCGTCGCTGAAGGTTGGCAGGCCGATGGGCGCGAGCATGAACTCCTGGAAATCGGTGCTGCGTTCGGCGTGCTTGCCGCCGTTGAGGACGTTGAAAAGCGGCAACGGCAGGAGGTTGGCCGCCTCCCCGCCGAGGTACGAGTACAGGGGCTGGCGCCGCGAAGCGGCGGCCGCGTGCGCGGCCGCCAGCGAGACGCCGAGCACCGCGTTGGCGCCCAGGCGCGACTTGTTGGCTGTTCCGTCCAGGTCGATCAGGAGCCTGTCCAGCGCTTCCTGGTTTCCCGCGTGACGGCCCTTGACCGCGGCTGCGATCGCCGAGTTCACGTTGGCGACCGCCTGGAGCACGCCTTTGCCGCCGTAGCGCTTGGGGTCTCCATCGCGCAGCTCGTGCGCCTCGTATGTGCCCGTGCTCGCTCCGGAAGGCACGGCGGCGCGGCCCAGGGCTCCGTCCTCGAGGCGGAGGTCGACCTCGACTGTCGGCGTGCCCCGCGAGTCGAGGATCTCGCGAGCATGCACGCTGGCTATGCGGTCATCGGGCATCCAACGCGCTCCTCGGCCGTTTACTCAGCAGGTTAGCGTCGTAGCAGGCCGGCCCCTCGAGAAGCCGGCGAGCGGCACATGTCCAGGACCCGGCCTGCACCGGCCGCATTCTAAGACGGCGCGGTATCTCCTGATCCGAGCTAAATGCTGAAATACTGACTGGCCGACGTGCGAATAACCTATCTCGCCCGCGGGAACGCCTTGTCGTAGGCTTCCCGTTTGTGTTCCGAGGTCACCTGCGTATAGACCTGCGTCGTGGAGATGTTCGCGTGACCAAGCAGCTCCTGGACCGTCCGCAGGTCCATGCCGCCGCGGAGCATGTGGGTGGCGAAGCTGTGGCGGAGAGTGTGAGGAGTGACGGGCTTTTCGAGGCCCGCCAGCTTCGCGTACCCCTTGATGATCAGCCAGAAACCCTGGCGCGTGAGTCTCTCACCCCGCCGATTTACGAATAGCGCCTTTTCGTTGCGCTCGCCGACGAGGCGGGACCGACCGTCGCGCATGTACTGCTCGATGTCGCGCGGCACCTGGTCGTCCAGTATGCTCACCTGGCGTTCGCGGTTTCCCTTGCCAATGAGCCTGATGAAGGGCTTCGCCGTGTCCAGCCGGAGGTTCTCCAGATCGAGGGAGACCAGCTCCGTCACACGCAGGCCGGTCGCATACATGAGTTCCAGCATCGCCTTGTCGCGCATCGCCTCCGGGGTGCTGCGCCGAGCGGGCTGCTCGAGCAACTCGTCGATCTCTTCGGCGGTCAGCGGCTTTGGCAGCTGCTTGGCCACCTTCGGAGACGCGATAGCCTCGGTGGGGTTCGTTCCCAGCCTGCCCTCGGCCTCGAGGAAGGCGAAGAACGACTTCGCCGCCGCGACCTTACGGGCGACGGTCGACTCCGCGTAGCGCCTCGACTTGAGGTTCAGGACGTAGTCCATGAGGACCTCATGGCTTATGCCCGTCCAGTGGACGGAGGCGCCGTTGCCCGCGGTGACGAACGCCTCCAGTTGGCTCAGGTCGTTTCGATATGCGGCCACGGTGTTGCCCGAGGCACTTTTTTCGACCGAGAGGAATTCGAGGAATTCACCGACGGAGGTGTCCACGAGGTAACCCTCCTGGGCCAGGCCGCCTGGGGTCAAGGGGAGAAGCACCGCGCCGAATTGTACTCAGGCCTCTAGGGTGTGTCTAGGCAAGCTCACGTCTGCGATGAGGTTAATTTCGCCGTCTTTGCGCGCAACCACGGGCATAGGGCGTCGTATGCCCGGCCGCCCCAGCAGTCAGAGCGCGTCCGGCGGGAATCCTCCCGGACCGACCAATGGGACGAAGCGGCAGGGTCCACGACTGGTGATGGTCAGCCCTTTCGCGCTCTCCTGCACGACCATTAGCTCCTGCCCGCCGCGATCACCGACCGGCACGACCAGGCGTCCGTCCGACGCCAGTTGTGCGACCAGCTCCTCGGGTACGCGGGGAGCGGCGGCGGCCACGACGATGCCGTCGTAGGGCGCGCCCTCGGGCCAGCCCGGGGCATCGCCGACGAGATGGACGCTAACGTTCTCGTATCCAAGGTCGAGAAGGACCGCCGCCGCCTGCTCCGCCAGATCGGCGATCCGCTCCACGCTAACAACCTCGGCCGCCAGCTCGGCGAGGAGGGCTGCCTGATAGCCGGACCCGGTGCCGATATCCAGCACGCGCTCCCCTCCAGTGAGGCGCAAGGAGTCCAGCATGATCGCGACCATCAGGGGCTGCGAAATCGTCTGGCCGTGGCCGATGGGGAGAGGCGCATCGCTGTAAGCCCGATGGCGCAGCTCCGCTGTGACGAAGCGCTCGCGCGGCACGCGGGCGAATGCGCCTAGCACGCGCTCGTCTTTCACGGCCCGCCGCAGGTCCGCGACCATCGCCGCTCGGGCCGGCGCAAAAGGATCGGGTTGATCAGACTTCGCGGCGTTCATAGCGCGGCGCGCCAGGCCGGCAAGTATCCAGAGGGCCCCGTGACTCTCACCGGGCCGGGACCGTGCCGCTGTGCAGGACGGCGGCTCCAAAAGCCAGGCGGCGCACGCGAACTTCACTCAGTCCCGCTGCTTCAATCAGCCGCCGAATGTCATCGACGCCCTCGAAACGGTCGACCGAGCGGGGCAGGTATTCATATGCCGACCTGTCGCCCGAGATCAGGCCGCCGATCAGCGGTGAAAGTGTGTGGAAGTACCAATCGTAGACCCGGCGAAACCCCCACAGCGTCGGCCGTTGCAACTCCAGGAAGACGACGCGGCCGCCCGGGCATACGACCCGCGCCATCTCTCGGAAAGCGCCGGCGAGGTCGGGCACGTTGCGGCCGCCAAAGGCCATCGTGGCGGCCTGAAACGCGGCCTCGCGGTAGGGAAGGCGCATGGCGTCGCCCTGGTGAAGGTCGATGCGCGGTCGCCGGCGGCCATCGAGCTTTCGGCGCCCCACGAGGAGCATCTCGCGGGTCAGGTCGAGACCGACAACGCGTCCGGAGGTGCCCACCCGCTTCTCCAGGACAACCGCGCTGTCTCCCGTACCGGTGCAGACGTCGAGAGCGCGGTCGCCGCGGCTCAGGAGGGTCTCGCGGGCCATGAGCTGACGCCAGCGGCTGTCGAGGCCGAAGGACAGCAGGTGGTTGAGGAGGTCGTAACGGTGGGCAATGCGGCCGAACATGGCCGCGACAAGGCGCGGCTCGCCATGGGGCGCCTCGGGAGCTCCCTCCTGCACTGTCATAGGGCAAGATGGCGGCGGAGGCCGGCGGGGTCGTCCGTGCAGATGCCGTCGACCCCGCAGTGCAGGAGCCTGGCCCACTCCGCGGCCGTGTTCGGCGTCCACGTATAAAACTTCAGGCCGCGGCCGTGCGCGGCCGTGACCCCATCCTCATCCACGAGGCCGTGATTGACGGACACGCCGCTGCATTCCAGTTCGCGCGCCGTCTCCACAACCTTCTCCCAGGACTCCACGCGGCCTATATTCTGCGAGCGGCTCAGCTCCGGGATGAGGCGTTTCAGCTCGGAAAGGACTGCCGCATCGAACGACCAGGCCGTGCACCAGGCGGCGGCGGTTCGCCGCCGGAGCAATGGCACGGACGGCGCCACCGCGGCCAGCGACTTGAACTCGAGCGCGAGAAACTTACGAGCGGCGACGAGGTCGAGCAGCTCCTCGAGGGTAGGGATGCGCTCGTTCGAAAACCCGTCCGAGTATCCGTCGCTCCCGCTCGAGATGCGAAGCGCTTTCACCTGCGCCAGGCTCAGTCCACCCACGTCACCGGCGCCGTCCGTGACCCGATCGACGCTGGAGTCGTGGAGGATGACCGGTACGCCGTCACCAGTCGCCCGGACGTCGCATTCCATGCCATCCGCCCCAACTTCGATCGCGAGCGCGAAAGAGGCAAGCGTGTTCTCGGGGGCACTAACGCTGGCGCCGCGATGGCCGATGACGAGGACCATGGCCAGAGAGTAGCAGACGCGGAGAACCAGGGACCGAGGCAGCGCGCTTAATCCCTCAATAGAGCCAGACTCTCAGGCGCATGTGCCCTTATGGCGCGCCCGGAGGTCAAGAAGTCTGGGCCAGGTCGGCCGAAAGCTCTCGTGCACGACGAGCCTGAATGGCCGCGACGTCGGGGCTAAGCCCGACGTAACGCACCGGGTCCAGAAGGGCCCGCAGCTCCTCCTGACTCAGGCGCTCCCTGATCTCGGGCCGCTCGGCGAGCGTCTCGATGAAGGGCCGGTCGTGATCGATCGCTTCCTGTGCGGCTTCGTAAACGGCGTCGTGCGCGCGTTGTCGCCCGATTTTCGCACCCAGTTCGAGCATCACGCTCTCGGCCATGATCAGGCCGCCGGACAGGTCGAGGTTCGCCCGCATCCGCTCGGGGAAGATTACGAGGCCGCCAATGAGGGTGTTCAGGGTCTGGAGGATGTCGCCGCTAAGGGCGCAGCTCTCGTGGAGGGCGTGCCCCATCATGTTCGCGCCGGCGGCCACGGCCTCGTGCTCCTGCTGCATCGCTTCGATGGCCAGCGGTACGAGGGCGCGGATTTTCGCCTCGGCGACGATGACCTGCTGGCTCAGGCGCGGGTTGCGCTTCTGGGGCATGGTGCTGCTGCCGACGGCGCCGGGGCTGTGCGGCTCCGCGACCTCGCCGTACTCCTGCTGGCTCAGGTGAAAGACGTCTTTCGCGATGCGGGCGCCGGTCGAGGCGAGGAGGCCAAGGATCGTGACGTACTCGGCGTGGTGGTCGAGGATGGCGCGGGAGGGGACCGACATCGGCCGCAAACCGAGGTGTTGGGCATAGCGGGTCTGGAGCGCGAGGCCTTTGGGTCCGAAAGAGGCGAGGCTGCCGGCAGCGCCGCCGAGAAGCGCAACGAAGACGCGCGCCTCGCAGCCGCGAAGGCGCTCGACCTGACGGCAGAGCTCGTCGATCCAGGAGGCGACCTTCAGACCGAACGTGATCGGCACGGCGTGCTGGCCGTGGGTCCGTCCCGGCACAGCCATGTCTTTGCTGCGATCGGCCAGGCCGGCAAGTGCGGTGAGTAGCGAGGCGATCTGGCCGAGGATGACGGCGTGCACGCGCCGTAGCTGCAGCGTATCGCCGGTCTGGGTGATGTTCTGGGTTGTCGCGCCCCAGTGGACGAAGCCGCCGGCATCGCCCTCGCAGATGCGGTCGAGCTCCCAGATCAGCGGCACCAGCGGGTGGCCGGCGACGCGAAGGCCCTCCTCGACGCCGGGGATGTCGAACAGCTCGAGCTTCGCCTTTCTTGCGATCTCTTCCGCCGCCGCCCTCGGGACGAGGTCGAGGTCCGCCTCTGCGGCGGCGAGGGCGACCTCGGCGTCCAGCCAGGCCTGCCATCGCGCCTCGCGGCTGAAGAGGGCGCGGATGCCGGGGTCAGAGGTTCGTGGAGACGACGGAACGGTGTTCACATGAGCACCTCAGGCATTGCGGAGTTCGCCTTCGGTGAGACCCAGGTCTCGAACTATGTGGTGGAGAGTCCCTGGAGCGATATCAGTGCCGCCGTGATTCGGGATCGTGACTGAACGCCCGCCGTCCTTATGACGCCAGACTTCGTGGCTTCCCTTCGCGTTTCGGCGATATTCATATCCCAGCCGACTCAGCCTTCGCGTGAGTTCGGCGTAAGTCATCCGTTAGATTCGAGCTTTAACCTTGGCCCTGAACCCGACATCCTGGAACTCGCCCATGCCCGGCGGCAAGGCTTCACCATCTTCCGCCAGGACCTCGAGAAGGGCACGCGCGACGCCTTCGATGTTCTCGAGGGCTTCTTGCAGCGTATCGCCCTCGGCCAGACATCCCTGAATGGCGTCGCTATAGGCCAGCGTCCGGCCATCCGCCAGTTTTTCGACCCGCACCGGAAGCGTTATCGGCTTCATGGTATTGAGGAAAAGTCTAGCACGTTAGATTTCCGGCCGGCGAAGGTGCCATGCGGTCGCCTGCTCGTAGGCGTGCGCCACGCGCAGGATGGTCGCCTCGTCGAAGGGTTTGGCCAGTACCTGCAGGCCGATCGGAAGCGACTTGCCCTCGACGTCGACGAAGCCCGCGGGAATGGAGGCGCCGGGCAGGCCGGCGATGTTAACCGGCAGCGTGAAGACGTCGCTGAGGTACATCGCCAGGGGGTCGTCGACCTTCTCGCCCAGCTTGAACGCCGCCGTCGGCGCGACGGGGGTCAAGAGCACGTCGTATTTCTGGAAGGCGGCGTCGAACTCACGCCGGATGAGCGTGCGGACTTTCTGGGCTTTGAGGTAATAGGCGTCGTAGTAACCGGCGGACAGGGCATACGTGCCGATCATGATCCGGCGCTTGACCTCGTCGCCGAAGCCATGCCGGCGCGTTTGCTCCATGTTCTCCCACATGGAGGCGCCGTCCTGATACGAATAGCCGTACTTGACGCCGTCGTAGCGGGCCAGGTTGGCCGAGGCCTCGCTGGGCGCGATCACGTAGTAAACCGCCAGCGCGGCGTCGGTGCTGGGCAGAGACAGCTCAAAATCGACCCGCGCGCCCAGGCGCTCCACCTCATCGATCGCCGCCAGGATCACGCCGCGCACCTTGGTGTCGAGGTTGTCCGGGAGGTATTCCCTCGGAACGCCGACGCGGAGGCCTCGCAGGTCCTGCCCCAGGGCGGCGACAAAGTCCGGCACCTCCAGCGGCGCCGAGGTCGAGTCGCGGCGATCGTGGCCGCAGATGCCGTTGAGGACGAGGGCGGCGTCGCGCACGCTGCGAGTGAAGGGCCCGATCTGGTCGAGGGAGCTGGCGAAGGCGACGAGGCCGTAACGGCTGACGCGGCCGTAGGTGGGCTTTATACCCACGACGCCGCAGAGGGCCGCCGGCTGCCGGATCGAGCCGCCGGTGTCGGAGCCGAGAGCGAAGAGGCACTCACCCGCCGCGGTCGCCGCCGCGGAACCGCCGGAAGAGCCGCCCGGCACCCGGTCGAGGTCCCAGGGGTTGTGCGTGGGGAAGAAGGCCGAGTTCTCGGTTGATGAGCCCATGGCGAACTCGTCCATGTTCGACTTGCCGACCATCACGGCGCCGGCCGCCCTCAGCCCCTGGACGACGTGGGCGTCGTAAGGAGGCACGAAGTTCTCCAGCATCCGCGACGAGCATGTCGTTCGCACGCCCGCGGTGCAGAGGACGTCCTTTATGCAGGCCGGAATTCCCGTGAGGGGTCCCGCATCACCCCGCGCGATCCGCTCGTCGGCTGCCCGGGCCTCAGCCAGCGCCCCTTCGTCGGTCACCGTCGTATAAGCGCGGACGCGCCCGTCTACGCCGGCGATCCGGTCGAGGACGGCGCGCGTGAGCTCGACGGAGCTTATCTCGCGGCGGCGGAGCAGGTCGTGCGCGTCGCTGATCGTCAGGTAGTGGAGATCTGTCATTCTCGAGGTCGCAATGTAGCTGCCGGCAGCTAGCGCTGCCAAGCAAAGCTAAGGAGAGGAGAACGCTCGACACCCGCCGAGACGGGAAAGTCTCGGCTACTAAGCGACGACAAGAGTGGCAGGCGCACGCCCGAAGACCTCAAGCTACGTGAGTGCGCCTTCACTCTTCCAGCACGGCTCGAACTCGCAGATAGCCTTCGTGCTCGAGGGGAGCGTTAGCGAGCACGGCGGAGCTGGGCAGGGACGGCAGGGGCTCGTCGGGGGACATAATCCCCTGGAGGTCGAGCGTGTGCATAGTCGGAGGAACGTCCTCCGTAGCCACTCGCTTGAGGACCTCGAAGTGGTCGAAGA
>CAYRCD010000076.1:0-10410 GCA_964422735.1 uncultured Dehalococcoidia bacterium | reverse complement strand
GGCTACAAGGTCACAATCGAAGCCGCCTAAGGAGGGACTTTCAGAGCAATGACAGGTGTGGGACGCGCGGGCTCCTGGCAACGACAGCCTGATCCTGTCTTTGCGAGGCCGCCTCAGCGGCCGCGGCAATCTCGGGCACCACGCCCCGGCCCGCCGAATAACTTCCAGGAGCTGGTCAGCACTCACAGCCATCGGCCCGAGGTTGCTTCGTCGCCTGAGGGCTCCTCGCAATGACGGGGGCCGCCGGCTCCTGGCAACGACAGCCTGATCCTGTCTTTGCGAGGCCGCCGCGGCGGCCGCGGCAATCTCGGGCGCAACCCCGCTGGCCGTCGAAAGCCTTCGAAGTAGGCCGACCAGCCTGATCCTGTCTTTGCGAGGCCGCCGCGGCGGCCGCGGCAATCCCGGGCGCCCGCCCTCAACCCTGACTTCGACCGCCTTCTCGCTTCGAGGCCTCTGCCCGAGGTTGCTTCGTCGCCTGAGGGCTCCTCGCAACGACAGAGGTCAATTATCACCAAAGCCGCGATCTTTGCAAAATTTGGAAACGAATAACCCTTGACAGACAACAATTCTGCGCCCATCATTACCGCGGCCCGTCGTTAACGGGCTTTTCGCAGCCAACCCCGCCGCGAAGACGGCCCGCGCCCGCAACCGGCGACGGCGCCGAAACCCCGGAGGAAAACACAGGCGGCGGTCCGGGCGACCACCCTGCCCCCAGAGTCTGGGGGGAGCAGAGACGGGCAGCCCCGGTCCGACGCCAATCCAATCGAAGTCACTTCGGCGAGCGCAGGGCCGAAAGCCGACAGCCGACGGCCGATTCGCCCGCCGAATGGCGAAATACCCAGGGGAAAAGGCGCCCGGCGGTTGCACCCGCCGGGACGCCAGGCAACGGGAGTGTGCGTCCACCCTCGCTGCTGGTCCCAATCTTAGCAAGGGCTTGGTGTCCGCTAAAAGGCGCTAGGCCCTTTGCTTTTGTGACCGGGATCACGCCGCGAAGTCATCCCCCTCCCGTTGCCGCCCACCCCCACAAGGAGGTGATGCGGGGCAACGAGCGCACAGATATCGGCAGGGATGTTTAGTCGCTCCGGCTTCGCGCCGGAGGGTTTTAGGAAGGAACAAGCGAATGTTGCGATTTCTAGTAGCGCTGGCCGCAGGCGGAGCTCTGCTGGCTGCCGCTTATGGCGCCGCTGCGAGCATGAGTGTCGGGAGCGGCACGGCCGCGTCCGGCAATGGTGATGTCGCGAAATGCGGCGACGTCACGGGCTCCACCTTTATCCTCAAGGGCCAGGACGTTAACCCGAAGACTGGCGTCTTTCCGGTTGATCCTGGCGACGCCGCCCAGTCTGGCACGCCAAGCGATATCACCAAGGTCATCCAAGTGAACCTTGAGACCGATGGCGCATGTGTCGGCATCAACCTCACTGTCCAGTTGCAGGGTCCTGACGGAACGAACCTAGTCGGCGGCACTGGCAGCTGCGAGGTCTTTGCAGGCGGCGGCCTCGGCTTCAACGAAGTGTCGACCGGTGACAACACCGATGGCTGCACAGTGGTTCTGGCGTCTGAGCAGAGCGTGTCAGTCATCACAGAGCTCCTCGTGACCGAGAACTAAGGACGCGCCTTGGTGCCTGCGACGTGCTTCGGTGCGCGAGGATGGTCTTCGGCGAACTAGCGCTGAAGTCGTCCATAGGAAGGTGTCATCGATGCGCTGGCTTGTCGCCGCGATGGTATTGACGCTGCTTGGCCTAGGGGTCGCGCGCGCCTCCGGAATCGCGGTCACTGGTGGCCTTGGTGGCGCTACAGGCTCCGGCGACGTATTCGCGCCACCGGGTACCAGCGTTACGAAGGTCGTCTTCGTTCCTAAGTCCAGCGATATCAGCCAACTGGACAAGGTGAAGATTACGCTCGATCGGAGCCCGGACGGTCCCCTGCTACACCTCAACGTCTTCGTTCAACTGAGGAATAGCGGCGGAGGGCTCTTGGGGACGCCGAAGCGGATCAACGACTTCGCCAACGGCATAGACGGCTCACCCGCTGAGGTCGCCGTCAGTTTCTTTGGTGACAACATCGCGATGGCCGACATCGATTCCATCGACGTGACCGCTTGCCAGTGGCATAGCGGCGATGGCGACTTCGAGTGCCACCTGCCATAAGGAGGAGGCCGGGGTCAGCTAATGAGGATCGGTTCACTGCTCACGCTGGCCCCGGCGGCCTTCCTGGCCGTCTGGTTCGTTATGCTCCGCCCGACCTTCCTCGGTGGTCCCGCCGCCTATGTGATGGTCAGCGGCGTCAGCATGAAACCAACCCTCTACTCCGGAGATCTCGTGGTGACGCGGGCGCATGCGACCTATATAGCTGGCGATATCGTGGCCTTCCACGTTCCTAAAGGTGAGCCCGCGGCGGGTGCGATGATCATCCACCGAATCGCTGCGGGAAACCCGGATAACGGCTTCGTGATGCAGGGAGACAACAAGAGCGCTCCCGATCCGTGGCATCCGAGGGAAAGTGACATCATCGGCAAGCTCTGGGTACACCTGCCGGGCTGGAGCCGGTGGGTCTTCTTCCTGCGGGAGCCTATGAATCTGGGCGTCCTCGTCGGGGGAGTAACGACATTTTCACTCCTGAGCGGAAAGCAGATCAGGAAGCGGAGGAGGAGAGGAGGCAGAAGCATGTACGGACACGGACACTCTGACCGGCCGAGCACTAATGGCGGGGCGCCCTTACCGGCGCCGCTCTGGGCCATAGCCGGCCTCGGCGCAGCGCTCGTGGGGACGCTGGCGTTCGCGTTCCTGGCGTTTCGGGCTTTCGACACCCCGGCCACCAAGAAAGCCTTCGTCGAGCGGGCGCGCTACGAGCAAACGGCGTCGTTTGAGTACACGGTCCAGACGCAGCCCGCGACCCTCTATCCCGAGGGCGTCATCGGCCCGGTCCGGCCGCTTCCGGCCGTCAACGGCGTCGCTTCCAAGGTTGATGTGCCGCCGGTCTATACAAAGCTGGCAAAGAGCATCGACGTCGGTTTCCGCTACCGACTGACCACATCTGAGTCCGGCGAGTTCGCCGGCGTCTACGCCGTCAACCTGTGGATCAAGGCTGGTGACAACGGTTGGACGCGGGCGCAAGAGCTGGTGCCTCCCACCGGCTTCGCCGGGCCAGAGGTGACGGCCCGCGTCAGCATCGAGTTCGCGCGAATGCAGGGCCTGATCGAGACCGTCGAGAAGGAGACCGGCTTCACGCCCGGCGGCTACGAGATCTCGGTCGTCCCCACGATGCGCACCAAAGGCACGCTGGCCGGAGAGGCAATCGAGCTGACGTACGCGCCAGCCTTCACCTTCAAGTACACGAAGACCACAATAACGCCCGACGCCCAGCTGACGCGCAGCGAAGGCAAGAGCATCGGCGACACGGTCAGCCGCAGGCAGAACGTCAGCATCCTCGGCCTCGGCCTGCCCGTGAGCACCGCCCGCATTGTGGGCGTCTTTGGCCTCTCCGCCGGCCTTGCCCTCGACGCCCTCTTCGCCGCCGTCGTCTTCCTCGGCCTCGGCGGGGACGAGACGGCGAAGGTGCGCGCCCGCTTCGGCGCGACCATGGTGCGAGTGAACGAGGCCGATCACAACGGCAACCATGTCGTCCAGGTCGCGTCGATGCTCGACCTCGCCCGCCTCGCCGCACGCGACGGTCGCATTATCTTCAGCCAGAAGCTTGCGGACGGCGACCTCTACTTCGTCCCCGACGGCCAGACCACGTACGAGTACACGGCCACGAACGGCAACGGCGCCTCTGCCGCGACCAGCGCGGACGCGGCTCCGAGGTCGCGGGCGCGGAGCAACGGCGGCGCGAGCCGCGGCCAGTCGTAGGATGCACGCGGCCCTCACCCCCTGGCCGCCTGTCCCATCAAGGAGAGGGGGGATCGGTTTCCTTCCCTCGTCGCGCCCTTCGTGTCCCCTTCCCCTTGATGGGGGAAGGGTTAGGGATGGGGGCGCGCCTCTCTTCCCCTTGATGGGGGAAGGGCTAGGGATGGGGGCCGACCGCGTCCCGGATCAGTCGCAGCACGCCTTCAAGGTCGCGCTCGACGGCCTCGGCGGTGACGCGGACGACACGCAGGCCCAGGGACTCGAGCAGGTGCTGTCGCTCCACGTCGGCCTTGGCCTGCTGCAGATGTATTGCGCCATCGACTTCCACGACAAGTCGGGCGTCGGAGGCGTAGAAGTCGACCACGAAGCTCCCGATGGGTTGCTGTCGCCGAAACTTCACGCCGAGCTGCCTCCCGCGAAGCGCCGGCCACAGCATGGCCTCAGACTTCGTCGCTCGTCGCCGCAGGTCGCGCGCCGCGATGCTCATGTTGTGCTTCATCGCGCCGGTCACGAGCCAGCGTTCGGGTGCTTCGTCGTCCGGCATGCGAAGGAGTGTACAACCCTCACCCCCTGGCCCCCTCTCCCATCAAGGAGAGGGGGGAGCGGTCCCCTTCCTTGGTCGCGCCCTTCGTGTCCCCTTCCCCTTGACGGGGGAAGGGCTAGGGATGGGGGTTAGCGCTTGCGCCGCCTGCTCTGGCTCGCGGCCCTCGCCACCATCTTGACGGTGGTGTCGGCCTCGGCTGCCCTGCTCCAGGTCAACAGCGGCACGTTGCAGACGTTCACCTTCGCGGTGAGCATCCCGACCCTGACGCCAACACGCACGCCGGTGGCGCCGACGCAGACGCCGACGGCGAGCAAGACGCCGAAGCCCTGCGACGACGACCACGGGCACGAGGGCTGCGGGCCCACTCGGACATCGACCCCGATCAGAACGCCGACGCGTACACCGACGCGCACTCCGACCCGAACGCCGACCACAACCCCAACGAAGACCGCCACGCCGACTCTTACGGCGGCCGCCAGCGCCACCCGCACGCCCACGGCGACTCCGACGCCGAGCTGTCAGCTGACGGTGACGGCAAACCCGCCCGCGACCGGCGGAGGCAACACCAGCTTCAGCTTTACCCTGACCGGCGGTGGCGGCGGCTGCCACGATATCTCTTACGTCGCCCTGCCGGTCTGCTTCAACCCGAAGAAGTCGCCCGAAGGCCTTGTCCTCGCCACAACGCAGCCCGCCCACTTCGATTTTAATCCCCAGTTTTCACCCTCGAGCAAGCGCGTGAAGTGGGACGCGGCCGGCGCCGGCCCCGGGCCCTTCAACGCCACCTTCACCTTCACGCTGGCCGGCACCGGCATCCCCACCGAGACCGTCCAGGCCCAGACCCACGCCGGCGGCGGCAGCGACCCCGTGAGCTCCGGCGCCGTCGCCGTGCCCAAGCCCGCGAGCTGCGGATGACCAGACGACGAAGGAATGCCCCTATCCGTCTTTGCGAGGAGCCCGCTGGCCCCTCCTGTCTTTGCCAGGAGCCCGCAGGCGACGAACCAACCTCGGGCGGGCAGGTTCTTATCTTCGATGGTGCCGGCGGGTGCCGGCAGAGGCGCCGTGCCCGAGGTTGCCGCGGCCCTTCCCCGGAATGGTCGCGCAAAGACAGGATCAGGCAGTCGTTGCGAGGAGCCCGCTGGCCCCTCCTGTCTTTGCGAGGAGCCCGCAGGCGACGAAGCAACCTCGGGCGCGGTTCTTGCCTTCGATGGTGCCGGCGGGTGCACATCGGGGCAGCGACTGCTACCGTCCTTCCTCCGGGAAGGACACATATGACTAAGGGGCCGCCGTACCCGGCAGAGGACCGAAAGGCCCGGCCACCGGTGGCGCACGGCGGCCCCATCAGTTTTATCGGCTGCGAGCGACGGAGACTTGAGGGCTTCATTGGCGGCATGACCGCCCCCCCGATGGCCCGCGAACCCAGGGTGCCGCCGCTCTGTCTTTGCGAGGCCGCCGCAGCGGCCGCGGCAACCTCGGGCACGACGCCCCCTTGCGGGCTCATGCCTTCCGAGAGCGGTGGTCAGCCGTCAAGGCCTCGGCCCGCGATTGCTTCGTCGCCTGAGGGCTCCTCGCAAAGACAGGTGGGGCAACCCCGGGCGCTCGCCCTCAACCCTGACAGGTGGGGTTGTCTTTGCGAGGCCGCCGCAGCGGCCGCGGCAACCCCGGGCGCTCGCCCCCAGCCCCGACAGGTGACGTTGTCTTTGCGAGGCCGCCACAGCGGCCGCGGCAACCCCGGGCGCCCGCCCTCGACCCTGACTTCGGCCACCTCCTCACTTCGAGGCGCCGGCCCGGGATTGCTTCGTCGCCTGAGGGCTCCTCGCAAAGACAGGTGGAACTGAGGACTGAGGACTGAGGACTCACGACTATCGCGTCCTCGGGTCGAGCGCGTCGCGCAGGCCGTCGCCCAGGAAGGTGAACGACAGCATCAATATCGCGATACCGATCGCCGGGAACATCACCAGGTGGGGGAAGGCGAAGATGGCGCTGTAGCCCTCCTGCACCATGGAACCCCAGCTCGTGGTCTGGGGCCCTACGCCGATGCCGATAAAGCTCAGGCCCGCCTCGATGAAGATCGCCCGCGGGATGCCGAAGGTCACGGCCACGATCAGGGGGCCGAGCGCGTTCGGGAACAGGTGCCGCCACATGATCGACTTGTCGCGGGCCCCGAGCGACCGCGCGGCCATCACGAAGTCCTGCTCCCTCAGCGACAGGATCTGGCCCCGGATCAGGCGCGCGTCGCCCATCCAGCTGGCGAGCCCGATGATGAAGAACAGGGTGAATATCCCACCGCCGACGACGTTGCGCAGAAGGATGATGAACAACAGCTCCGGGAACGCGTACATCAAGTCGGTGAAGCGCATCAGGAGGTTATCGGTCCGGCCGCCGAAGAACCCGGCCGTCAGCCCGATCGGGATGCCGATGCACAGGATCACCGCCTGGGCGAAGAAGCCGACCGTCATCGACAGGCGGGCGCCGTACATCATCTTGCTCAGCCAGTCGCGGCCCAGGTTGTCCGTCCCCATGACGTGGGAATGGAAGTCGAGGAACCTCTCCGAGCCGGGGTCGAGGAACCCATGGAACAGCGTCGCCTGGGCGAACGTCGCGCTGTAGTCCTGCTCCTTCGGACTAAACGGCGCCAGCAACGGGGCAAACAACGCGATCAGGGCAAACGCGCCCACGATCGCCAGGCCGGCCAGGGCCAGGCGGTTCTTGGCCAGGCGGTGGAACGCGTCGCCCCACAGCCCTCGGGCCTTTACCTTCAGTTCGCCCGGTCCGGTTATCGACACGGATTCGGCGACAGCCATGCCTCAGCCTACTTGTAGCGGATGCGCGGGTCGGCGACCGCATAGGTGATATCGACGGCCAGGTTGGCAAACGCGATCAGGACGGCGTAAAAGAGCGTGGTGCCCATGATCATCCCGTAGTCGCGGCCGTTGATGCTCTGCACAAAGAGGCGGCCGATGCCGGGGACGGAGAAGAGCTGCTCGATGATGAACGAGCCCGTAACCAGACCGGCCGTAATCGGCCCCAGGACGGTCAGGATCGGGATCAGGGCGTTGCGCAGGCTGTGCCTGTAGAGGACGGTAAAGTTCGCGAGGCCCTTGGAGCGGGCCGTGCGCACGTAGTCCTGGCGCAGCACCTCGAGCATGCTCGCCCGCGTGACCCGGGCGAGGAAGGCCGTCGGCAACGCGGCCAGGGTTATCACCGGCATGATCGCCTGCTTCCAGTGGGGCAGCCAGCCCGGGATCAGCCCCGTCTTCGTCTCCCAGCCAAAGGTCGGCAGGGCGTGAAGCTTCACCGAGAACAGATAGATCAGGAATATGCCCAGGACGAAGCCGGGGATCGCGGAACCGACAGAGGCGAAAAAGACGCTGATGTAGTCGATCACGCCGTTTCGGTTCAAAGCCGCGAGCACGCCCAGCGTGACGCCCAGGACCGCGGCCGTGCTGATCGCAAGGAAGCCCAGGACAGCGGTAACCCGAAACCCGGAGAGGATGACTTCTGTGACGGGCTTGTTCTGGCGCTGGAAAGAGATGCCGAGGTCGCCCTGGAGGGCGTTGGCGGCGAAGTCGACGTACTGCCGCCAGACCGGCTTATCGAGGCCGTACTTGCGGTTGAGGTTCTCTGTAACGTTGTCCGGCAGCTTCCGTTCCGAGTCCCACGGTCCCCCTTCGACGGCGTGCATCAGGGCAAACGTGATCAGGGAAATAAAGAACAGTACCGGAATGAGCCACAGCACTCGGCGGGCGATGTAGCTGGTCATCGGGGGCCCTGCCTCAACTCGGGGTGGAGGCGCATGCGGGGAGCGCCCCGCCCGCGCGGAAACGCTCCCCGTTGCTCCTCGCTGCCCTGAAAGGCAGGTTAGTTGCTCTTGGCGATATACGTCCTGTGGAAGTTGTAGTCGCCACGAATGCCGCCGTCGAGGGCGGTCAGGATCAGGTCCTTGACCTTGGGCTTGACCAGGATGAAGACCTCGCGGTTGTAGATCGGCGCAAGGCCGGCGTCTTCGTCGATGGCAACCTTCTGGGCCTCGTCGTAAAACGCCAGGCGCTTCTTCTCGTCCGGCTCCGCCGCCGCCTGCTTCACCAGGCTGTCAAACTTGGCGCTGCTGTAGCTCGTGTGGTTATTCGAGCCACCGGTGCCGAGCAGCTCGGGCAGCCAGTTGTCCGGGTAAGGCCAGTCCGCGCCCCAACCGTTGATCGTCACCTGGTGCAGGTTCTTTGTGTAGCGCGAGGTTTGGGTCGCCGAATCGACGAACTCGTACTCGACCTCTACGCCGAGGTTCTTCTTAAAGTTGTCGATCACAAACGGCGCGATCACGTTCCGGTTCGTGTCGTTCGAGACCGCCAGGAACGTAACCTTGGCCATGCCCTGGCCGTTGGGGAAGCCGGCCTCGCTGAGAAGTTGCTTCGCCTTGGTCGCGTTGAACTCGTACTGCTTACCGATCTCGCCGTTGAAGCCCGGCATGCCCGGCGGAAGCCAGGCCGTCGCCGGCTGGCCCACGCCCTGCAGCGCCGCTTCGACGAACGCCTTGCGGTCGAACGCCGTGGCGAAGGCCTTGCGCACCTTCACGTTGTCGAAGGGCGGGATCTTGTTGTTCATCATCAGCGCGAAGGTGGTGAGCTCGTTCTTCTTAACCAGCTCTTTGTTCAGAGGCGACGTCGGGCTCGCGACCTCACGCCGGTTCGCCGGCGGCACGTCGGTCATGTCCAGCTCGTTGTTGAGGTAGGCCGCGTAGGAAGCCGTGACGTCCACGATCATCGCGATCGTGATCCGGCTCAGCTTCGCCCTGCCGTTGTGCCAGTTCGGGTTCGGTTCCAGGACGATGCGCTCGTTGTGCGACCACTCTTTGAGGACGAAAGCGCCGTTGCCGATGTGGTTGCCGGCTTCCGTCCACTTGTCGCCGTACTTCTCGACCACGTCCTGACGCACCGGGAAAGCCGTCCACAGAGAGAGGATACTGAGGAAGCTAGGAGACGGCGCCTTCAGCGCGTAGACCACGGTGTAGTCGTCCTTGGCCGTCACGCCGATCGCATCGCGCAGCTTCGCCAGGTCGGCGTCGGAGGGGTTCTTCGGCGCGTCCTTGGTCCCGAGGGCCGTGTTGTACTCCTCGGCGCCCTTGATCGCGAAGTAGAACGACGTGTACGGTCCGGCAAGCTTCGGGTCCATCGCCCGCTTCATGCTGTACACGAAGTCCTTCGCGGTCAGAGCCTTGCCGTCGCTCCACTTCGCGTCCTTGCGGACCTTGATCGTGTACGTCAGCGCGTCCTTCGAAACCCCGCCGTTCTCCACCGTCGGCATCTCGGCGGCGACGTTCGGGATCACCTGCAGCTTTTCGTCATACGTGAACAGGCCGCTGAACAGCGGCTTCGTCAGCGTCGTTTCCGTGCTGAAGTTCGTGAGATGCGGGTCGATCGTCTTCGGCTCGCCGCCAATCCGCAGCCGCAGCACCTGCTGGTCGGCGGGCGCCGCATTGGCGTCCCCACCGGTGTCCTTGGTCGTCGCGGTCTTGTTGTCGTTGCCGCCGCAGGCTGCGATCAGCAGTCCCGCGGTCGCTACGGTCGCGAGAAATAGCCGTAGCTTGCTCCCTTTGAACAGCTGCATAAGCCTCAAAGCTCCTTTCGATGCCTAAGTGAATCCTTAATTAGGAAGCGTAAGCTCGTTCATACCTGAATGCAATGATTCTTAGCGGATCCTGAGTCTCGCGATAGCATCTTCCCATCGCGGGAGCGCTCGATCCTTTGTTGCGCCTATTGACAGATGGGGCCCGTCTGCTCTCATCGACTCGTCTTATGCCTGACCCTGCGCCATGGCGGCGGCCAGAGCCCGCATATTTCTCTATCGGCACTTTCGCCGGAACCCATTAGACGCCGGCGAGGGCCCCCACCTGTCGTTGCGAGGAGCCCAGAGGCCCCCACCCGTCGTTACCAGGAGCCCGAGGCCCCCACCCGTCGTTGCGAGGAGCCCTCAGGCCCCCACCCGTCGTTGCGAGGAGCCCTCAGGCCCCCACCCGTCGTTGCGAGG
>CAYRCD010000075.1:0-11130 GCA_964422735.1 uncultured Dehalococcoidia bacterium | reverse complement strand
CCGAGGTGCGCCTGCCCACGTTCAGCCTCCCGCGCGGCAGTTGGCCGGCGCCCGCGGCGCCACACACTCGGCAGCCGCGCGAGCATGGGCCCGCGCCTCACCCGGTCCGGTCTGAGCGGGAAGAGTCTCGCGCCCCAGGACGTCCCGCGGACGCCGGCGGTCCGGCGCCGGTCCGTCGCGGGCCGCCGCCTCCGAGGCGGGTCGAACGAGCGCCGGCCGGGCAAGGTGCCTCGGGTGCCCTGCCGCGCTGGGGTCGCCAAGGCGAAGCGCGGGGATTCAAGCCTCCTGCCCCCGGTCTCGGACCAAGGGGACGGCCGCAACCGGAGGAACGCCTCCGACCGCGGCGGTCCGGGCCGGGCCCCCGCCCTGAAGGGACGGAGGAGCGGTCGAGGCCTCTCGGATCCAGAGGGGGTCCCCAGACAGCGGAGAGAGATTCCCGTCCGCCGCGGGCAGGCCCGTGGGTCGGCGGTCGAGCACCTCAAGAGACGGCAGGGCGGGCGGCGGGTCCCAACGTCGCCCCGGCGCGTGGCTGGGCGGGAAGGCGTCCCCAGCGCCCGGGGCCGCCATTCGAGGCTGATCGTGGGAGGCCCCGGGTAGGGGGCCGCGGGCGTGACCCGGGTTTCGGGCCGCGAAACCCGAGGGCTCAGAAAGACATGCCGGGGGGGAGGCCACCGGGACCGGCGCGCGGCCGGCCGCCGCCGCAGGGCCGTCCTAGGAATCGACCGCCGGCAGCTCCGACCGGGCGCCCGGCACGAGGCCGAAGCGGGCCCAGGACTTCAAAGCGAGGTTGAGGTCGCGGAAGAGCGGGGAATCAGACGGCAGGGCGTCGAGGATGCAGCGCTCGATGTGATGCTCCATGAGAAGGATTCCGACTTGGTCTATGCCGCTGCGCACGGCCATGATCTGAGTGAGCATTTCCTCGCACTCCCGGCCCGAGTCAACCATTCGCTGCAGGCCCTGGACCTGGCCTTCGATCCGCCGCAGGCGTGTGATCACGTTCTTGGAGAGCTCGTTCAACCCGGTCCTACTTTCCCCGCAGACGGCAGCCACACGATTGACATACCCCGTGGGGGTATGCTACATTCTAGTCGCGACAGCAAGATCCTGTCAATTTGGCGGCCCTTCCAAGGAAGGGTCATTTATCGGCCGGTTAACCCGCATCGATGAGGAGGAAACTTATGGCGAAGCCCGCAGACGTCAGCGACGGCACTTGGGACAGCAACGTACTCAAGGCTGAGAAGCCGGTACTGGTTGACTTTTGGGCGCCGTGGTGCGGCCCTTGCCGCATGGTCGCGCCGATTGTCGAGGAGCTCGCGGACGAGTACGCCGGCAAGGTCGAATTCGTTAAGCTGAACACCGACGACAATCCGGTCACCGCCGCGAAGTACGGTATCCGCAGCATCCCGACGCTGCTCGTCTTCAAGAGCGGCGAGCCCGTCGGCCAGATCATCGGATTCCGGCCCAAGAGCGATCTCAAGAAGCGCCTGGACGCGGTCCTGGACCCGGAATTCGGAAAACAGATTCCTCGAGAACGAGCAGGTCCGCCTGACTAGGCGTTTCCAGAACCTAAAGACGCTTATCTGACGGGGGCTCCAGATCGGGGCCTCCGTTTGATTTCCGCCAGGACGCCGGGTCATGCCATGCTGGGCCTGGTTCTCCTGCGCAAGGGACCAGGCGTCCTGGGACGCCCCCCGGCGGCGGCACAAGAGGTCTGCGCTATTCCTCCAACCTCGGACTACGACATCGTGATTGTCGGCGCCGGGCCGGCAGGCCTGGCCGCCGGCTTATACGCCGCGCGCGCTCGTCGCAAGACGGTCATTATCGAGAAGAGCGTCAGCGGCGGACAGATCGCCCTCGCGTCGGTGGTCGAGAACTATCCCGGCTCGATCGAGGTCAACGGCTACGACCTGGGCGCGACGATGCTCAAGCAAGCGGAGCTTAACGGCGCCGAGCTGGTCCTGACCGCGGTTTCCGGTATCGATGCCGCGGGCGTGCATCACCTGGTCCATACGGCCGACGGAGACTATCGCGCCAAGGCCGTGATCCTGGCCGGCGGCGCCGAGTACAACCGCCTCGGCGTTCCCGGCGAGGAACGCCTGACGGGCTTCGGCGTCTCGTATTGCGCCACCTGTGACGCCGCCTTCTTCCGCGACATGCCCGTGGCCGTCGTCGGCGGCGGCGATGCGGCCATGGACGAGGCGCTCTTCATCGCGCGCTATGCGTCGAAGGTTACGGTCATCCATCGACGCGACCAGCTTCGGGCAAGCAAAATCTTGCAGGAGCGCGTCTTCGCCGAGCCCAAAATCGAGTTTCGCTGGAACACGGTGGTCTCGGAGGTTGCCGGTGCGAACGAGGTGACGGGCCTGCGGCTCAAGAACGTGCTCACGGAGAAGGAGTCGGATCTCCCCGTGGCGGCGGTCTTCATCTTCATCGGCCAAGAGCCGAATACGGCCTATCTGCGGGGCCTGGTCGAGGTCGATGAGGGCGGCCACGTGGTGGTGAACGAGTGGATGGAGACCTCGGCGCCCGGCATCTTCGCCGCCGGCGACATCCGCCAAAACTCGGCGCGCCAGGTCGTCACCGCCGCCGGCGACGGCGCGACAGCCGCGATCCGGGCCGACCACAACATCAGCTCCCGGTTCGCAGAATAACCAGCGTTAGGGTAGAGCTACTCACCCATCGGGCCTCTGAGACCCTGACTGCCTCCTATATCGCAAAGGATGGTATCATGGCTCGACCGAAAGGCGCGCAGACGGAGGGACGATGGCCTACATCATCCTGGTTGTATTGGGCATCCTTGCGGTGGCGCTCGTAGCGTGGATCTACTTCGACGCGACCGAGCTGGGCAAACCGGCCGTGGGCTGGGCGCTTGCCGTCCCGGTCCTCGGCTGGTTCCTGTTTTTACCCATCGTGCTCTATCTGATCTTTCGCGAGCAGGGGACCGGCGGCTGGTTCCTCCCGGCGGGGCTCAGCGCCAATTCTGGTTTGTCGCCAGCTTTACGGGTCTGAGTACTCTCTCTTACGGTGTCGCGGTGCTCTCGGCGGCCACGATCGCGAAGGCAACCTCCAGCGGCGCCATCGGCGACGATTCCTACCGCGACCTCATTTCGTCATCGTTAGCGGCGATTGTCGTTGGCGGTGCGCTCTGGGGAGCCGTCTGGTTCCGCGCCGACTCGCGCCTTCCGGATATCGTGGACGACGCCGAGTATTGGGCGACCTTCAACCTCTATCGAGCCTACCTCTATACGGTGATTGGTGTCGGCTGGCTGGTGGCCATCCTCAGCAGCCTCTGGTTCATTACGGGCCTCATCGGCAACGCGCTTGACGTCAATTACGCGGACGCCGAAGCCTGGACCTGGTCGCTGGGACCGGTGCTGGTCGGCCTGATCATCGTCGCGACTCATTACCTCGTGTACCTCAAGTCACCGCGTTACGAGAAGGAGATGGCCAGATTCCACGCCCTGCCGTCCCTGCCGCAAATCGGCCCGGCGTCCTCCCAAATGTCACAAACCCAGGCGCCCGCGGCGACCGGTGGTCCCGCGCGCGCACCCGACATGCCCCCACCGGGTGAGGGCGGCGCCCTGTACTGCGGCCGCTGTGGAGCAATGGCGGCTGGCGACGAAGCATTCTGCAGGCGCTGCGGCAACCGGCTTGCCGGACGGTGACGCCGGCTGGCCTAATGTTCGCGCGGCAGCGCTCTCCCCAGACGGTCACTCGAGGAGCAGGAACGTGATCAAAGGCATCCACGCCCTAATGGACAGCACCGACGCAGAACGACGAGGGCCTTCGTCCGCGACGTCCTCGGACTGTCCTATTTCGATGCGGGCGGTGGCTTTCTGATGTTCACCGCTCCGGAGATCGAGCTGGGCATCCACCCGGATGGGGGAACCAGCCACGAGATTTCGTTCTCCTGCGACGACCTCGAGGCGACGGTCGCCGAGCTTAAGGCCAAGGGCGTCGAGTTCACGAGGGCCGCCGTGGAGGAGTCCTGGGGCTTTCAGACCTGGTTCAGAATTCCGGGCGGGCGCGAGGTCCAGCTGTTCCAGCCGAAGTACAGCAGGGACGGTTGAGAGGGTACCCTGCCCGGGGGCTAACTGCGGACGCCGAGAGCCAGTAAACTGGCGCGGGGGTGGATGGGTCCCGGTGGGTCTCGCGGTCTTCAAAACCGTTGCGGGGCGGTTGCGCCGTCCTGGGAGGGTTCGACTCCCTCGCACTCCCGCCAGCCTAATTCGATTCTAAATGGGCGCAAATCAGCCCCACCCGGTCCTACCATCGGCGCACAGATGGGCCCGTCGAAGGCTCGTTTTGACAGCAACGGTGACAGCAACCCGGGCAGACGCCGGCGGGCGTTGGTGGCCGAATCGCGGATGAGGGACCTGTGCTCCAGCGGCGGGGAATTGTTGCTTGTAGGAGAAAGGCATGCCCGAGGATAGGGACGGATTGCTGCAGCACTACCGGCAGATGCGGGAGGAGTTGCTCTCCGCCATCGACGGTCTCAGCGACGAGCTGATGACCGAACCGTCGCTCGATGGTTGGTCAGTCAAAAACCACCTGGCGCACCTCGCGCTCTGGGATGACATTCGGGCCAGCGAGGTGGTGCGCATCTCTGCCGGCCACGACTCAGCCTGGCGGATGACGGGCGAGCAAGATGAGGCCTACAACGCGGTGGGCCACGCCCTGCGCCTGGGCCTGTCGGTGGACCAGGTCAGGTGGGAGCTGGAGACATCGAGGCAGAGGCTACTCGACGCGATCTCGTCCGCTTGCGGACGAGGACTGGACGCTTCGCTCTACGGCGAGGCGGGTCTACGCAGCTTGCACGAAGCGCAGCACGCGGGATGGATCAGGCGCTGGCGGGGCCAAAGAGGCGTCTAGGTTGAGGGGATTTATCCGCTAGATCGCCTTGCGCTTCGGACCAGACGAGGCGGACCGAGCGCTCGTCGGGAACGCCCTGAAGCGAGTAGGCATGGCCTCGTACGCCAAGCGTTCCATCGCTAGCTAGGTCCACCGGGCCTTGGCAGCGCCTCTCTTGCCGTGCTCACGGTCGACCTGAGGTGCTGGCGCCTTCATAGATAACCTACCTCCCGATAGTAACGCTCCGCGCCGCGATGCAAAGGCACGCTGCGGGGCTTCGCTACGAACTTGGGGTCATATGAATAAGGCATGTGGGTCTGGCGGAAGAGGTGGCGTCCGTCATCGAGGGCCTTCGTCACTTCGTAGATAAAGTCCTCGTCGACATCGTCCCTGGTGTAAAAGACCGTGGGCAGTCTCTGTACGGATGGGATGTCTTCGCGGATACCCCGCATAAGCATGTGAGGAATACAACTGGGCTCTTCGAAGTGCCCTTCGGCGCAGAGGCTCTCGATCAGGTCCTCGGGTAGGGGGAGGAAGCGCAGGTCGTAGAGCACCGTTGCCTCCCACCAGTGGCGATGCTCCGGTGTGTAAGCCGCGTAGATCGAGTCAACGATTACGTCGAACTCCCCGCTGTGGACCCACGGTGTGACGGCGCGGCCGGGCCCCGGCATCGATAGCTGCTGGCCACCCCAAGCCTCTATCTGTTCGACCGAAAGACCGTAGTAGCGCCAGATGGCGTTCGTCTCCTCACCCCGGCCCGTCTTCACGCGGATGGGGAGCTTGCGCTCCCCAACCTGGCGCAGGTCGGTGACTTCAGATTCGGCTCGAACGGCGATCGCGACCCAAGCCGGCTCGCAGATTTGTGCAATCAGCCGCAGTCCCGGGCAAGCCTCTTCGTCTTGATACGGCCCTTTGCCTTCACACATGTTCCGCACGCCGGCGAAGGCATGAGCTCCGAGGTCTGCTTTGTGGTCGCGGACGTATCGCGGATTGTCCGGACCCCACATATCGACGAAGAAGCTCACTTCATAACCAAGAGGAGCTAACGCCCGTTGGGCTACGACGCCGAGGGTGCCCCAGGGGGTGCCCCAGTAAACCTGCCCAGCGCCGGCGAAAGGCACCTGTTTCCCTGCCATCGATGAAACCTCCTTAGTTCGAATCCCTCTAGCTTGCACCAACTGGCGGATCTGGGGCACGAGTGCGGGCCTTGCTCGTTTGCGCCCCAAGTCACCAGTGGTTCGTTCTACCAGAGACGCGAGCTGAACGGAATGCCGTGGCCGAGAGACTCTTCATCGAGCGGTCCGTACTGGTCTTGTCTGGCCATATCCGGAGGAAGACGTCCGGGCGGACGCTTGCTTCACTGCAGCGCGGATCGACAGCCACGGAAGCGTCGACGAGGTACTATGGGGGGATGGTGGGTGTGATTTCGGCGTAGTTCAGTTGCCACTGGCGTGAACTCCGGGCGGCGGAAGTATACTGCCCTTCCCGGCCTCGTTCGGACAGGAGGCAGCGATGAGCTTCACGCGCGTGCACCACGTCGGCCTGGTCACCGGTGACCTGGAACAGGCGCGGCATGTCCTCTGCGATGGCTTCGGCCTGAGCATCGACCAGCACCGCACACCGTGGCCGCCGGGGCGGCGCCGCGCCGCTGACGGCGCAACTCTAATCGAGGTTCCCATTGGTGAGATGTACTACGAGGTCGCTCAACCGCGGGCCGGCGACGGCGAGGGCGAGGCCTCCCGGTTCCTCGCGGCGACCAATGGACGCGGCGGCATGCACTATTTCGCAATCGCCTCGGACGCGCTGGCCAAGGACGTGGCCCACTTGCAGACGCAGGGCATCACGGTGCTCGTCGGGCCGGATGGAGACGGCGCAGTGGTCCTCGACCCGGTGTCCTGCCTGGGCCTGGCGATCACCATCGTCCCCGAGGACCATTACTACGTCCATCCTGCGTATCGCGGCAACGGCGTCGCGACGGGAATGGCCCACGTCGGCGTCGCCGCCCGCAGCGCTGACGAGGTGCGTCATCTCTGGGGTGAAGTCTTCGGCCTACGGGAGGACCCCCGTTCGGAGCGTGGAGGGGAGCCGCGACCGCCGGGCGAGCGGTCGAATGCCCTCGACCCCGTGCACCTGATCGAGTTTCCCCTCGGGGGCTCGGTAATCGAGATCAGCATCCCCACGACGGGTGACAGCGGCACCGCGCGACTGGTGGCGGCGCGAGCGCCGCTCGGCGCCGCGTACCATCACACCTGCCCCTTTACGCCCGACGTCTACCGCTTCATGGACCAGGCGCGGGCGGCAGGACTCGAGTCCATCGGCACGCTCCCTCCGCCGGGCACCGCCGCGACCCTCGTCGGCTGGCTTCATCCGCGCAGCTGCTTAGGTATGCTCATCGAGGTGTGGAATCGCCCCCCAGGTCCGGGGCACGCGCACCAGCATCCATCCTAGCGAAAGCCTGCGGGCGCACCGACCGCCGTCACGCCGTCGGGGAGGCGCTGCTTGGCGTCGATCGCCGCAGTCCGAGGTGAGCTCCGGCACGGCGTCGTGACTCGTGACACGATGACAGATAGTGTTGATTCGGACCGGACCGGGCCTGATCGTCCTGGCCTCGTTTTCGGGGAGCAGGTCATCAGCCCTCGTGTTTCCGCGGTCCTTTTCGTGAGCCGGTCACCTGGATCGCCATTCTGATCTCCTCTCATATGGGTTGAGGTGAGAACCCCCTCAGTTGCTTGAGGCTTGCGAACGGATTTCTCGCTACCTGGGATTCCACCGGTCAGGCGCCGGGCAGGCTGTTATATAAGCCAGCACTTCCGAGGGACAGCAGGCTCAGCCATCTACCCACACGACGCGTAAATCGTGGATGGCCGAGGGTCAGGCTCGCTCGGTGCCACAAGGTCTAGTTAGGGGCGTCCCAGTAGGAGAGGTCCCTGAAGACGACGCGGAGCAGCTTAACTTCAGCTTTCACAGCTCCAGGATAGAGATAGTCCTGGACGTCGTAAGTCTTGCCGGGCAGGATCGGCATCCGCGTTGACTTCACAATGTTCTGCCACAAGTAGCGACCCTCGTCGAGTGTCTTTCCCGCGGCATCCAGATACTTGATATTCAGGTCGACCTGCTCGATCTCTTTGTCGGACGTAACCTTGATCACGTAGTGAATCTGAGTCCTGTCGTCCGTTAGCCCCAGATAGGTGAACTCGATTGGCGCCGGACCAGACCTCGAGGCCGGGGAGCCAGGCTTTGAGGGCGTCGAACTTGCCTGTGCGCTTACGATGGTCGCGGGCTTGGCTTGGGAGTCGGAAGGCGGAGCACCAGGAGTTGGAGCGCCGCTGCTTCCGCCGCCGCACGCGAGTATGAGGGCGAGCGGCGCGAGGAGAACTACCGCGACGCCAGAATGCCGCAAGCGCCGTCGCGTCTTCCACGTGGGCATCTTGGCACCTCCTGCTCGGCCAGATGATACTCGCTGTGGCGTGGCTGCTCCCCAGTCAAACGCATGTTGCGGCCAGTCTCTGTAAGGCTGCGAATGGGAAACGCCGCCATCGTCGGCACTTCGAGGCCAACTGCCATTAGAGTACGCGCCAGGCTAGGCGCACCACCTGGTGCCTGCTGACTCGAGAAAGGAGTCTCGGAGTGCCCTCTCAACGAACAGTCGAACGGCTTACTGACGCTATCCCGATTGAGGGTTGTCTACGCCGCTTCGCCGGAGAGAGGCAGGCCGCAGGTCACGCAGAAGCGATCGCCGGCGGTCCAGGGCGTGTTGCAGCGGGAGCAGACGGCCGGGGCAGGTTGAACCGACACTGGCGCCGCGAGCGCGGCTCCACAGCTGATACAGAAGCGAGTCCCGCTGTGCTGCGCGCCACAGGCGTGGCAGAAGCCGGCAGTCGCCGGTGTCCAGGCCTGGGGACCTGTCGCGGGCATCAGTTGGAGCGCACCCCGTTGCTTCGAGGCCGCGATGAAGTAAATCGCGGCGCCGGCCGCCATGCTCGCGCCCAGGCCGACGGGTAGGAGGCCTCCGGTGACGTTGAGAGTTCGCTCCTCGAGAGCGAGAGGGGTGGCTGGCACGGGTTCGTGCTCCGGGCCGAGATCGGCCAGGACGGCGCTCGAAAGGGCCTGGCTCAAGTCGCTGTAATTGGTTGCCGGGTAGTAAACGCCGTTGCCGGCAAGGCTCATGTCGCGCAGCTGTCGTTCGGCGGCGCCGGTGACCTGAAATCCCACTGTGTGTAGGTGGATCTCGCCCTTCGTGGCAACATCAGGTGCAGCGCTTGAGAAAGCGTGCGTCCCGGCGCGAGGCGCAGGCAGCCGCGCCGTGGGAACCTTCTTGGACACAAGGCTTCGCGTGGCGTCGACAGGGTTGCCGCCGCAGTTGTCGTCCCCATCGCTCAGGAGGACGACGGCTCCCGTCCCGCCCTTGGCATCCCCTCCTGTCAGATGCGCCTCGGCAACGCGGATGGCACCGGACATGTCCGTGCTTCCAGACGCCCGAATAGCTTCGACCTTGGGGATCAGGGACTTGGGCTGCGTCGTAAATGGCTCCCAGCTGATCTGCTTGCAGTCGGTGTAAACGACCAGCGCGACCTCATTGCCGGGCTGGATCTGGTTGGTAAGCATGTCGCTCGCCGCCCGCTTTGCGTCGGTCAACTTCTGACCGGCCATGCTGCCGGACGCGTCGATAACCAGGACCAGCGACTGGCCGACGCCGCCGGATTGAGAGCCCGAGGGCAGTGCCGCACGCAGCTGGGGGCAGGTAGCGGCCGCCGCGGCCTGATAGAAGGGATCGCCCGCGCGCAGAAGCGCCAGCGGCGGTTCCGAGCCGGAGAAGGCGTAGGCGGGCCGCTCCGTTTTCGGGTTGCCGTGCAGATTGGTGAGCGTTGGATCGGACCGGAGTTGTGTCAGGTGGTACAGCTCATGCAAGACGCTGATCGCCAAACCCGTGTCCTCGCGCTTGACCAGCTTCTTTGATGGGTCGTTGGGGTCCTTCTGGTCGTTATAGCGGTTGAAGTCGGACGTTGGACCCAGGCGGATTGTATTTGCTATCGATGGGCTGGCCGGAGGCGAAGTCCTCTCCGCGGGCGGTGCGGTCGAGAAGCTCCTCCTCGCTGAGGCCGTTGGTCTTTTCCGAGTACTCGATCTTGAAGTTCGGGTCTTCGAGGACCTGCAGCATCCTGCGGCGCGCATCGCGGGTCTTGTTATCGTTCTTCCAACCCTGGTCCTGGGTGAGCGCGAACTTTATGCCGGCCACAATCGCTGGCAGCCGGGGCCACTTGTTCAGGGCGCGCTGTTCGTAGTGAACCTGGGGACAGCGCGACTTGTCCCCGTAGTAGTCCTTCAGGGAAGCGAGGGTCGCGGCATCGGCCGGGCGAATCTGGCTGATGAGGACCTTGTTGGAAGCCGCGTCCTGCTTGACGACGACGTTACTGGCTGCCGCGGCCAAAATCAGGACACCCCCTAGGGCGACTATGCCACCGATTATGTAACTGAAAAGCGTCATCTTAGCCTCGCCAGGTCATACGGGTCGGCGCTGAAGTTGCGTCTCCGAGAATTATCGGCAGCCGGGGCTTTGCGTTCAGGGATCGAGCCCAGACTTGACTTCTCTCGCACACTAGGCAGCCCATGGTGACACCTCGTTTCAGAAGGAGTCACACCATGAACGCCATCGCTTACCTCAACGAATCAGCCGCCGGCTGGGAACGCAGCCTCTACACCTTCCTGGCGGACAAGGAGCGCCGCTCCGGCTCGATGCGCACCGTGGCCGGCTACTGCCGGATGCTCAACCACTTCTTCGGGAGCGCCGGCCACCCGCCGGACCGCGTCACGGGCCCTGACGTCTCATCCCGGCGAAGATGCCCACGCTCTCGGAGTCAGTCACATGCAAAGACTCTTCCGCGATGTGTTGGATGAGCCGGGATATCAGGGTCCTTTCCGGACGTACTTGGCGCGTTCCGTTGAGTTCAAGGAATCTACCCGACGGTGGAGTCCTGAAATTCAGTCGGCAGCAACCGAGATACGCAATCTCCCACTACCTCAGTTGGTACGTTTACGAATTTCAAAACCGTTGCGGGGCGGTTGCGCCGTCCTGGGAGGGTTCGACTCCCTCGCACTCCCGCCATGAGTCTCCGGAGAGCCTACCTCACGATCGATAGCAGGTTCCCCTCTCCGATTCCCGCTCGGCGGGCCGCGCCCTATGATGGCCGCGAGGCCACCTTGCCCGAAAAGCCTTCCGAAGCCAGAGAACCACTGATCCTCTGGTGGATGCCGCTCGTAGCCTTGGTCGCGCCGCTGGTC
>CAYRCD010000074.1:0-11552 GCA_964422735.1 uncultured Dehalococcoidia bacterium | reverse complement strand
TCGCGCCGGCATCGCGGATGTGGTAGCCGGAGATGCTGATCGGGTTGAACTTCGGAACCTCCCGCGCGCAGTAGGCGATGAGGTCCGCCGCGAGGCGCAGCGACGGCGCCGGCGCGTAGATGTACGTCCCGCGGGCGACGTACTCCTTGAGCACGTCGTTCTGGGCCGTGCCGTTGATCTCGGTTGCCTTTACCCCCTGCTTTTCGCCCGCCACGATGTACATGGCGACCAGGACCGCGGCCGGAGCGTTGATCGTCATCGAGGTGCTGACCTGGTCCAGGGGAATGCCCCGGAACAGGTCCTCCATGTCGGCGAGGGAGTCGATGGCGACGCCGACCTGGCCGACCTCGGCGGTCGCCATCGGGTCGTCGGAGTCGTAGCCGATCTGAGTCGGCAGGTCGAGAGCGAGGGAGAGGCCGGTCTGGCCCTGGGAGAGGAGGAACTTGAAGCGCTCGTTCGTCTCCTGGGCGGTGCCGAAGCCGGTGTACTGACGGAACGTCCAATGGCGGCCCCGGTACATGGTCGGCTGGATGCCACGGGTGTAGGGGTACTCGCCGGGGTAACCGATGTCGGAGCTATGTTCGATGCCGGCGACATCGAGGGGCGTGTACAGGCGTCTCACGGGCGCGGAGCCGGTATCGAACTCGGCCTGGCGCTCCGGAAAGCGCTTTAGCGCCGGCTCCAGCACCTCCGCCTGCCAGCGTTCGAGCTCTCTGCGGACGGCCTCGAAATCGCCGTTTATTGCCATCGCCGGTCTATTGTCCTGGCCGGGCGGGTCGAGTTCAAGCGATTGATCTCCCTCTGTTGTGCTACTACTATGACAGCATGGCCATTGAATCGCGCCTCCAGTGTAAGAGATGCGGCCACGAATGGCTGCCTCGAAGAGCAGGAGCACCCGTCCGCTGCCCCAAATGCCAGAGTCCATACTGGGACAAGGGTCGGCTGGGCCAGAGCAGCGCTTCGAACAATCGGGTCGCCGTAGACGAGATGGTCAGCGATTTCATCGTCCGGATAAGGGATGTTCCCGAAATCAGCGAAGTACGCTCGCGCGTCGAACACGGGATTGCCTATGTCACCATCCTCTTCGATAGCAGGCCTTGGGATGACGAGCCACGCTATCGGGTCTACAGGGCCGAAGGCGAGATCGTCGGCAAGTACCAGACCGCGGCTATCGACTTCCGTCTCATTAACCTATCTGAGTATCCCGAAGAGAGCCGGCCCTTCCTGATACCCAACGCCGACATAATTTACGCGCGCAACACTTGATGGTTGAGCATGACAGGCATCTCGCCACGGCTCAACGGAACGAGAGTTTCTTCCTTAGCTTCGACCTCGTGAGCACGCCCTACCTCGACTGGGCAGTCACCGCCCTTTTCTACGCGGCGCTGCACTACGTCGAAGCCTACCTCGGTCAGCACAATGGCTTAATTGGACGCCAGGTGCCCTCGCCGGCCGGAGGGCACCACGCCACTGGTCATCGAGAGCGATTCCAAAAGATAGAGAGTGACGCGTTCCTGAGTGTTGTGCAGGCCGATTACCGTCAGCTATATGACCGGTCAATCGACGCGAGGTACAACCTCTCGGCCGCGACGGCGACCGACGTCCTGGCTCTGTTTCAGAATCAGTACCGAAGCGTGAAGGAACACATTCTGCCTCGGCTCTGACATTTCAATCCTGCTTGAACCTCGCATAGATCTTAGGAAGGTAATCTTGGAAAAAGTCTTTCTGCTCCGGGCGGAGGGCGCTGAGCGAGAGCTCCTCAGGAGGCGTGCCCAGGCGGGCAAACACCCGATCATGCACGACCTCGACTCCGACCTCGGCTGGCCCACGTGGCCACCTCGCCAGTGCATCGGGGTTGATCAGCGTATGTCGCTTGTCATCCTCGTAGAAGAACATTGAGAACACTTCAAAATCCGTGAGCGGGCTAAGGCCCGCATCCTTGGCGCCCCAGTCGAGGCCCGATGCGCAAAGATAGTGATATTCCTCAGGAGTAAGCGGTATCCCTCGAGCAAACTTGATAACGGGGCCGGACGAATACCTCTCAAAAGCCGCCCTCGCGGCCCCTTCGATTGCATGCAAAGCCATCCCCAGCTCGTTCACCAGTTGCTCAGGTTTTTGGAGAGGTTCCAGTTGACCGATGGCGCGCGAGAACAGGCGATGATTGAGTTCCTCGATCGTTCGGAGGATATCTCTGATTTCAGGCGCCGATTCCGACGTTTCTGGTCCGGCATCGGACGCACTACTCACCCGATCACCTGTCACCCGTCTTGCTCGTCTGAAGGGTCCTCTTCACCGGCACCGCTCGCCGGTACAGGTCGAGGATCGATGAGTGCCGGTCGGCGTACTCGACCATCTCCCGAACCTTCTCGGCCGCCGCCGTGCTGGAGATCGACACGCTATAGCGCACCTCGCTGAAACCGGGCGGGCGCTCGTCGGCGAGGCCCATCATCGCGGCGGCGTCGTAATCGCCCTCCACGACGACCTCGAGGCTGTCGATGGGGACGTCGCGCGCCGCCGCCCACATGACGTAGCCCTGGGCCAGGCAGGCGCCGAGTCCGGCCCGGGCGAACACGCCCGCGTCCGGGCCGAGGCCGTCGCCACCGTCGCCCGGCATCTCATCCGCCACCAGCTTCCAGGGTCCGTCCTCGATGTCGCAGGCGACTCCCTTGCGGACGCGAACGGTCGTAACCGCGGTGCCGCGCCCGGCGTCCGGCTCCTTCTTCAAGCCCGCGATACCTTCCTGGACCATTGACTTGATCTCGGCCGGTGTCGCCATCTCGCCCTCCTGAGGTTCGTGAGCAGATTATAGGGCTATGCCCTCACCCTAACCCTCTCCCAGAGGGAGAGGGGAATCCTGAATCCTTCTTCCCACCAACCGAAAAATAGTGTTGACCCCGCCGGCTGCGGCGCTTAGGATGGCGGCTCGTGAGCGAAATCCTGGCCGAGCTCGTACGGTTTAACACCTGGTCGAACCTCAAGCTGATCGAGGCCTGCCGGCCACTCACGCGCGAGCAGCTCGCGGCAGTGTTCGCTGGGACTTATGGCAGCATCCTCGCGACCTTCGTGCATTACCTGGGCGCCGAACAGTGGGCGCTGGAGCAACTCACGGACCGCGTGGTCGCGGACAAGCTGGTCGAGGGCGCGTCACCCGATTTCGAAACCCTGGCAGGCCACGCGGCCGCATCAGGCGAGGCGTTGGCGCAGATCGCCGCGGCCGTGGCCGGCGACTACCTTCTGGCTTCCTCCGACCCCGCGCGCGACCGCAAGTGGCCCGCTTCGATCGTCTTCGCCGAGCTCGTCAGCCACAGCCTCGAGCACCGGACGCAGATCATGACGGCGATGACGCATCTCGGCGTCGAGCCTCCCTACCTGGGCGCCTTCATCTATGCGCAGGAGATGGGGAAGCTGCGGTAGGCGCTCAAGGAGCCGACGCTTCAGGCTATCGCGAGCTTACGGGGCCAGCGGCTCCAGGACTCTTACGGTCGAGACGATCAGTGATTCGTCTGGAAGGGGCTGGCCGTCTTCCATGAGAGCTTGGACGTGAGAGACTATCGCGTCCCTAGCCTCAGCCAGAACGTCTTCGACGCTCTCCCCCTGGGCATAGCAACCCGGAAGCGATGGGACTTCGGCCCTGAAGCCGCCCTCTTCCGCGCGATGGATCACGACGAGGTAGTCCACTAGAGCCGTCCTCCCTCGAGGAGCCGCACGAACTCGTCTTCAGTGAGGCCCGCCTCCTGATCATAGCGCGTAGAATGCCGATCTTGACGGGCTCGCGAACGCCCGAGAACGTGAGTATCTGCCCGTTTGGCATCTTCACGTTTACGTGTGAACCCTTCCCATCGCGCACGCGGCCTCCGCCCCTTTCGAACGTCGCCAACGGCGTCGCGGGCTCGAACGTCTCTCAAGCCAGGCATGTGTAAGCTATACCGCCCCCTCCGACCTGAGCTTCGCGATCTCGCTCTCCCTCAGCCCGATCTCGCGCAGCCACTTGTCGGTGTGCTCCCCGAGCCCGGGCGGCGGCGCCTTCGCGAACCCCTCGTCGATAGCCGATAGGTGATAGGGGGGCGCCAGGACCGGGATCTCCGTCGACCCGCGCCGCAGGGTCTGGACGAGCCCGAGCGCCCGCGACTGGGGGTCGTCGAAGAGCCCGCGCAGGTCGCGCACCGCCTCGGCCGGCACGCCCACCGGCCGCAGCAGGGCGATCACCTCCGCTACCTTCGCATTCACGAAGCGCCGGGCGATGATCTCGCCCAGCGCGGCGCGATTCGTGCTGCGGTCGGCGCCGGTGGGGAAGCGCGGGTCCCGGATTAGCTCTTCGAGGCCGAGGGCGCGGCAAAAGCGCTCCCAGATGCCCTGGTTGGCGCCGGCGATGACGATGTAGCCGTCGGCGCAGCGGTAGCTGTCGTAGGGCACGATCGACGGGTGGGCGTTGCCGAGGCGCGGCGGGTTCTCACCGGTCGCCAGGTACTGGCTGGCGAGATAGGTGGTGAGCGCCGACGACGACTCGAGAAGGGACGTATCGACCATCTGGCCCTCTCCCGTCCGATCGCGATAGCGCAGGGCAGCCATGATCGCAAAGGCGGCGAACATGCCCGCGACCAGGTCGGCGATCGGTACGCCCGCCCGCATCGGCCGGCCGTCGGGTTCCCCGGTCAGGTACATCACGCCCGACGCGGCCTGGGCCGCCATGTCGAGGGCGGCGGTGTCCTTTTCCGGACCCACCCTGCCGTAGCCGGAGATGGCGCAGTAGATCAGGCGCGAATTGAGAGGCCGCACCTGCCCGTAGCCGAAGCCGAGACGCTCGATGCTGGCCGAGAGCGAGTTGTGCAGGAACACGTCGCTGCGCTTGAGAAGCTCGCGCAGCGCGTCCGCTGCTCCCTGGTGGCGCAGGTTGAGCGTGACGCTCTGCTTGTTTCGGTTGAAGGCACAGAAGTAGTAAGAGAGATCGCCGAACACAAACGGACCGTAGGACCGCGAGATGTCACCGCCATCTGGTACCTCTACCTTGATGACCTCGGCGCCCATGTCGCCGAGCATCTGTCCGCAATAGGGCGCGGCGATGATCTGCGACATCTCCAGGACACGGATGCCGGAAAGCGGCAAATCGGGCATGCTACTTCTCCTGACGCCTCACCTGATCTCCGTCATGCGCTCGAGACGGGCTTCATTCAGGCATGGAGGCATGCGGACATTCCAGTAGCGCGGACTTTGAAAGTCCCTTCGGACGTAAGGGTAGAAGCTGGTGCTGACGGCGGATAGCGACTTACGGTAGTGCTTTCGCTGTCGCGACCACGGTCTCGACGGCAACTTCGACGGGCATGTGGTCGGTCTTAAACGCGAGGTCGTAGTTCGAGGCATCAAGCCAGTTCAGCTTGTAAACCCGCGCGAACAGCTCCGACCGGTCCTTGTCCGACTGGCGCATGGTTTGCATCGCCTGCTCGGCAGAGGTCTTCTGCTCGGCGGCCAGGCGGTCGGCTCGCGCGGAAGCGGAACCATAGAGCAGCACTTTGAGCGTCCCGCTGGTTTTCTTGAGGATCGCCTGGGCGGCGTGACCGACGATTACGGCGTCGCCCCGCTCCGCCAGCTCGGCAACCACCCGCTCTATGAACTGGCGGTAGTCATCAGAATTAAGGCTTTGCACGGCGGCGCTCAAAATCGCGGGCTCCGGCGCGATCATGGTCACAGCCTCCTCGCCCGATACGGCCGAAGCCGACACCAGCCTCCTCATCATCCTCTCCATGAAGCCCGGTACGCGCTCCGAAGCGGCCACGACGTCCGGGGATACGCCGGCGCGCGACGCGGCCTCGGACGTGATCTCCCAATCGTAGTAACGAAATCCCAGGCTCTCCGCCACCGCTCGTGCGATGGGATATCCGCCCGACCCGATCTGGACCGTGAAGGTGACAACGCTCGCCGGCATGTCCTCTCCTGACCCGTCCCGCCCTCGCGGGACCTAGGGGCGGTACTCATCGAGCAGGACCAGGGCCTCCCCGGTCAAGACTTCCTCCCCGGCCTGATTGACGCAGTCAGTCTTCACGGTCACGAAGCGCCGTTCCGGCTGAAGGGCGGTGACCTCGCACTTGGCCGTGATCGTGTCGCCGATCTTCACCGGCCGCTGGAAGCGCATCTGCTGCGACAGGTACACGACGGTCGCGTTCGGCGCCAGCTTCGTTCCCAGCGCGGCCGAGATGAAGCCGGCCGAGAGCATTCCATGGGCAATGCGGCCCTTGAAGCGCGTCCTGGAGGCATAGGCGTCGTCGAGATGCAGCGGCTGATTGTCGCCGGTGATCTCTGCGAACGCCACCACGTCTTTCTCGCTGACCGTCTTAGAGAACGAGGCGCTATGGCCCACCTTGATGCCCAGGACGTTGTCCGCGGTCGTTTCGCTCATTTGAGGCTCCTAAGGGCGGGGGCTGCTGGCTGTCGGGCTGGCACAGTATAGGCGCAGAAACAAGAACAGGGAACAAAACCGCGGACGGGTAATGCAGGCGCGCCGGTCGCCGCCGGGAGCGGTCCCGGCGCACGCCAGAGACGAGTCGATTTCACGCCCGGCGGGGGTTCTTTAGTCCGGTCCTGAGCTTGTTCTCGACCTCTCGGATGACGCGCCGGCTGAGAATCTCGCGCTGCTCTGCGAGGAACTCGCGCACCGAGGTGGGATCGGTGGCTGAAAGCGCCCGTAGCGCCCACGACATGGCCTTGACGATCATGTCATCACCGTCGCGCAGGAGCATTCGACAAATCGTGAGAGTACGAGGGGTATCGCCGCCACCGCCCTGCGCTTTCGCATTCAACGCCACCGTGCTCACCAGGGCCGCGCGCCGCCACCACCGGTCGCCCGACACCGCCCAAGCCTGGACCAGCCCATCCGAGACCTGCCCCCGCCGCCAGCACGGACCGGCAAGGTAGAGCGCGAAGCAGTCGACCTGGTCCCAGCTGTTCATCCCTTCGCCCAACAGCTCGATCTCTTTCGCGCCCAGGCTCGCCGCGGCCCGGGGATGGTGGGCGATAAGCTCATCACCGACGAAGCGATGCACGGCGCTCCGCCGCAGCTCCAGGGCAACGGCGAGCAGAAATTCGGGCGCCGACGTGTGAAGCAGCTTCGAATATTCGCGCCGCACGGCCCGGATTGAGGGCGTATCCCGGACCGGCAGGGCGCTGATGCGCAGCGCGATCTCGCCGGCGAGCGTAGCCGCGTCGCCGGAGGGTGGAACGTTCTCTCTCACAGAGCGCGACTTAACGGAGCATGGGAACGGGAAGACGGGATCGGGTGGAGGCTCGCCTGGGCCGTTCTCAAGGTCTTTGCGAGGCGCTCGAGGCGCCGAAGCAATCCCGGGCGAGGGCCGCGACCTTCAAAGACGCCTTGGGCATGGGCGGAGCCTCCGTCCGAGATTGCCACGGCCGCTGAGGCGGCCTCGCAAAGACAACACTGACGGCTGACAGGGCGGGCGGCTGCTGAACCTAGGGCACTTCTTTCAGGCCCGGCCTCGGCGCGCCGACCAGGATGGCCATGTTGCCGTCCGGGTGGCGGTTCTCGTGCAGCAGCTGGTGACAGAGACCGACCTCATCGAAGGGGAAGACCCGACCCAGGCAAGGGTCGATCTTGGCTTCCATCACCAGCTTGTTGAAACCTGCCGCGTCGTTGTCGTTGGCGAAGTGGGAGCCTTGAAGCCGTTTCTGGCGCATCCACAGGTAGCGCAGGTCGACATCGGCGTTGTAGCCGCTGGTCCCGGCGCAGACCACGACCATGCCGCCATTGTCGCAGACGAAGATCGAGGTCGGCATCGTGTCCTGCCCCGGGTGCTCGAAGACGATGCGAGGCTGTCGCCGCTCTCCGAGGATGTCCCAGACAGCCCTGCCGAAGGCACGGAAGCCCTGCGTCGACTTGCCCATGGCCTCATCGTCGGTCCAGTCCGGCAGCCGGCCCCAGTGCTCGAACTGCTTGCGGTTGATGTAGCCCTTCGCTCCCAGGCTCATACAGAAGCTGCCTCGCTCCTCAGTGGAGACGACCGCGATGGGCACACCGCCAAAAGCCTTGACGATCTGGATAGCCTGGGAACCAAGGCCGCCGGACCCGCCCCAGACCAAAACCACGTCGCCTTCCTGAACATTGTGCGGCGGCCAGTTGGTCAGCATGCGGTAAGCAGTCGCGCCTACCAACATGTACGCGGCGGCGTCCTCCCAGTTCAGATGTGGCGGCTTGGGCAGGCATTGGTGTGCCTGCACCTTGGTGAATTGGCCGAAAGAGCCCCAGTTGCTCTCATAGCCCCAGATGCGGAAAGTCGGGCTAAACATCGGGTCGTTTCCGGCCTTGATCAGGGGGTCGTTCTCGTCCCACATGCCACAGTGGACGACCACCTGGTCACCGACCTTGAGGCTGGTCACATCGTCCCCTACGGCATACACGATGCCCGAGGCGTCGCTGCCCCCGATGTGGAAGCCCTCATCGTCGCCACCCTCGCCCTGCTGTTTGTGCAGGCGGACGATATCGACCGGGATTCCCAGCCCTGCCCAGACGTTGTTGTAATTGATCCCCGCTGCCATGACGTAGATCAGGACCTCGCCGGGCGCGATCGAGGGCACGTCGATGACTTCGCGGTCAAACGCCTTGTGAGGCTCTCCATAGCGGCTCTGCCGGATTACCTGGGCGTGCATCTTCTCCGGGACCACGCCCAGGGGTGGCGTCTCGCCGAGGTCGTATAGAGGCTTAGTGCTCGTGGTCACCGAGGCATCTCTCCTTTGGCCCGCGGAAATCGGGTGGCCGCGTTGCAGCATAGCCCGAGGCGGTGCTACTGTCTACCCGCCGCTATGTGCTAGTCCTCCTTATGTGCGGCCAGGATCGCGTCCTCGATCAGAAGTGCCCGCGGCGACGCCAGAGTAATCCACTCCCCCGGAATGAGCAGGGACGTGGGCGACTCGCGCAGCAGACGTGTGCGGATATAGAGGACACCGAGGTAGTAACGCTGGTTGCCGGCGTCGTAAACCATTGGCGCCGCCGTGGGTACGGAGATCGTGTCTTCGAGCAGCCGCGTCACCTCGCCCGGCAGGGGCTCACGACGCGACACGAGGCCCAGGTTCTTCGGGACGCCGTTTGCCGGCCGCGGCGGCGCGTAGGTGTATGCAAGAAGAAGCGCGGCGTCCGGGTCGCCCAGCCATGCGCCGAGAAGAAGCTCGTGGCGCACCTTTTCAACGTCCCCGCCGCTGCTCAGGGCGATGCCCGCCGCAGTGCGCGCGTACTGGTTGTCGGGGGCCCGGTCGACCGCTTTGCGCGCTTCGGCCAAGGCTTCGTCGTGGCGTCCAAGCACGTACAGAATTACGGCCAGGTCGGAGCGAGCTCGCGAGTCGCGGGGCGCGGCTTCGACCTGGCGGCGGCAGCCGTCCGCCCAGGCTGCAAGGTTATCGAGAAGCCCGGCGTAGATCGCCGACACGCGTCCCTTCTGGCAATCGGTCAAAAACGAGTCCGAGATGGCGTCACCGCGGACCGCGCCCCGAAACGGCGTCGTGAGCCAGAAGGGCGACTGGACCAATCCGGCGTCGTGGGTCAGCGCCGTGGCGTAGGCGCCGCGGGCCTCGCCGTAGAGCTCGGCCCACTCGAATATCGTCCCGGCGACGGCGGCGATAGTCCCATCCTTGGGAGCGCGGAGCATCGCCGCGCGCGCGGCCGCTGAAGCGCCGTCCTTGTCCCCCTTCAGGCGCAAGGCGAGCGCCAGATTGGCATAGGCGGCGGCGGCCCGCGGCTCAACGTCGATGGCGCGGCGCAGCGACGCGACCGAGCCTTCGACAAGGCCTGGACGGGCATCCTGGCCCCGCTCGATGGCGACGAGATAGGCGACGGCCTGGGTGACGCCCGCGTGCAGCTGGTATGCCTCCTGCTCGGGATCGGCGTCCGCAGCCGCCAGCGCCCTCGACGCCGCGCGGTCGAAATCGCCCGCACGCAGCAGCCTCAGGCTATCGTCGTACTTGTCCTGCCAGCGGTCGATGCGAAACCAGGCCACGGCGAGAACGGGGACGAGCGCGAGGAGGGCCAGGCGCGGCAGATTGCGCGGCGAGAGGAAGACGACAGGCGCCAAAGGCGCCGGCACGGACCGGACCGCGATCGCGGCGACGACCGCGAGCGGCAGGAGCGCGGTCTTGGAAATATTCGGTGAGTCGACGAGACTGTGGAGGGCGAGCGTGGTCAGGGCCGCCGCACAGGCTGCCGCCCAAAGGCGCCTTGCCCCGCCGCCGATTTCGTAAGCCTGGGTCACGCTGGCGAACAGGGCAACGCTCGCCCACAGCAGGACCGCCCCGCCCACCACGCCGACATCGACCAGTGCATGGAGGTAGCCGTTATGAGGCTGGATGTTTTCGATCGGGTAGTCGCCGCTGTAGACGTTGTAGAGCAGTCCGTAGGTGTTCGGACCGCTGCCCAGCAGCGGTTTCTCCCGGACGATCTTGACCCCGACCTCGATCGCGTCGTAGCGCGGTGACAGAGAGGCGCGGAAAAGCCATTCCGGCCTCGAGTCCCAGCGCCAGGCCAGGAGCGCTCCCCCGAGAAGCAGCGCCACCGCCGCGAGGGCAAGGACACCCAGAGCCGGCCTGGCCACCGCTCTCAACCGCGCCGACGCGCTCGGCCCCGGCTCACGCAGGCTGTAAAGGGCCGCGAACAGCAGCAGCGCCGGCGCCGCGGCCAGCCAGGCGCCCCGTGAAAGCGTGAAGAAAAGGCACAGCGCAATCGCCAGCGCCCCCCCGACGCCGAGGAACCGGTCTGCCGGGCCCTGTGGCCGCAGCGCCAGCAGGAGCGCGAAGGGCAGGCACAGGTTCAGCGCCATCGCCAGGACGTTCACGTGGTCGCCGACGTCGTGGACTCGCGGTACCGACGGGGGCAACAGTCCGCTCAGGCCGACGCCTTCGACGGAGTCCACCAGCCGCAGCCAGTGGACGTAATCGGCGCCGACGCGGTACAGCCCGTATAAGCTCGCCGCCACCCCGGCCGCGACCAGGACGCGCACGACCGCTTCAGTCGAGATCAGCTCCCGGTCGGCGAACACGAGGAAGGCCAGCACCACGCCGCCGCTTAGGAGGGCCGTTTCCAGGCTCAAGCGCGGGTAGATTGAGAAGGCGACCGCCGCGGCGTACACCGCGAGGACCAGGGCCAGGGGCCAATCGAGACGCGTCGGCCCGGGAAGGCGTCGCCGGGCGGCGAGGAATGCCACGTAACCCGCGCCAAGACCGACGTAGAGCAGGTGCAAGCGAACGCCGGCGGGGTAGACGTGAAGGGCAATGTTCGGCTGACCACTGACCACGACGAAGGTCAGCCACCCGAACAGGAAGACCGCGAACAGAACAGGGACCAGATGCAGGCCGGGATTACGGCTCAGAGGGGTGCCCCGAACGCGGCGCCCGCCGGGGCAATCCGCGATCTCCTGCGTGGGGCGCAGGGCGACGGCATTCTAGCACGTCGTCATGCGACCTCGTTACCTGTCTGAGCGTCCTAATTTCGAATACGGACTGCGGTGAAAACAACTCAGCCAAACGAGCCGGTCGCACACCTGTACTAATTGCCATTAATATGT
>CAYRCD010000073.1:0-11682 GCA_964422735.1 uncultured Dehalococcoidia bacterium | reverse complement strand
CCGTCGCGCCCGGCCAACTACTACTTCCGCTGCGACGTCCACCCGGACAGCATGAGTGGCGCCTTCAGCGTGAAATAGGCGAACGCCGGGGAGAGAACGCTCTTCCCGGTGCATGCGGCGGGCGTTTGGGCTTGCTGGGGCGCGCGGGTCAGGCGGCCTTGACTTTGGCCTGGTCGGAGGCCTTGCGCCGGGGACTCGGGATGGCGCTGACGGTTCCGATCGACAGAGACGATACGTCCTCGAGGAAGACCGGGCCGTTGCATCGCTCACAGCGGAGCTGGTCGCCCGGCCTAGGGGCGCGCTTCGTGTATCCCTGCCGCGGGACAAAGGCGTTGGTCTTGAGGGAGCTCCTGCGTGGCCCGCTAATCTGGCCGCTCACGTGTCCGCAGTAGTAGCACTTGACGTCGGCAGTCACCTGCATGCGGTTTTCTCCTCCGTGAAGTTCCGCGGTTCGCCGCGGCAGCCGTCAACGGGTAATGTCGGCCATAAGCCGAGAATATTTAGAGGGCGGGAGCAATTGGGGGTGGCGATAATCGCGACGGCGAACGCCGCCGTGCCCCCTGATTCAAGGCCAATGCTATAATTCGATCGGCGCCAGCGACCTGGAGCCCAGCGACACTACACCCACTGCCCTGGCGAGCCAGGGTATTTTGCTGCGCAACGAGGCCTGTCGGAGGATGCCCCGATGGAGACACTTGCCAGAGGTCTGAAGGACGTAGTTCTCGACACGACGCAGTCGAGCTACATCGACGGCGAGGTCGGCGTTCTTCTTTATCGTGGCTACTCAATCCACGACTTGGCCGAAAACTCCACCTTCGAAGAAGTAAGCTATCTGCTCCTCCACGGGACCCTGCCGACCGCCGAGGAGCTCGGCGCTTTCAGGAGAAGGCTCAAGGCCCAGCGCGCGCTGCCCAAAGACGTAATCGACGTCATCCGCGTAGTCCAGAAGGCTCACCCGATGGACGTTCTACGCACGGCCGTGTCCGCCCTGGCCGCCTTCGACCCGGATACGGCCGATAACTCGAAACCGGCCAACATCCGCAAAGCGGAACGGCTAACGGCCCAGTTCCCGACTATCGTCGCGGCCAACGAGCGAATCCGTCGTGGCCTCGAGCCCCTGGCGCCGCGAGACGATCTCGACCACGCCGCGAACTTCCTCTACATGATCCAGGGGAGCGAACCCAGCGCCGAGGCCGTCGAAGCAATCGACCTCGACTTCCTTCTTCACGCCGAGCACGGCGCCAATGCTTCCGCCTTTGCCGCCCGCGTCACGGCTTCGACCCTGAGCGACATGCACTCGGCGATCACGACCGCCATCGGTACCCTCAAGGGCCCCCTCCACGGCGGGGCCGCCGAGGCTGTAATGACGATGGCGATGGAGATCGGCGACCCCAGCCGGGCTTCTCAATATCTGAAGGAGCGTCTCGACCGGGGCGAGAGGGTCATGGGCTTCGGCCACCGTGTCTACCGGGCCGAGGATCCCCGCGCCCGCCACATGCGTGAGAAGTCACGCGCTCTGGGCGAGAAATATGGTCACCTGGAGTGGTACCAGATCCTGCAGCAGGTCGAGCAGGACATGAAGCCTTATCAGTCTCGCGGCATCTTCGTCAACGTCGACTTCTATGCCGGATCTGTCTATCACCTTCTTGGTCTTCCGGAGGACCTCTTCATCCCGCTCTTCGCCATCGGCCGCATCCCCGGCTGGTGCATCGAGATCCTGGAGCAGTACGAGAACAACATGCTCATCCGGCCGCTCCTCAAGTACGTGGGGCCGATGGAAATGAAGTACGTCCCTCTCGACAAACGCAAGTCCTAGCGGCGAAAGCGCCTCACAACGAAAGGCCGGCGCCAAGCCCGGCCCTTTCGATTCCTGCCGCGAGCAAGAAGCGTGGCTAGGCCTCCACGCTCTCGACCCGAAAGCGGACCGTCCCGCTCGGCGCCTGGACATCGACCTCATCGCCCGCACGGCGGCCGACCAGCGCCTGACCGACGGGGGATTCGACCGAGAGGCGCCCGGCGGTGGGGCTGGCCTCGCGTGAGCTGACGAGCAGGTAGGCGAGCCGCGTACCCGTCGCCAGGTTCGAGATTACGATGTTGGCCCCGACTCGGGCCGCGTCGCCGGCATTACGCGCGTCGAGGACCACCGCGTGACGCAGGGTGCCCTCCAACTCACGTATACGCGCCTCGAGCTGGCCCTGAGCTTCGCGAGCGGCGTCCAGGGGAGCGTTCTCGCGGAAATCCTTGTCAGCCATCGCGTCGCGCAGCTCGGCCGCCATTCTTGGGCGCTGGGCCTTCAACGCTTCCAGCTCGGCCGTGAGAACGACGATACCCTCGCGCGTCAGGTGGACCTGGGACCGCTCTTCCGTGACGGCCGCGCCGGACCTGGAGCGGGCACCGCCTGCCTTGCGAACGCGGACGTGGCTTACGAGCCGGTCCGGCATCAGCTTTTGCTTGTGGGCATAAGCCAGGAAGGCTTTCAGCGAATCGGCGCGGGCGCCGGCGTTCGGGGCCGAGGCAGAAAAGCTCTCGATATAGGACTCGACGTCGGGCGGCCGCACCTCCGCCGCCGGACGCTCGTCGCCCAACCAGCGGGAGAAACGCATGGCTTCCTGGGCATCGAGGAACTGCTCGCGCGACAGGGATTGAGAGAACCGGCGCGCCGCCTCGCTGATCGTCAGGCCTTGCTGAGCCACTGGCTCGATTCTGTTACCTCAGCAAGGGAGTGTCAAATCGCGCAGGCGGCGACCGCGCTTCCGGCAGGGCTGAATGTCCGGCCTACGACCGGAGGCGTTCCGCGGGCTCCACGCCGTCGCGCGCGTGCCCGGCGCGGCCAAGGCTGCATGCTACGATGAAGCCGCATTGCAGCTAGACCGCATTCGCAACTTCTCGATTATCGCCCACATCGACCACGGCAAATCGACCCTCGCCGACCGCTTGCTGGAGCGGACTGGAACGATAGGCGCGCGCGAAGCGACGGCTCAGTTCCTCGACAGCATGGAGCTGGAACGCGAAAAGGGCGTCACCATCAAGGCCAAGGCCGTGCGCATGGCCTACCGCGATGCTTCCGGCGTCGAGTGGGAGCTTAACCTGATCGACACTCCGGGCCACGTCGACTTCGCCTACGAGGTCTCCCGAGCGCTGGTGGCCTGCGAGGGCGCCCTGCTCGTCGTCGATGCCGTTCAGGGTGTCCAGGCCCAGACTCTCGCCAACCTCTACACGGCCCTCGAGAACGACCTGGCGATCGTGCCCGTAATCAACAAGATCGACCTGCCCAACGCGGAGCCCGAGCGTGTCGCCAACGAGCTGGCCCGCATTGGCGGCTTTAGTCTCGAGGAGATGGTGTACGTGTCGGCGAAAGAGGGCACGGGCACGGACGAAGTGCTGCGCGCCATCGTCGAGCGTATCCCTCCGCCCCAAGGAGACCCGAGCTCACCACTTCGTGCCCTGATCTTCGACTCTAAGTACGACCCCTACAAAGGCGTGATCGCCTATGTCCGGGTCGTCGACGGGGCAGTCCGTCCGGACACAAGGCTGCGTCTCATGGCAACCGAGAAGGAGGTCGAGCCGCTCGAAATCGGCGTCTTCCAGCCCGACTTCGCGGCCACCGACCGCCTCGACTGCGGCGAGGTCGGGTACGTGGCCACGGGACTCAAGAGCATCCGCGACTGCCGCGTCGGCGACACCCTGACCGAACAGGAGCGGCCCGCCCTAACCGCGCTGCATGGCTACAGGCCTGCGAAACCCATGGTCTTCGCCGGCCTGTATCCGGCTCAGGCCAACGATTACAGCCTGCTGCGCGACGCGCTGGAGAAGCTCCACCTCACCGACGCCGCCCTCAACTACGAGCCCGAGTCGAGCATCGCCCTCGGCTTCGGCTTTCGCTGCGGCTTTCTCGGCCTCTTTCACATGGAAATCGTCCGTGAGCGCCTGGAGCGCGAATACGACCTCACCCTGATTTTCACCGCGCCGAGCGTCGAGTACCTCGTGACGCGGACCGACGGCGGCGAGCTCGTGCTCGACAACCCGGCCCTTCTGCCGCCTCCGAACGAGGTCGCCGAGATCCGCGAGCCCTGGGTCGACATCTCGATCGTGTTGCCCGATCGCTTCGTGGGTGCGGCGATGGAGCTGACGAGCGCCCGCCGCGGCTCCTTCAAGCGCATGGAATATCTGCCTTCCGGACAGCCAGGCATGCAGACGGGCGCCGGAGTTGGAACGGGCGAGTCTCGCGTCTTGCTCGAGTACCACGTGCCGCTGTCCGAGATCCTCACCGACTACTATGACCAGCTGAAATCGCGCACTCAGGGCTACGCCAGCCTTGACTACGCCCTCGCCGGCTACGAGCCCGCGCGCCTGGTGAAGCTCGACATTCTCGTAAACGGCCAGCCCGTCGACGCGCTCTCGATCATCGTGCACCCCGAAGAGGCCCAGGTGAAGGGCCGCGAGTTGGTCGACAAGCTCCGACGCCTGATCCCGCGCCAGCTCTTCGAAGTTCCTATCCAGGCTGCGATCGGGGGCAGGATCATCGCCCGCGAGACCATCCGGGCCATGCGCAAGAACGTGCTCGCGAAGTGCTACGGCGGCGATGTCACTCGCAAGCGCAAGCTGCTCGAGAAGCAAGCCGAAGGCAAGAAACGCATGCGGCGGGTCGGCAACGTCGAGATCCCGCAGGAAGCGTTCATGGCGGTGCTGAGCCTCGAGCGGTAGCTGACGCGCTAGAATACAGCGGATGGGCGTCTTTCAGTTTCCCATTCAAGTTGTCGACCAATCAGGGCAGGTCATCGAAACGGTCAATGCCTGGGTAGACAGTGGGTCGGCTTATACCTGGTTGCCGGCGGCCGTACGGGATCGTCTAGGGCTAGCTCCCGTCGAAGACAGGGCGTTCAAGTTGGCGAACGGCGTGCTCGAACGCCGGCCCGTCGCCCAAGTAAGGATTTCTCTGGGCGGACCCAGTTTCTCTACTTACTGCGCGTTCGCTGAAGAAGATGACGAATGCTTGCTCGGCGCGATTGCCCTCGAAGAAGCCGGCCTGGCGGTGGATACCGTCAATCGACGCCTCGTCCCAGCGATCAGCTACAGACTTTAGGCCGAAAGCGTTCCCGTCCTAAAGAGTCCGCCCGCCCGGCAGGTTCACCCACATGCTCATCTCGTGCGGCTGGGTGACCGGCTCGGCGGGGCAGATGTGCTTTGGCGTGAGTTGGTCGATGCTCGTGACGCCCAGCATGGCCATGGCTGTGTACATCTCGTGCTCCAGGATCTCGAGGACTCGCAGGACGCCATCTTTGCCGGCCGCGCCGAGACCCCAGCCCTGGAGCTTGCCGATGGCGACCACGTCGGCCCCCAGGGCTAGCGCTTTCAGGACGTCGCCGCCGCGTTGAATGCCGCCGTCGAGCACAATCTTCGCCCGTCCGGCGACGGCCTCCACGATCTCGGGGAGTGTGTCCATCGTGCCGAGCTGGCTGTCGAGCTGACGCCCCCCGTGGTTTGACACCCAGATGACATCGACGCCGTGCTCGACCGCCACTCGCGCATCTTCGGCGGTGGCAACGCCCTTGAGCATGAAGGGCAGACCGCCGATCTCTTTGATCTGGTCCATCGTCTCCCACGTCTGACGCGATTGGAAGCCGATGCCGCCGGCCCCCGGCACTGGACGGCCTCCGCCCGGCACGCGTTGGATCGACCAGCGATTCAGCATCGGCCGTTCGCGCCGGCTCAGGACCGGCACGTCGACGGTGAGGCAGAGAGCGCTGTATCCGGCGGCCTTGACGCGACCCAGTAGCTCTCTCACCCAGTCCATGTCGCCACGGACGTAAAGCTGAAAGAACTTTGGTCCGCCGCCGGCCGCGGCCGTGTCTTCCAGCCCCGGCTCCGTGACCGAGCTGACGACATGCACGGTGCCGAACTCGCCGGCAGCGGCGGCCGAAGCTATGGCGCCATCCCGGTGCAGGAGCTGCGTCGACCCGATGGGTGCGAGCATCACCGGGATGCGCATGCGCTGCCCCAGGAAGGTGATCGACGTATCCACGCTGGAGACATCGACCAGGATGCGCGGCCGGAACCCCAGGCGGTCGAAGCCGAGCCGGTTGCGGCGCATGGTCGTCTCGGACTCGGTACCACCGACGAGATAGTCCCACGCGGCCTGGTGCAGGTTGTTGCGAGCGGCCTGCACGATCTGCTCGTTGCTAACGAATTCAGAACTCAAAGGTTCGTCTCCCGCGCATCGTAGTGGCGCTTGGGGAAGCGGCGCATCACTTTGCCGGGCCCTCTCCCGAAAGGGCACTACAATTTCGGACGCTTGGCCGGCGTGAGCCTATAGCAGCCGCTGCGCGGCTGCTATAGGCTCCAGGCAGTCCGGGTCGTCGTTCTTCACCGAGTTCACGCGCGGCGAGACGAACGTCCGCACAAGCAGGTCCTCGGGCGCCGGCACAAGAAGACGCTTCAGAGCGTTTAAGTCCTCATGACGCGGGTCCATCCACTCGTCCAGGGCTTCCTCGGGAAGGATGACCGGCATGCGGTCATGGATGGGCTCGATCAGGCCGTTGGGTCGGGTGGTAATGATCGTGAACGTCCGCTCCCATTGGCCCGGCGCCGGCTGCCACGACTCGTACAGGCCCGCGAACAGGATCAGGCCGCGGTCCGGGCGGTGGAACCAGACAGGCTGGCGGGCCTGCTTTGTCCCCAGCCACTCGAAGAAGCCATCGGCCGGCACGAGGCAGCGGCGTTTCTTGAACGCCTCGCGAAAGGGCGCCAGCGTCGCCAGCGTCTCCATGCGGGCGTTGATCTGCAGCGCCGCGCGCTTAGCGTCCTTCGTCCAGGTGTTGATCAGTCCCCACTTCGCCGGCAGAAGCTCGCGGTCCTCGTAGCGCAGGCGGACGATCCAGTGAGGATCGGTGGGCGCGATATTGAAGCGAGGCTTATACTCCGCCTCCGGCAGCTGGTCGAGGGGAACGCCGAGTTCGAGCGCCAGACGTTCGCGCTCGCGATAGGTCAGCGTAAATCGGCCGCACATGAGCCGAGTCTAGCAGAGAGTGACGTTCGCTCGATCCCTGGGCGACGCGCCCGCTAGAATTCGCTCTGTGGAGCAGCAGGAAGCGATCGAGGCCTTCCACCGCCTCTTCTACGAGTCCGGCGTTTGGTGGCGGACCTTCTGGCTCGGCACCGGCGTCCTCCAGAACCCGCTCGACCTCTGGGTCTACCAGGAGATCATCTACGAGCTACGGCCGGACCTGATAGTCGAGTGCGGCTCCTACGCCGGCGGCAGCGCCCAGTACTTCGCGACCATCTGTGACCTGATCGGGCACGGCCGGGTGCTGACGATCGACATCGAGCCGCGGGAGCGCCGCAAGCACAGGCGCATCCGCTACGTCCTGGGCTCGACGACGGCGCCCGCGACCATCGAGCAGGTGCGGCGCGAGGCCAGCTCGAAGAAGACAATCATGGTGGTGCTTGATTCAGACCACAGCCGCGACCACGTCCTCGCGGAGCTCCGGCTGTACTCGCCGCTGGTGACGCCGGGGAGCTATATCGTGGTTGAGGACACGAACCTGAACGGTCACCCGGTGCGGCCTGATCACGGTCCCGGCCCTATGGAGGCGGTAGAGACCTTCCTCGCCGAGAACGACCGCTTTCGCGTCGACGAGTCGCGGGAGAAGTTTTTTCTGACCTTCTATCCTCGGGGCTGGCTCAGGCGCGTACGCTAGCCGGCGTAAGACCAACCCAGGATTCGCTGGGTGAGGGGCTCGGCCTCGTAATTCAGGACGGCGCCGTTGATTGTGCGCCCCGTGACGAGTGTGTGGTCGCCGGCGGTGACGAACTGGTCGACCTCGCACTCGATGAAGGCGATGGCGTCGAGGAGCACGGGGCAGCGCGTAAGCTCTCCCTCCTCCCATTCGACGCCGTGGAACTTGTCGTAGATCACGGCGGCCGCCGCTTCGGAGCGGCCCTCGATCTTGGAGGCGTCACGCGGCTGGCAGAACTTCGCCGCCAGCTCGCGGCCGTCCGCTGGCAGCAGGTTTACGGTGAATACGCCCGACTCACGCACAAAGCGCAATGTAGTGCTGTTGTTCTCGAGCGAGAGGCACAAGAGGCGAGGCTTGAACGCGACCTGCATGAGCCAGTCGGCCATCATGCCGTTGATCTCGGTCCCGTCGCCGCTGCGTGAACCGATTATGTAAAGCCCATACGGCATCTGCTCCAGCGCCTCGGCGATTGGGTCCCGGTCCACGCGTTTCATGCCAAGCCACCTCCGGGCCTAAACGGCCCGCAGCGATCTTAGCAGGCGCGGAAGCTTCGGCCGACAGCGCCCGTTATGCCGTGAACCGCTGGCGTCGAGGCCACCCTGTAACATGGCCGGGCGGGGCGGATTCCGGGATCAGGCAGGCTCGATGCCAAACGTCGCGGCAATCGGACTGAGGACGCATTCAGGCTGGGCAGCCGCCGTGTGCCTCACCGCCGTGGAGGGGCGGCCCGTCGTGCTCGACCGGCGACGAATCAACTTACTCGCTCCCGGGATGTACTTCGAGCCGTATCATGCCGCAAAGCCGATGCCCCGCGGACAGGCGGAGGACTTCATCGAGCGAGCCCTCGCCGCCGCCACGGAGCTGGCGCTGCTCGAGCTGGGCACCTTGCGCAAGCAGGCTCTCGCCTCCGGGCACGAGGTCCACGGCATCGGACTCGTGCGGGCGAACTCGCCGCCCCCGCCGACGATTTCGGCCGCTTTCGCCTGGCACGCCTCCCAGCACGCCGCCGAGGGCGAGCTTTACCGCTCGGCAGTGGTGCGCGCGTCCGAGGCAATGGGGCTCGCGGTTACGGGCGTGGCCGGGCGCGAGCTCCAGGAGATCGCCAGCGCCATCCTGGGATTGAGCGCCGACGAAGTCCGCTCACACCTGGAGGCGCTGCGCAAGCCACTTGGCGCTCCCTGGGGCCGGGACCAGAAAGAGGCCGCCCTCGTCGCCTGGCTGGCCCTCCGCCGTTCTCCCCCGCCGGTTTGAGGTCCCAGCCTCTACGCCTGAGGCCGCGTCTCGCGGGTAAAGCCGAGGAAATCCAAGAACCCCGGCGAACGGCCAAGCTGGGTAAGGACCCAGGCGACCTCGCTCCGGTGCTGCGTGTGGTGGCTCACGATCTGAGTAAGCGTCTGCCAGAGGGGCTCCGACTGGCGCACGCCGCTCCTGGTCGTATAGACCACCTCTGTGGCAATATCGCCGTCGGTGAGGCCGGCGAGGAACTCCCGCGTCGTCGCCTCCTCAAGCGTCCAGCGGCGGCGCAAGGCATCGATGCCGGAGAGGTCTTCTTCGGTGAACCAGGTTTGCAGGCCGCGCCGGCGGTCACGGAGCAGGACCTCGGACGCCAACGCGTGAACGAGGGTGGCATGGATGCTGCCGTGGTCCATTCCGCGGTGGTAGAGGTAATCGGCCTCGGATATTCCCGCCGCCGCCGCCATGATTCGGTCGCGCGCCCAGTAGGTGTAATCGAAGAGGGTCCGGAAGTAGTCGACGCTTACGAGCGGCATCGGCGGATCCTAGCGGACCAAGGGGGAGCGCGGCGGAGCCGCGGACGCGGAACTCCAGCCGCGGGCAGGTACGCGCGGGGTAGGCGCAACCTCTCCTCCGTCCTCTGCCTCCGCCGGCAGCCCATCGACAAACAGGATGCCCTTGCCGGCCTGAGCCGGGACCTTGGGGCCGGGGACGATGATGCCGGCAAGGTTCAGAGGGTCGGCGGCGCTTACCCACACGCGCTCGCCTCCGCGCTCGGTGCGGCGCACCCGGCGGAGGGCGTCGACGGCCTCCGGGAGGGCGTACTGCTCGCCGACGAAGCCGGCGACGAAGCGGCCGCCGCGGACGAGGCCGCGGGCCTCGATGCGGCGCAGGGCACGGAGCAGTTCGCGCCAGGGGACGGTGAGGCTCTCGCGGACGACGATGTCGCGGAAGACCACGCCGTAGCGGGTTAGGAGGATGCGCGCCGCGCCTTCGGCGAGAGCGTCCATCTCGATCCCGTCCGCGGGCGGCGCATGGACGACGGCCCAGCGACCGGACGGCCCGGCGCCGCCAAAGAGGCCGCCGGGACCGTAGAGCGAGCGCACCTTTCTGTTGCGGCTCTGGCCGATGCCGCCCGTGAGCTGGCGCAGGCCCTGAAAGCCATCGGCCGTGACCAGGCCCCAGGCGACCAGCTCACGCAGGCCGCGCTCGACGTCGGTGCGCAGGCGGCGCGTGTGATTAGCGATCTCCTCGAAGAACAGGGCGCCGCGATTCTGGAGAAGCTCGTATATCTCCCCGGCCGCCCCTCTCGATGGCTCCGGCGTCCTGGCGCTGCCGCGGACGGCGGCCAGCAGCAGGGGCATGTCCTGGCGGAGGGTAATCGTCACCGGCGTTGCGCGTGAAGGGGTGGGTCCGGCGCCGGCCGCCGGGGTCTTGCGGGGAGTAAGGCGCGCCCAGGCCGCTTCGCCGCCCAGGCAGAGCTCATCGAGCCAGGAGACGCGATAGTCGTTGACCCGCGCGCTGAGCAGCTCGCGCTCCCAGGCCGAGGCCGCGGCCTCGAAACCCTGGAGGCGGTTCACCGCCTGGCGCACGCCGGTCTTGCCTTCGAGCTTCGTGTCCGCGGTCAGGTGGTGCCAGCGAAGCAGGAAACGCATGAAGTCCTGTGCCGAGACGGGGTCGATCTCGCGCCGCAGGCGGTCGAGGGTGTAGCGATGGATGCGGGCGAGGAGGCGGCGGTCGCAGAATTCGTCTGAAGAGACTTCAGGCGAAAACCGGCCGCGCAGAACGTAGCCGCCGGCCTCGAGCGAGCGCAGGCCGTAATCGACGTCGTGCTCGGTGAGGCCGACGCGCTCGCCCAGGGCCGCGGCGGTGATCGGCCCCAGGGCCTCCATCTGGCCGCGCAGGAGCTTCATGCGCGCCTCCTCGCGCTCGGCGACCGAGACGGCGACGCCGTCGGGGAGGGAGATCGCTGGCTGGATTTTGGAGGTTGGATAGAGGAAACGGACGAGATCGATGCTTTCGGCCGCGAACCAGAGCCCCGCGCCACCCCGTGGAAGCCTAAAGGCTTCCGCTACATCAGGCTGGGGCGCTTCCACGACCGCCGCGCGGCCGGCGGCGACGAGGACGTCGAACCAGGGTGTCCACTCGGGCGCGTCCTCCGGGCGCGCGGCGACGAGGCTGAGGAGGGCGTCGTGGACTTCCTCGGCGTCTCGGGGGGCGGGCCAGGCCTCGTCGCGGACGCGGGCGATTGCGTCCTCGTCGAGGGCGCCGAGGTCGCGGGCGTTCTCGGGCAGGGCGCGGCGGAGGGTGACGGCGCGCGTACGGCGTTCTTCGAGGGGGGCGTCGTCGAGATAGGTGTAGGGCTTGCCGTTGAGGATCTCGTGCGCCATCGGCGAGGGCTCGACCGTGTCGATGGCATGGAGCTTGATCTCGCCGTCTTCCATGCGCTTGAGGACGCCGAGGAGGCCGTCGAGGTCCATCGCCTCATAGAGGCAGTCGTGCACCGCCTGGCGGATGAGGGGATGGTCGGGGATCTGGAGGGGGCCGGTGAGGTTCTCCTGGCATCCGACCTGGGCGGGAAAGACGGCGGCGAGGAGGTCGTCGGCGCGCATGCGCTGGAGCTGCGGTGGGATCTTGCGGCCGGCGGACTGGCGCAGGACCGCGAGGGCGCGGCTGGCGTCCCAGCGCCAGCGCGTCGGGAAGGTGGGGACGT
>CAYRCD010000072.1:0-11745 GCA_964422735.1 uncultured Dehalococcoidia bacterium | reverse complement strand
TGGGAGGCGTGGATCGATTTCGCCGAGGCGGCAGGCTACGAGAGGATAGGCCTGTTGGGGCATAGCCGTGGAGCCGTCAAGTCCATCTACTACATGGCGGTACAGCACGACCCGCGGGTCAAGTGTGTGGTTGCAGCGTCACCGCCGCGGTTCAACTTTGACGCCTACGCCGCTATGAAGCCGGAAGGGGAGGAGTTCAAGCAGGACTACGCCCGGGCAAAGCAGCTCATCGACGAAGGCCGCCCGGAGGCCCTCATGGATGTAAACCTGCCGCTTCGGGGGCTGTTGGTGACCGCGACGAGGTGGATGCAGTCCTATGGGCCGGGGGCCAAGTATGACATCCTGGACCACATCCCCAACGTCCGGGTGCCGCTGCTGCTGATGATTGGGACGCAAGAGGAGCAGAACATGATCGCCATGCGACGCGTGCCTCCGTTAATGGAGAAGCTGGCGGGCGAGCTGGAACACCTGACGTTTGAGCTGATCCCCGGGGCCGACCACGCCTACACCGGCCAGCGGCAGTACGTGTGGGGGGTAGTGAGCCGGTGGCTAAAGGCGGTCATGGGACTGCCTCCCGAAGCCCAGCCCTCTGAGTTCCCTGAATACACGCTCACCCCTGAGCAGCTGGCCCGGTTTGTCGGGACGTACAGGAACCCACCTCAAGGGGTGCGATTCTATCTCCAGGACGGCGTCCTGTACGTCTACCGAGAGATGCTGCGCCAGTCTTTTGCGGCCAGGCCCTGCGCGGAGGACGCGGTCCTCGTCGGCGAGGGCGATGGCCAGAGGGTCCAATTTCTGATGGACCGCGACGGCGCGCCATGGGCGCTAATAGCGCCAGGCTCGTTCATTCTCCTCAAGGTTGAGTGACGGCACCCGGACGGGACCCTAGGAGCGGGGCCCTGCGCTGCTAGCGCCTGCCGGCCGGCAGGCTGGAGTTAGGCCCCATGCGGGCCCAAGGAGGAGGATGAAGATGCCAGAAGCTACATGGATTCCCGGTATTCCCGAGTTCGAGGCCTCTGTGCCGGTAGACCTGGTGAAGGTGGCGACGCGGGACGGCGTAGGTCTGGCCGGGATGTTGCGCCGGCCCAAGGAGGAGGGGGCCTCCCGGCTGGGCGTGGACCTGGTCCTCCTCATGCACGGCACCCACGGGAACTTCTACGACGGCGGAATGATGTCACAGTACAGCGGCGCCCTGCTGGAGCAGGGATGCGCCGTGCTGCGGGTGAACCACCGCGCCGCTAACCCGGTGAGGCAAGTGAGGGGGTTCACCTACGAGGTCATCGATAATTGCCGGCACGACTGGGAGGCGTGGATCGATTTCGCCGAGGCGGCAGGCTACAAGAGGATAGGCTTGTGGGGGCATAGCCAGGGAGCCGTCAAGTCCATCTACTACATGTCGGTACAGCACGACCCCCGGGTCAAGTGTGTGGTTGCAGCGTCACCGCCGCGGTTCAACTTTGACGCCTACGCCGCTATGAAGCCGGAAGGGGAGGAGTTCAAGCAGGACTACGCCCGGGCAAAGCAGCTCATCGACGAAGGCCACCCGGAGGGCCTCATGGAGATCAAGCTGCCTATACGGCTGCTGGTGACCGCGACGAGGTGGATGCAGACCTATGGGCCCGGGGCCAAGTATGACTACCTGGAGCACATTCCCAACGTCCGGGTGCCGCTGCTGGTGATGATTGGGACGCAAGAGGAGCAGGACATCATCGCCATGCGTGGCGTCCCTCCCCTGCTGGAGAAGCTGGCGGGCGAACTGGAACACCTGACGTTCGAGCTGATCCCTGGGCTCGACCACGCCTACAGCGGCCAGCGGCAGTACGTGTGGGGGGTAGTGAGCCGGTGGCTGAGGAAGACAATGGGGTTGCCCCCCGAAGCCCAGCCCTCTGAGTTTCCTGAATACAAGCTCACCCCCGAGCAGCTGGCCCGCTTTGTCGGGACGTACGAGGATCCACCTCGATGGGGGCGCTTCTACCTCCAGGACGGCGACCTGTACTTACAGCGCGGGAGTGATGGTCAGCGCGGGAGTGATGGTGCAGTCTTGGCGGCCAGGCCCTGCGCGGAGGACGCGGTACTCGTCGGCGAGGGCGATGGCCAGAGGGTCCAATTTCTGATGGACCGTGGCGCCGTATGGGCGATAGTAGTAGGCGCGTTCATTCTCCTCAAGGTGGCGTGACGTCCCCGAGGCCGAAGGCCAGGCTTAAGCCTGGCCTTCGGCGCTGGTCGGAGTCGGGGTCCATCAGCTAGTCTGATGCCCCAAGGAAGAGGACAAACAATGGAGTTTCGTGACACCCCTGGAGAAGCCGCGTTCGCAAGGAAGGTGCGGGATTTTATTACCGAGAAACTCCCGGAGGGCAGCGAGTACGGCCCCCGGCTCGAGGAGGCATTGGCGACGGCGCGTGACTCGGACGACGCCTGGACCATCCGCGAGGGCCTCGTTGGCCTCGCGCGGGAGGCGGGACTCCAAGGCGACCGCGAGGCGGCGCGCGCCCTATGCGAGAAGGGGCTCGCCCTCGCCCGCGACGCAGGCGACGATCGGGGAATCGCCAGGGCCCTTCTTGCCCTGGCGAGCCCAGCCATCGGCCGCAGGGAACGAGCCCTTCTCGAAGAAGCGCTCGCCTTCGCTCGCAAGTGCGGGGACAAGGAGGGCGTCGCGCTGTGCCTTGAGCCGCTCGGGGACATTGCTCTGGGCGCCGGCGACCACGACTCTGCGCGAGCCGCCTTCGAGGAGCGAGTGGAGATTTACCGGGAGATGGAGGACATTCCGGGGTTGTGCGACTCCCTTCTCCACCTCGGAGGGGTGGCGCTCAGCCTGGGCGACTACGAGTCGGCCCGCGGTCCTGTGGAGGAAGCAGGACCGTTGGCGCGCCGGAGCGGAGGATACCTTGTGCCGTGGTCCCTCTGGAAGCTTGGCCAGCTCGTCTGGGGACTCGGCGACTCCAAGTCGGCCCGCGGCCTGTTCAAGGACGCGCTCGCGGCGGCGCGAGAACTCAAGCCCGCGAACTTTGTACAAGTCTCGTGGTCGCTCCGGTGGCTCGCCGAGCTCGAGCGGCGCGAAGGGAACATCGCCGAGGCCGCGGCGCTCCACCGCGAGAACCTGACTCTCGTTGGCCAAAGAAATCGGCGCTTCGTGATCGAGTCTCTCGAAGGGCTGGCCGGGGTGGCCACGAGCCTGGGCCAGCATCAGCGGGCGGCGCGGCTCTTCGGCGCCGCGGAGGCCGCCCGGGAGACGTGGCGAACCCCGATTCGACCGTCGCAACTCCGGGGCCACGACCTCGACGTGGCCGCCGCCCGGGCCGGCCTGGCCGAGGATGCGTTCCCGGCCGCCTGGGCCGAAGGCCGGGCCATGCCCATCGAGGAGGCCGCCAACTTTGCCCTCGAGGGTCCGCGCGATGCCCAAGGTTAGCCTGGACGGCTCTCGGGATCCGCGAAGTGGTGGGATGACCCGCCCGGCAGAGCTCTGGGGATCGACCACGCCTACAGGAGTCAGAGTCCATCAGCTAGTCTGATGCCCCAAGGAGGGGAAAAGATGCCAGAAGCGACGTGGATTCCCGGGATTCCCGAGTTCGAGGCCTCTGTGTCGGGAGACCTGGTAAAAGTGGCGACGCGGGACGGCGTAGGTCTGGCCGGGATCTTGCGTAAGCCCAAGGAGGAGGGGGCCTCCCGGCTGGGCGTGGACCTGGTCCTGCTGATGCACGGCAGCAACGGGAGCTTCTACAGGAGCGGGATGATGTCGCAGTACAGCAGCGCCCTCCTGGAGGAGGGATGCGCCGTGCTGCAGGTGAACAACCGTGGCCATGACATGGTGAGCGGGTGGGGGGGCAAGCGGATTGGGACCGCCTACGAGGTCATCGATGAGTGCCGGTACGATTGGGAGGCGTGGATCGATTTCGCCGAGGCGGCAGGCTACGAGAGGATAGGCCTGTGGGGGCATAGCCGGGGAGCCAACAAGGCCATCTACTACATGTCGGTACAGCACGACCCGCGGGTCAAGTGCGTGATTGCGGCGTCACCGCCGCGGCGGAACTTCGACGCCTACGCCGCCATGAAGGAGGGCGAGGAGTTCAAGCAGGACTACGCCCGGGTAAAGCAGCTCATCGACGAGGGCCGCCCGGAGGCCCTCATCGATATCAAGCTGCCCTTCCCGATGTTGATCACCGCAGGGAGGTGGATGGAGAACTGTGGGCCCGGTACCAAGTATGACACCGTGGATCACATTCCCGACGTCCGGGTGCCGCTGCTGGTCATGATTGGGACGCAAGAGGAGCAGGACATGATGGTCATGCGTGGCCTGCCTCCGTTGCTGGAGAAGCTGGCAGGCGAGCTGGAACACCTGACGTTTGAGCTGATCCCTGGGGCCGACCACGCCTACAGCGGCCAGCGGCAGTACGTGTGGGGGGTAGTGACCCGGTGGCTAAAGGCGGTCATGGGACTGCCTCCCGAAGCCCAGCCCTCTGAGTTCCCTGAATACAGGCTCACCCCCGAGCAGCTGGCCCGCTTTGTCGGGGCGTACCAGGACCCACACGCCGCACCTCGAAGGATGCGCTTCTACCTCCAGGACGGCGTCCTGTGCGTACAGATACGCGGATTACCCGCGAGCGGGAGTGATGGTGCAGTCTTTGCGGCCAGGCCCTGCGCGGAAGACGCGGTCCTCTTCGGCGAGGGCGATGGCCAGAGGTTCCAATTTCTCATGGGCCGCGACGGCGCCCCATGGGCGCTAATAGCGCCAGGCTCGTTCATCCTCCGCAAGGTCGAGTGACGGCAATGAGGCTGAGCGCGTCGCCGAATATCTGAGGTCCCAATGCCTGAGGTTTTGAGCTGATTCCCCGGGTCAAGCACGCCTCGCCGGGCAGCGCGATTACGTCTGAGGGATCGTGAGCCGGAGGCTGAAGCAAACTGAGCCAAGGAGATGGTACCCTTCGTAGTTACTCGGCTGATAGAGGAGACTTCATGGAGGACTATCAACCTCTCGATCTGTCGGCTTGGTGCAACGCGGGACTGGAGGTCTTACCGCAAGGCCAAGAGGCGCCCGTCGGAGGCCAGTCCCTTCGAGGACTGCCGTTCCTGGTGGGGGTCGAGGCTGGCGGCAAATGCGTCATCGCTCTAGACGGTGCGACGGGCCACGCGGTCATTCCGATCAACCAGGCGGCCAGGCGCGTCATCTTCGCCCACCGCCTGCTGGAGTCGGACCTGCTCGAAGGCGGCGCCCTCGGCAAGGTCGTAGCAGAGTACGTATTTCGCCTCTCCGGCCGGCGTGAGGTGCGTGTCCCAATCCGCGAGCGGTTTGAGATCGCGTTTTTCGGTGGTGGCGTACCCTTCGTACACTTCCTACCCTTCCTCGCAGTCAGCGACCAGAACGACTCGCTGCTGCCCCGCTACGAGGGCCGGTGGGACCAGATGGGACAGCGCCAGACTGAGGCGAGGCGCGGCGGTCCCAATCGCTACTACCTCTGGGCCTGGGAGAACCCGCAGCCTGATCAGGCCGTCGAGTCGGTGGAGATCATCGCGAAGGGGCCGCGTTTCATGATCGCCGGGATCACTCTTGGCCACATCGACGAGCATCCCTTCGTCCGGCAGGGCAGGCGCGAAGCGCGAATTGTCCTGGCCGAACCCGAGAATGCCGAGAAGCCGTTCGACCTGAGCGTGGAGGTGGACCGGGGTGTTGCCACATACGTCCACGCGCTGCCGCAGGCCTCGGAGGACGAGTTCCTGAAGGACTCCTTCAAAGGCTGGGGCCAGGCGCAAAACCAGAAGTCCAGCCCCGCCTATGTTGAGGTCGCCGCCATCCCTTCCGCCACGGTTACAGTCAAGCAGAGTCAGGAGGAGGTAGGAAAGGTCACGTGGGGCGAGGTCGAAGCGAAGGGCCTCGTTTCGACCCCGCGAATGCGAGTCGACCTTCTTGACCGGGGCAAGAACTGGGTCCACGTGACCGTTCTGGACGATGACACCGGCAAGCCGGTCCCCTGCCGTGTCCATTTCCGCTCTCCTGAAGGCATACCCTATCAGCCTCACGGCCACCACAACCAAGTCAACTCCAACCTCGGCACCTGGCACATTGACGTGGGAGGTGATGTGCGCCTGGGCCAGATTACCTATGCCTACATAGACGGCACCTGCCAGGGCTGGCTGCCTCGGGGCGAGGTTATCGTTGACGTGGCGCGTGGGTTCGAGTATGAGCCGCTGCGGACGAAGGTGAACATTGAGCTCGGCCAGCGCCAGCTCACCCTGCGCATCAAGCGCTGGACCAACATGAACGCGCGCGGCTGGTTCAGCGGCGACTCCCATGTCCACTTCTTGTCGACCCAGGGCTGCCACCTCGAATCACAGGGGGAAGACCTGAACGTCGTCAACCTCCTCCAGTCTCAGTGGGGCAGCCTCTTCACCAATATCGAGGAGTTCACGGGCAGGCCCAGCGTGTCCCAGGAAGGCAATAGCATCGTCTACGTGTCTCAGGAGAACCGCCAGCACTTTCTCGGCCACATGATCCTCTGGGGCCTCAAGCGGCCGGTGATGCCCTGGTGCTCTGACGGTCTCGGTGAGGCCGAGCTGGGCGGGACCATGCAGACGACTTTGAGCCACTGGGCCGACGAGGCCCACGCGCAGGGCGGCACGGTCATCATCGCGCACTTGCCGATGCCCAATGGCGAACCTGCCACGCTCATCGCCACAGGCCGCGCGGACGGCGTGGAGATGGTATCGCACCGGAAGGTCTTCCACGTTGAGTACTACCGCTACCTCAACTGCGGCTATCGCCTGCCCTTGATTGGCGGCACTGACAAGATGAGCAGCGACGTGCCCGTGGGACTCTGCCGCACCTACGTCCACATCCCTGCAGACGAGGAGTTCAACTACGACAACTGGTGCAGGAACGCGGCCAGAGGGCGCACCTTCCTCAGCGGCGGCCCCATCCTCTCCTTCAGCGTGGACGGGCGCCAGATCGGGGACACGGTGCAGATGTCGGGGGCCGGCACGGTCGAGGTGGAGGCCAGCGCTGAGAGCATCTTCCCCATCCACAGGCTGGAGGTTATCCAGGAGGGGCGCGTGGTCGCCTCGACGGAAGACCGCAAGGGCGCGCGACGACTGGCCTTGAAGGCGAAGGTGAAGGTGGACGGCCACACATGGCTCGCGGCGCGCTGTGGCGGGCCTGACTACTACGACAGCATCCCTCACCACGACGTCTGGAGCCGGGGCATCTTCGCCCACACGTCGCCCATCTACGTCGCCTGTGGCGGCCCGTGGCAGATGTTCAACGAGGAGGCGTCCCAGTACATGCTCACCCTCATTGATGGCAGCTTGACCTACGTCCGCGAGACTGCCGCGCGGCACCGGGATGGCGCGGTGACGCACCATCACGGCGAAGCCGATCATCTGGCGTACTTGCAGCGACCCTTCCTGGAGGCGCGGCAGGCCGTCCAGCGCCGGATCGAGCAGTCGCGGTCCAGGGGTTAGCCGCACCGTTGGTTTGGGACACCCCGAGCGCGCCACATTCGTGGCCATGGCGAATGCGGCGGTCATGGGCTCGGCCGGCATCGTCGCAGCGACGGTCATGATGAAGCTCATCGCCGCGTGAACGGAAGGGGCGAGCTGCTTATAAACGTGGGAGAGAGGACAGCAGCGGTGAGGGCCGCAGGGCGGCGACAGGAGTCAGGGCACGTCAGCTAGTGTAGTGTTTGCGAATTGGCTGTACACGCTGTAAGGACCGGAGTGCAGGGCCGCGGCGCCCTGCCGGGGGGTTGTGGGGGTGTCCCCCCATCCATTTTCAATCTACCAGTGCGGAGCGGCGCGACAGCGATGCGCAGCCCGGGGTGACGTCCAGAGGTAAAGCGATTTGAGAGACGCCACACTAGCGCCCAAGGAGGGAAGAGATGCCAGAAGCCCCCTGGCTTCCCCAGTTTGAGGCCTACGCGAGAGACGTTGCCGAATCGAATCAGGTCCCTGGCATGGCCGTCGCCGTTGCCCAGCACGGGGAGGTGGTCTACCAGGCAGGCTTCGGCTACCGGGACGTACAGCAGGCGCTGCCCGCGACGCCAGACACCGTCTTCCCGATCGCCTCCGTCACCAAGACGTTCACGGGCCTCGCCATCATGCAGCTTGAAGAAGCAGGGAGGCTGTCGGTTCACGACCCCATCGTCAAGTGGCTGCCCGAGTTCAAACTCTCCGACCCGAAGTATCAGCGGGAGATCACCATCCGTCATCTACTGACCCACTCGAGCGGGTTGCCGGAGTTCGCGAACGCCCACATATGGTGGGGCTGGGCCTACCCCGGGGTACTGCAGTCCGGAGCGAGGGCGATCACCACCTATGAAGAGGTGACGGAACTCATGACTGAAAAGAAGGTCGACTTGCTCGCGCCGCCGGGCAGGTTCTTTTGCTACTCGAACGAGGGGTACGCCTTACTCGCGTGGATAGTCGAACGGGCCAGTGGCAAGAACTACGTCTCCCACCTGCGAGAGCACATCTGGGAGCCGCTGGGCATGACGCGCACCGCGAGCCTCACCGAGGCGCTGGCGGAAGTCCCCGGCGTTAGCCAGTTCTATGGGCGCCGGAGAGAGGATGACAAGGAAGTCGTCTTTGCCTCGCCGCTGCATTACGGCCAGATCTTCGGCTGTGATGGGCTGGCCTCGACCGTCCGCGACCTCGTCCGCTATTTCGAGGTGTACCGCAACAAGGGCCTGGTGGACGGACAAAGGATCGTCTCACCAGCCGCCATCGAGAAGATGATGATGCCGCAGGTGCAAAGTCCGTCGGGACTCGCCTACGGCTACGGGATGATGCTCCGGCTCGACTACCACGGCGTCACCCTCGCGTTTCACGGCGGCGGCAGCGGCGCGCATGTGAGCCTGGCCGTGGAGAAGCAGACGACCGTTGCCGTCCTGAGCAACCTTGGGCATCCTGCCATCCGCGTGAGTTTGGGGGCGATCAACGCGGTACTGGGACTGCCTCTCGACACGTGGCTCTTTGAATTTCCTGAATACGAGCTCACGCCCGAGCAGCTGGCGCGCTTTGTCGGGACATATGGGACCCCACACTCAGGGCCCTATTGGGAACTGCGCTTCTACCTCCAAGACGGCGTCCTGTACATGGAGTCGGAGGGGCAGTCCGTGGCGACTAGGCCCTATGCGGAGGACGCAGTCGTCAGCGGCGAGGACCCTCGCCAGGGGCTCCGCTTTCTGATGGACAGCGACGGCGCTGTTTGGGCCGCTCACCGGATGGGGCACCTCTTTCCGAAAGTCGAGTGACGGCCTGGGCAGGGCGGACGTACCTTTCAGGCGCGCAAAGTCGGTTGATATGGGAAATGTCGGCTTAAGGGACCCCAATGCCTGTTGAGATGCCATCGGACGAACAACTCGCGGCTATGACGCCGCGCGACCTCCTCCAGCTCGGCGTCGACCTGCACAACGATGGACGCTTTTTCGAGGCGCACGAGGCGTGGGAGGCGGTGTGGATGGGGGCGCCGGGCCCACTACGGCCCTTCTACCAGGGCCTGATCCAGGTCGCGGCGGCTTGCGTCCACCTGGTGCGCAATGAGTATCCTGGCACACACCGCCTGCTCCGCGAAGGCACGACGAAGCTCGACGTTTACCGCCCCGACTTCCTCGGCATCACTCTCGATTCCTTCGTGGAGCAGGCGAACGCCGTCCGCGAGCGCGTCCTCGAGCTGGGCGAGCGCCGCTTCCCTGAGATAGACCGTTCGCTGGTCCCCCGGATCGCTCAGCTCGACGCCGGTGGCGCCCGGACGCTGGGAACAGAGGGGCGCGCCCTGCGCTACTACGAATGGCCCGGGCGGCGGGGCACAATCGTGCTCCTTCATTCGCCCGGGCATCTCGCGCGCCTCTGGCTGCCGGTTGCCGCGCGCCTGTCGCCGGCGTGGCGAGTCCTGGCCCCCGACTTGCCCGGCCACGGTGAGTCCGATCTGAGACCAGCCGGGCGGGAACCCACCCTGGACGCGCTATCCGCGTGGGCCGCGGGCGTGGCGCCCGACCTGCGCGCCGTGGCCGGGGTTGGCCCGGCGGGGGGCGCGCTCGCGACGGCCCTGGCAGTAACCTGCGGCGTGCGGGCGATTGTGTTTGCGCCGGGGGAGGCGACGGGACCGCCCGACGCGCCCGGGGCTCGCGGGCGGCGCGCCGTGTGGGGGAACCATTGGGAGATGTTCGACGCTTTCAGCAGCCGTACGCCGTTCACGGGCTGGCGGGCGGACCTGCTCTGGTGGTACGTCGAGTATGGCTCACGCGAGCTCGCGGACGGCCGGCTCGAGCTGCGCTGCAGCGGCGACACCGAGGCGGCTCTGCTCGAAGGATCGGCGCCCGACGCCGACTATGCCGGCATCGCCGAGTCGCCGCTCCTGCACCCGCCCCGGGCCGCGGAAAGGCTCGGGGAAGTGCTCGATAGGGAGCCGTAGCGGCTTGTGCGGGGATTCACAGCCTATCTATACTCGGATGCACGGCGCGGAGTCCGAAATTGACAGGCCGGCGGCCCCGCTCCTAGCATGGGTCTCGGGAGGCGAAGTTGGCCTTTAAGATCATTGAGACGTGCATCGGCTGTACCGCTTGCACGAAGCGCTGCCCGACCGAAGCGATCATCGGCGTCCGCAACCAGATCCACGTAATAGACCCGGACCTGTGCATCGACTGCGGCGCCTGCGGCGTCGTTTGTCCGCCCGAATCCATCCTCGATGAGATCGGCGACCAGTGCAAGACGTTCCCCAGGCGCGAGTGGCCGAAGGCTATCGTAATCGAGGACAACTGCATCGGCTCGGGCTGCGAACTCTGCATCATGGTCTGCCCGTTTGATGCCCTCGAGCTCGACGTGAGCGGCGAGAGGGTCGGCGACTTCTTCGGGGTCACGAAGGTCATCGAGCGCAAGTGCACCGGCTGCCGGCTCTGCGAGCAGGCTTGTGGCTGGGGCGCGATCTACATCGACCCTCCGCGAGAGATCCTGAAGAAGCGCGCCTGGCCCGATGAGGCGCCCGCGGCAGAGGAAGAGCCTGTAGCGGCAGAGACATAACCAGGCGTCAAGCCGCGGGCAAGAAACCAGGGCCCTTAGAGGTCTTGAGAGGGCGTCCGCACGGGCTCCCCTCTTGGTTTGTCTTGGCCTGCGCCGCGCGCGCTGATTGGCATGAACTTAGGCCGATGACCGAGCGCTCGCTCCTGAAGATCAGGCTCCTGCGGCCGGGGGCGCGCATGCCCTGGCGGGCAACCGAGGCCGCGACCGGCTACGATCTCTTCGCCTGCCTCGACCTGCCCGGTTACCTCGACATTGGGCCGGACGTGACCCTCGTGCCGACCGGGATCGCCGTGGAGGCGCCTCGCGACTTCGACGTGCAGGTGAGGCCGCGGTCGGGTGTGAGCCGGCAGGGTGCGAACGTAATCCTCGGCACGCTCGACGCGGACTATCGCGGCGAGCTATTCGTCTCGATGCACACCTTCGGCAGTCTGGCGACCTACCGTGTCCAAAATGGCGACCGCATCGCGCAGATGGTTGTCTCGCGGGTCGCCGACATCGAGATGGTAGAGGCAGACGCCCTCAGCGACACAGGCCGCGCCGGAGGGGGCCACGGTTCTACGGGGCGATAGTGCATACCGCCAAGCCCCGCGCCCCATCCGCGCCGGGAAGGGCGTGTGCGCTCGGCCGCCTGGGCGGTCCGACTCACGCGGGCGCCGGCTCCTGAGGAGTACGGGTTTAAGAGGGGGCTAGGAGCCTGTCTATTTAGTTGATCCAGTGCGGCGTGTTTTGGGTGGGATCAGC
>CAYRCD010000071.1:0-11789 GCA_964422735.1 uncultured Dehalococcoidia bacterium | reverse complement strand
AATGGATGAAGTCGCAGCGCTCGCAGACGAGACGCGCACGTCCTTCCTCAGCGATAAAGCGCGTCGATAGGGGGCTGCCGCAGCGCTGGCAGAAGCGCGGCGGCTCGCTCTCCGGCGGTCGCTGGGGCTGGGTCATGGCTCGAATCGTAAAGCGGAAGTGCGATGCCGGCAAAGCCCCGATCTGTCGTTGCTTGAGGCCTCTCCGGCGAGCTCGTGACCGTTCAGCGCGAGCTGCCGGCGGCGCCATCACGGCAATGAATTGCCGCCCCAGCGTTGCGGGAAAGGTCCGGCCGGCTGACACATGCTCGATGGCCGCCCTTTGACAACGCCGAGCGGAGCATTACGCTTGTCCTCGCGCATGCGTCTCCTGTTGGTCTTGGTGGTTGGCCTGGCATTCATGACGAGCGGCAGCGCGACTGTTCGCGCCGCCGCAAGCCGGACCTCGATATCCGGCGGCGGCCTCACCGCGGCGATCCGGTTTACCGCGATCGACGAAGATGCCTTCTTTCGGCGGATCAATGCGCCGCCAAAGCTGAACGAGGCCCCCGTGACGGCGGGCAAGAGCTACACCCTGACCAGCCCGTACTGGGATATCGTCCTCCGCGGCGACAGGAACGACAAAGCGCCCGCCGAAGCCGACGCCCACTACTTTCCAGACGGCGGCTTCATCCGCGCCCGCCAGAACGGTACCGACGTCTGGCTGGCACTCGATCTGCGTCAGCGGGCGATCATCGACCGCTACACGCGGCTGGGCGAGGCGCGGGCGCTCCCGCCGGAGCCGGGGGAGCTGGAAATCCTCACGGCCGCCGCCCGGCGGGGGGAACGGATCGGCGTACAGGTGAGCGACCTGGTCTTGACCGACGAAGAAACGGCGAGGTTCTGGGTCGCGGCGGGCGGTCAGCGGCCGGCCGCGGCCCCGGCGCCCCTTCCCGAGCGCCCGGTAAGCGGGACGACGCATTGGATTCTGATCACACTGCCTGAAGGACGGACCGTCCAGTTCTTGTATTCCGCGGGCTCCGGGACGCTGGTCGACAGCCTCGGAACCGAGTTCTACGCTGTACCGCCCGGCTGGCTGGTCCCGGTGCTGGGGCCGCCGGCGGGACCGGACTTCGAGCCGCGAGCAACGGACGTCCCTCAAGACAAGGGGCGCGGCTCGCCCCTGTGGTGGCTGGCGGCGGGCTCCGGCGGGATGGCGCTGATCGGCGCGGGCGTCTGGCTGCAGAGGCGCATAGCGCCGAACCGGGCGTAGCCACCTACACCCGGGGTGGCGCTGCTGGCGGCGGCGCCCCGGGCCGGCGGCGACGGCGCTCGATCACCTTTAGCCGCGCAGTGGCGCGTTCGAGGGCGGCGACGGCGCGGGCCAGGTCGATCTCGCCCTGGCGCGCTGCCAGGCGCTCCTGGGCGCGCAGACGGGCCTCCTCGGCGCGCGCGGCGTCGACCTCGTCCCCTCGCTCGGCGGTCGAGGCCAGCACGATGACTCTGTCGTCGCGCACTTCGAGAAAACCCCCCGACAGCGCCACGTCGAACTCCTCACCGCCCCGGCGGAACCGGAGGGCGCCCGGCCGTAGGGCTGTCATCAAGGGCGCGTGCCGGGGCAGGACCGTGAGCTCACCCTCGCTCCCAGGCAGTGTGACGGACTCGACGCCTTCTTCCTGAAAGACGACGCGTTCGGGCGTGATGATCTGGACGCTCAGGGGCATTTCACACCAGTTCTAACTGCTTAGTTGACACAACTCGCTGGCCTTTCGCCCTCGACAGAATGGCCCCCAGTTCTCGATGTGTCCTGACGGGTACCCCAGCGCCTTCGAGGAGTAGTTGACTGCCCGAGGGTCGTTGGGAGGTCGTCTTATACTCAAGAACCCACAGGGGCTTGTGCTGACGAATACACTCAAGGCCAGCATCGATCGTTCCGCCTTTGGCCGCGGCTTCAATGACGAACAGACCTTGCGTTAGGCCAACGATTATGCGGTTCCGCGCCATCGCCCTCCACGATGTCCATCTATCGTCGGGGCCGTAAGGTGACACGGCCAGAAGGTTTGACTCGCTGAAGTAGGGCTTCAGGTCTTTCCTCAATCGATAGTGCGAAACACCCTCGGCCAAAACTGCAATCGTAGCTCCGCCGGCTTCCATAGCACCTGTATGGGCCGCGGTATCGACTCCTCGTGCGTAGCCACTGACAACTACGAAGCCGTGTTTGGCGGCCTGTCTTCCGAACTCCTTGGCATATTTGACTCCCGCCTCACTCGCCGCTCGCGAGCCGCAAATTCCTACCGAGGGCTTGTTCAACAGCCGAAGACACCCTAGTGCCCACAGGTCGGGTGGTCTATCGAGGCTCAATAAACTCTGCGGGTAATCCGAATCAGTTTTGCGCAGGAGTACGCTCTCTGTCATCAGAAGGAGTATCCTTGGCAGCCCTTTGCGGTCTTAGTGGCACAGAGACTGAACACTGCTGCGGCGCCGGCCGCACGGAGCACCCTCTGGGCTTCGTTCACACTGTCGCCGAGCATGTACAAATCGTCGATAAGTAGGACTCGGCTCCCTCCGATGTCACTCTTAACCGCCATAGAGTCCTGCTGGTTCTGTCGTCGCTGGTCAGGGTCCGGAAAGTTCTTCTGGCTTGTTGCAGGCCTCGATCGGTCAATGGTTATCACAGGGACTCCGCGAGCCTTCGAGATCTCCTGAGCCCAGAATCGCGGCAAATCGGGACGTGACCCGTGATCGGAAGATGGCGGCATTGGAGACACAGCCGTCGCACTTCGTAAAGCAGGATGTTGGTCGATGATGGATACAATCTGTTGGAGCAAGCTTCGCGCGGCTGATTGAGACGACCGATACTTGGCGTCGTAAACTCGTTTCCCCCCGGGTGTGTAGACCCACTCTTCGGCAGAATTCTCTCGTTCCTCGGGGATTCTATACATGTCAAGGCAATGACTGATCTCGCATCGATCCTTCACCGACATCAATTGGGACATCAGGGAGAATATGGACTCGAATTCTTCAGAGCCGGGCATGTCACCCGAAAGCTCGAATACCTGTTCGACGTCTACAAGGTCGAGACGAATGTGAATTTGTCCCGCTCTAACCGTGAGGCCACCGAAGCAGGTCATAAGCACCCGGCAGACACAGTCAGCCACCGAACTATTCGTGAGACCGACCAAAAGGCGGTTCCCGTCCTGGAACTCCGAACGTGTGAGCCGATAACAAATTGGCATCTGAGAACCTTTGTTCTAAAGAGTACCATGGCTGTCAAGGGCATTCCCGTCCGCCTATACCGCCAGGCTCGCGGCCTTCTCGACGGCGTCCTCGATCGCGCCGACCATGTAGAAGGCCTGCTCAGGCAGCGAGTCGTGCTTGCCCTCGAGGATTTCCTTACAGCCGCGGACCGTTTCCCGCACCGGCACGTACTGGCCCGGGATTCCCGTGAAGACGGCGCCCATGAACATCGGCTGCGAGAGGTAGCGCTGGAGGCGGCGGGCGCGCGCGACCGCTGTCTTGTCCTCGTCGGACAGCTCATCCACGCCCAGGATCGCGATGATGTCCTGGAGCTCCCTGTAGCGTTGCAGGATCCGCAGGACCTCCTGGGCCACGTCGTAGTGCTCCTGTCCCACAACCAGCGGGTCGAGCATGCGTGACGACGACCCCAGGGGGTCCATCGCCGGGTAAAGCGCCTGCTCGAAGATCGAGCGGTCCAGCGTCACGGACGCGTCCAGGTGGCCGAACGTGGTGGCCACGCCGGGGTCGGTGTAGTCGTCGGCCGGCACGTAGATCGCCTGAAACGACGTGATTGAGCCCTTCCGCGTCGTTGTTATCCGCTCTTCGAGTGCTCCGACCTCCGTCGCGAGGGTTGGCTGGTAGCCGACGGCGGATGGCATCCGGCCGAGGAGGGCCGACACCTCCATGCCGGCGAGGGTATAGCGGTAGATGTTGTCTACGAAGAAGAGGACGTCCTGACCCTCGACGTCGCGGAAATACTCCGCCATCGTCAGGCCGCTGAGTGCAACGCGAAGGCGCACTCCCGGCGGCTCATTCATCTGGCCGAAGACGAGCACCGTTTTCTCGTAAACTTCCGGCGACTCCTGCATCTCCACCCAGAGGTCGTTGCCCTCGCGGCTGCGCTCGCCAACGCCGGCAAACACCGAGCGGCCGCCGTGCTGCCGGGCGATATTGTTGATCAGCTCCTTGATCAGCACCGTCTTGCCGACGCCGGCCCCCCCGTAGAGGCCGACCTTGCCGCCGCGGGCCAGGGGTGCGATCAGATCGACGATCTTGATTCCCGTCTCCAGCACCTGAGGCTCGGTCTCCTGCTCTTCGAAGCTCGGCGGGGCGCGGTGGATCGGCCAGCGCTCGCCCTCCACGGGGCCGAGGTTGTCGAGCGGCGAACCGAGGACGTCGAAGAGCCGGCCGAGCGTGTTGGGTCCAACGGGGACGGCGATAGCCTGCCCCGTGTCGATGGCGTCTGCGCCCCGGCGCAGACCATCGGTCGTGGTCATGGTCAGCGCTCGCACCCAGTTGTTGCCCAGGTGCTGCTGCACTTCGGCCACGATCTTCTGGCCGCCGTTGTCGATCTCGATGGCGTGGTATATCCCTGGCAGCTGGTCGGGCGGGAACTCGACGTCGACAACCGTGCCTATCACCTGGACGACGTGGCCTAAAGCGCCTGCTGGCATCGCTATACCTCTTTCCTCATGCGCGCGCCATCGCCTCGACACCACCCGTGATGTCGAGCAGCTCTTTCGTTATTTGCTCCTGGCGGACCTTGTTCCGCACCAGAGTCAGCTCCTCGATCATCTCGTTCGCGGCGTCGGTCGCGTTGCGCATCGCAACCATCTGCGCCGACTGGAAGCTGGCTGCCAGCTCCAGGACGGCCCTATAGACCTGGATTTCTACGTAGCGGGGAAGAAGGGCGGCGAGAACCGTGCCTGGATCGGGCTCGTAGATGTAATCGACGGCCTTGACCTCAGCGTCTTCCGGTGGCGTCACCGGCAGAAGGTCCATGATCTCGGGGCGCTGAATGACGGTGTTGACGAAGCGCGGATAGACGATGGCGACGCTATCGACTTCACCGCCCGTGTACGCGTCGGCCACCAGGCGCGAGATCGGCCTCACATCGTCGAAGGACGGATAGTCGCCAAGACGGCTGAAGTGGCCGATGATCTCGACCCGGGTCCTGGCATAGAAGTCGTTGCCCTTGCGGCCCACGGTGATCATCTTCAGCCCCGGATGCGTAGTCACGACCTGGGCGGCAGCGCGGATGAGGTTGGTGTTGAGGCCGCCGCACAGGCCGCGGTCGGGGGTGATCAAGAGCAGACCCGCGGTCTTGACCTCGCGCTTTTCGAGGAGCTGATGGAGCGCGTCGCTTCCCTCGCTGAAGGCGCCGGCCGATCCCAGGCTTTCGACCACGTCGGCGAGGAGCCAGCGCAGTTGGTCGGCATAAGGGCGGTGCGAGAGCGCCATGAGTTGCGCCCGGCGCATCTTCGATCCGGCCACCAGCGACATCGCGCGCGTCGTCTTGGCCGTGGACTGGATCGACTTGATGCGGCCGTTTATCTGGCGCAGGGTGGCCATTAGTTCAGGGCCTCGACAGCGGATGAAGAGCGGATAAACGGATTCGGAACTGACCCGTCCCTTGGACGCCAGGCGTACCGTCTTGCTCTTTCACGCCAATCATGGAACTTTTTCGGCGGGAGTATGCGCTTGTACTGCAGTCGACTCCGTCCGAAATTGATCAGTAAACCTACCTTCGCCTCTGTCGCCGCGAGATAGGTTATTACTTGCGCGACTTCCTCGTCGGTTAAGAGATGGGGCAACGCCTTTTCCTCGACTACGACAGCGCCTTCTACGAAGTGATCAACATATAACAGTCCTACCCATTCGTCTCCAAATTCAAGATTGATCGGTTTTTCATCTTCGTAGGACAGACCAGCTTCTCGCAGAGCGATCGATAAAGCATTGTGGTATGCGCTCTCCTTGAGTCCCGGTCCCAACTCGTTATGAACCCGCATAGCCGCACCTATGACGCGGTAAGTGATGTCTTGAAACGGAACCTCAGCCATCCGCTTATCCGTCTCTTATCCGCTGTCGATCCGAGCCATCCGCTTATCCGTTCTCTATCCGTTGTCGATACCGAGCCATCCGCTTATCCGTTCTCTATCCGTTGTCGATACCGAGCCATCCGCTTATCCGTTCTCTATCCGTTGTTGATCGGGCCGCACGATCATGAAAGTGGCGCGGCCCACGGCCACGGCGGCTCCCTTTGCGTCCCGCACCGTCGCCTCGCCGACCGCGAGCGTGCGGCCGCGGCGGATGATCTCGGCCTCGATCGCCAGCGGCCCCTCGCGGGCGCCGGCGAGGAAGCTGACGCTGATATCGGTCGTCGTCTGGCCCAGCGAGCCCTCGCCCGCGGTGGCGTTGGCGGCGTTAAGGGCGATCCCGATCGCGATGTCCATCGCCGAGCACAGGGCGCCCCCGTGGGGTGCGCCGCGGCCTGCGTTAAGCACGTTCTCGTTCAGGGGCAGCCGGAGAAGCGCGCGGCCGGGCTCGAAGGAGACGATCTCGAGCCCGAGCAGGCGCACGTAAGGGTCGCTCTGCCAGCGCGAGCGCACGCGCTCCAGACGGTTGTCCGGCTCCCCCTTCGTTTCGACCATCGCGATTGTCTCTCGTGCCAACTCGTCTCTCTACGCGCGCGGGGCCTGGAAGCCCGGTCGCGGTCAGAGCCTATACGGGCGCGGTCCGCTTGAACTCGCCGATCGCGGTCTTCATCTTTTCCTCGAGCTCGCCCGAGAGAATCATCTTCTCGGTGATCTCGTTGCCAATCTCGGGGTGGCTCGCGTCCATATAGATGTAGAGGGCGGACTCGAAGGCGCGCACCTTCTCCACCGGCACGTCGTCGAGCAGACCGTTGACGGCGGCGAAGATGCCGATGACTTCGCGGTGGAAGGGGACCGGCGAAGACTGCGGCTGCTTCATCAGCTCCGTCATCCGGCGGCCACGCTCGATCTGGCGCACGGTGGCGGCGTCGAGATCGCTGGTGCCGAACTGGGCGAAGGCCTGGAGCTCGCGGTACTGGGCAAGCTCGAGCTTCAGGGTGCCCGCCACCTGTCGGATCGCCCGCCGCTGGGCCGACCCACCGACGCGCGAGACGGAAGCGCCGATGTTGATCGCCGGCCGCACGCCGGCGTTGAACAAGTCGGCCTCCAGGAAGAGCTGGCCGTCCGTAATCGAGATCACGTTCGTGGGGATGTAGGCCGAGATGTCGTTGGCCTGAGTCTCGATGATTGGCAGCGCCGTGAGCGAGCCGCCGCCGTAGTCTTCGGCGAGGCGGGCAGAGCGCTCGAGCAGGCGGCTGTGGAGGTAGAAAACGTCGCCGGGATAGGCCTCGCGGCCGGGAGGACGGCGGAGCAGCAGCGAGACCTGCCGGTAGGCCCAGGCGTGCTTGGAGAGGTCGTCGTAGGTGATCAGGACGTCCTTGCCCGCCTCCATGAACTCTTCGCCCATCGCGCAGCCCGAGTACGGCGCCAGGTACTGCATCGGCGCCGGGTCCGAGGCAGCAGCCGACACGACGATCGTGTGCTCCATCGCCCCGTTCTTCTCCAACAGGCCGACCAGCTGTGCGACCTTCGCGGCCTTTTGGCCGATGGCGACGTAGATGCAGATCAGGTCGCCGCCCTTCTGGTTGATGATCGTGTCCACGGCCAGAGTGGTCTTGCCCGTCGACCGGTCGCCCAGGATCACCTCGCGCTGGCCGCGGCCGATGGGGATGATGGCGTCAATCGCCTTGATGCCGGTCTGGACCGGCACGTTCACACTCTTGCGCGTGACCACGCTGGGCGCGATGCGTTCGACCGGCCGGAACTTCGTCGTGTGGACTGGGCCCTTGCCATCGATGGGGTTACCAAGGGCATCGACCACGCGACCGAGCAGCGCCTCGCCGACCGGCACACGCGCTATGCGGCCGGTGGTCTTGACCTGCTGACCTTCCCTTATCCCGGTGTACTCGCCCAGGACCATGACGCCGACGGTCTCTTCCTCGAGGTTGAGGGCGAGGCCCATGGCGCCATTGGCGAACTCGACCAGCTCCGAGTACATACACTCGGAAAGGCCGTGGACGCGGGCGATGCCATCGCCGGCGTCAATCACCGTGCCGACGTTGACTTCTGCCGTATGGGCGCCGAACTGCTCGATCTGCGCCCTCAGGATCGCGGTGATCTCTTCCGGTCTGACTGCCATCCCTTTGTCCCCTCGTAAAGCCCGCCGGCGGCGGTGGCATTCAAGGCGCCGGGCTTAGGCCCGGCTTTTGGTCCATCACCGGGCTGAAGGCCCGGCGCTACGATTGATTCCCCGCCGGGCGCGCGTTCTTGAAGCCCCAGATCTGGGGAGCGTGGTCCTGATAATGAAGGTAGGTCCAGCCCGGCACCCATTCCGCGGCCGGCACTTCCATCTTTGCCATCATCAGCTCTTCGCCGAAGGTCACGAGCATGTCCGTAAGGTCCTGGTGGGCCTCTTCCATGCGCTTGACGACCTGCTCGAGAGTTCGTTCGCGCATCACCTCGACGGCTCGGGCGTTCATGGCGTTCTCCTCGTCTTGGGTCGGCCATTGCAACGATTCGCCGAGACCATTGGCGATCTGGTCGATGCGTTTCGCTCCCTCTTCCTCCCAGGCTGCGATGTGTGCGAACACGTCCTTGATCGACCACGTGCCGACGATGCCGGGCCGGCACATCTCGGCATCGGTGAGGCCGCGGACAGCGGCGCTCAGGTCGGCCCACTGGTTCTCGATCTCAGCGACAAGGTCTTCAAGCGTGCCGAGGGATTCCGGTAGCTCATCGTCCTCCAGGAAGGTGTCCTCGCTCACCAGCTGCTTATCCGACCGCGCCGACTAGGTTCTCGCGCAGGGCCGCCAGTCGCGAGCGCGTACTGCCGTCGAAGAGGCGGTCACCGATCTGGACAACCACGCCGCCCACGATTGAGGGATCGACGGCGGCTTCGAGCTGGACCCGCCGGCCGGTGGCCTGCCGCAGCCGGGCGCCGAGGGCGTTCCGGTCTGAGTCGGACAGAGGGACCGCGGTGGTGACGCGGGCGCGGGCGATGCCCTCGTGCCCCTCGACGAGGCTGGTGAAGTGCTCGGCGACACCCCCTGCGAGAGCCGTCCTGCCCTTGTTGACGAGAAGATGCGCGAGATTCCCGGCCAGAGGGGGCAGATCGTTCAGGCCAGCGTCCACGAGACGGTGCTTCGTCTCAACGGCCACCCGGCTGTTCTCCAGGAGGCGGGCGTGCTCAGGCTGCGTGAGAAAGCTGCCGATGCGGGCAATGGCAGTCGACCAGCCGGCAATGTCGCCGCTGGCGACGGCGATCTCGAAGGCGGCGCGCGCGTAGCGCGTTGCTGCCGAGTCAGCAGGCATCGCAAGCCTCGAGCCGAAGGCTCAAACGCCTGGCTGGAGCGCTCAGCATCGGTCCCTCATCAATTCTCGCGGAAGCTTGATTCGGCGAGGGTCTGCTCGATCAGGCGCTGGTGTGCGGCACGGTCGAGCGATTGGCCGATGACCTTTTCGGCGGCGGCGATCGCCAGGTCGGCGAACTCGCGCCTCAGCTCGCCGATCGCGTTGTCGCGCTCCAACTGGATCTCGCCGCGGGCGCGCTCGAGCAGGGCTTCCGCCTGCACCTGAGCCTGCTGGCGGCCTTCTTCCTGGAGGCGTTGGGCCACCTGCTGGGCCTGGGCGATTACCCCCTGGCCTTCTCGGCGAGCGGCATCGAGCGCCTCCTGGGCCTCGCGGTTGGCCTCTGCCTGGGCCTCTTTCCCCTTCTCCGCAGCCTGGAGGCCCTCGCGGATGCGTTCGGTGCGGTCGTGGAGCATCTTCATCAGCGGCCCGTAGGCAAACAGGCGCAAGACGACGAGCAGGAAGATAAAGTTGAGGGTCTGAGCGATCAGCACCGGGACATTGAGGCCGAGGTCCGCGATCCCGAGAATCACCATCCCACTTACCGCCCTTCGCTCCGGCTGTTCCGCTCTAGAAGACGAACCCGATCATAATTGCCACGACAAGGCAGTAGATCGCGATCGCTTCCGCGAAGGCGATCCCAAGGATCATGTTTGTCTGAATAACCGGCTGCGCCTCCGGGTTGCGCCCCAGGGCCTCCATGGCCTTGCCAACGAGGTTGCCGATACCGAGGCCGGGGCCCACGGCGCCGAGTCCGATGGCGAGGGCAGCGCCGATGAACTTGAGGCCATCGTCGCCAATGCTGTCTATTCCCAACAGGGGCAGTGCCATCCCAGTCTCCTCCTGTGCTGCTAACAGCCCGTCCGGGCCTCGTGGTTTAGTGGCTCCCCGCCTCCGCGTGCTCCTCAGGCCCATGATGTGACACTGCTTGGCTCGCGAAGACGAGCGTCAGCGCGCCGAAAACGAACGCCTGGATGGCGCCGACGAACAGCTCCAGCCCGTAGAAGAGCACCATAATCGGCGAGGCCAGGGCTACCAGGAATGTCATGACCAGGAGCAGGATCTCGCCCGCTAGCATGTTCCCAAAAAGCCGGAAGGAGAAGCTTATGAGCTTCGCGGCCTCAGCGATCGTCTCCAGGAAGCCGACGAAGAAGTCAATGGGACTCCGAAAGTTCACGAACTTTCCCATGTACTTGAAGAAGCCAAGGCTGGTGATGCCCCAATACTCGATCAGGACGACGGAGACGATGGCGAACGAAGCCGGCGTCATCAGGTCGGTATTGATCCCGCGCAGATAGGGCGCGAGCAGGCCCGCCTTTTCGTTGCTCTTGAGGTTGTCGGCAGTGGCTCTTGCGACGGCCTGGTCCCGACACTGCTCCAGGTCGTGGCCTTCCTTGGTCGCGCAAGCCGCGACTTGAAACTCGAAATCCTTCGCCCCGGGCAGAATCAGGCGGACGCCGCCGTCGCGAAACGCCACGGCTCGCTCGTGCATTTCCTCGTTGGCGTCGGTGTGAACAGGCTCGAAGATGCCGATCGTGTTGAACAAGGGTGTGAGGGAAAGCCAGTTTGCGAAGACGATGTAGATGAGGAGCGTCGCGATCAGGGGGAAGAAGCGCCGGCCGTTCTTCTCGCCGGCGACGCCGGTAACGAAGTTAGAGATGGCTTCGAGGATCGCCTCTCCCAGGTTCTGCAGGCCGGTGGGTACGTCGTCCTTCTTCCGGGCCGCGAGGAACCAGAACGCGATCACGACGAACATGACGACCCAGGCCGTGAACAGCGTGTTCGTTATATCGAGAGGACCGGCCGAGGCTAGCTTCTCACCTTTGATGTCGATGATTGGCTTGGCAGGCTTGAAGACAAAGATGGAGACGAGAACTGAGGCAACCGTGTAAGCGAGGGCTCCAATGATTATGAGCCGGGTTCTCACTGCCCGTCCTCTCTACCCTTTGCCACATCGGCCAGCACGCCCATTAACTGAACGTACCCGCCGTAGAAGGCGGCCGCGAGGCCAAGTCCGAGCCCGACGAAGGTGAAGGCAGGCTTGGAGTCGACGACCCCATCCAGCGCGAGACCCCCCACAACCCCCAGCACGATGCATAACGCAAAGTACCAGCCAATGCCGATGAGCCTTACCGAAGTCGGAAAGCCCTGCAGGGGCATCCGCCGAGGGGACCGGGACGACGACACATTAAGGCCTCGGGGCTCGTGACCTTGCGAACAATATCACAAGCTGTTTTGGCGAACAAGCGAACCGAAATTGGGACCGAAGACGCAGCTACCTGGGCTTTTCGGGCTGATCTCTCGGGAAAACAAGTGACTTTGGGCCGGCGTGCGCTTGGACGCGGTTAGGGCCTG
>CAYRCD010000070.1:0-12010 GCA_964422735.1 uncultured Dehalococcoidia bacterium | reverse complement strand
GGTAAGGCGTCTCGATGAAGCCGTACTCGTTGATCGTGGCGTAGGAGGCAAGGGAGACGATCAGGCCGATGTTCGGCCCTTCCGGCGTCTCGATCGGGCAGATGCGGCCGTAGTGGCTGTGGTGAACGTCGCGGACGTCGAAGCCGGCGTGGTCGCGCGACAGGCCGCCGGGGCCCAGGGCCGAGAGCTTGCGCTTGTGCGTCAGCTCGGCCAGGGGGTTGGTCTGGTCCATGAACTGCGACAGCTGCGACCCGCCGAAGAACTCCTTCATCGCTGCCACCACGGGCCGGATGTTGATCAGCGCGCTCGGTGTCGCCTGCTCCGTGTCTGTGATCGTCATGCGCTCGCGCACCACGCGCTCCATGCGCAGGAGGCCGATGCGGAACTGGTTCTGGATCAGCTCGCCGACGGCGCGCACTCGGCGGTTGCCGAGGTGGTCGATCTCGTCCGTCTCACCCTCACCGTTATTGAGCCGGATGATCTCGCGAATAATGCCCTTGATGTCGTTGACCGTTAGGGTCCGCGTCTCCATCGGCGATTCGAGGCCCAGGCGCCGGTTGATCTTGTAGCGCCCGACCTTGAGCAGGTCGTAGCGGCGGGCGTTGAAGAACAGCGAGTTCACCAGCGTGCGCGCGTTCTCCAGCGTTGGCGGGTCGCCGGGGCGCATGCGCTTGTAGAAGTCCTCCAGAGCGCGCAGCTTGTTGCCGCCCTTGACCTCGGGCGACTCCTTTTCGATCGTCGTCGCGATGTAGCGGTGGTCCGGGTTGGTGTCGATATCCTCGAACCAGCTGAGCACGCGCTCGGCCGTGCCGATATCCTGGTCGCGTTTCCCCTCTTCCGAATCGATGGCGCGCAGCAGGGTCGTAACCGGTATCTTGCGCTTGCGGTCGACCTTGACCGAGACCACGTCGCGGTTCGAGGTCTCGAACTCGAGCCAGGCGCCGCGGTTGGGGATGACCTTCGCGTAAGCGAGACCGCGGCCCGAGGTCGCGTCCTTCTCGCGCGTGAAGTAGACGCCGGGCGAGCGGACGAGCTGGGAGACCACGACGCGCTCGGCACCGTTGATCACGAAAGTGCCCGTGGGCGTCATGAGCGGGAAGTCGCCCATGAACAGCGTCTGCTCCTTGACCTCCTGGGTCTCCTTCACCTTCAGCTCGACGTTCACTCTCAAGGGAACGGCGTAGGTCGCGTCGCGCTCGCGGCACTCCCGCTCCGAATACTTGGGCTCGCCGAAGGTGTACTCGCCGAAGCTCAGCTCCATCTTCGAGCCGGTGAAGTCCTGGATCGGCGAGATCTCGTCCAACAGCTCGCGCAGGCCCTCGCGCTTGAACCATGCATAGGAATCCAGCTGGACCTTGATCAGGTTTGGCATGTCCAGGACCTGGGGGATCTTCGCGTAAGACTTTTCAGTCGACGGAAGATGCGCACCAAAGCGAACGACATCCCGGGTAGAAGTCATAAACGACCGCTCCTTAGGAAAAGGCTCTGACTCGTGGGCACGGTGAACTAAGGAAAGGGCTCCGATGGGAGAAGGACGCGCGGGGATACAGTGCTACCAGCGTAAGGGGAGTATATCTGCCTCCCGCGAGCGTGTCAACCTAAAACTTTACCACGGCTGTCAATAGCCATCCGGCGGCGTTTCCCAGGTTGGCTATGAAGGAACCGAGACGCTCGACGACGTCTTCCTGGCGCTCGCCTTTGTCTTCGGGGCGATCTTCGCCGCGCTCGTAGCCTTGGCGCTGGGCCGCTTCACGGTTCGCGCCTGGAGTGGCATGGACTTGGACAGCGAGACCCGCTAGCCCTCCCGAGCAAGGCCGGAAGGAGTTTCGACTCACAGGTCGCTTTGACTCCTGACCATCGGCAAGTATAGTTTCAGGACGAACCGGTTGGCTCCCCGCGACGGAGTTGCCATGCGCATCGCGTTGGTGACGGAGTTCTACTACCCCCACCTCGGTGGCGTGACCGAGCACGTGCACAATCTCGCCCTCGAATTCCGCCGCCGCGGACACGAGGTCACGGTGATCACGTCGAATATGGACGGTCAGGGCGATGATGCTGATTTCGTCTGGCGCATCGGCACCAGCAGGGTCGTCTACCGTAACGGCTCATACGCGCGCGTTACCACCGGATGGGGCCTTACGCGCCGCATCGGCGATCTCCTGAGCGAGCGCGGAATCAACGTCGTACACGTTCAAGACGTGATCGCGCCGACGCTCGGCCTGGTCGCGTCTTCGGCAGCTTGGCGACTCGGCCTTCCAGTCGTCGCTACCTCCCACACCTGGTTTAGCCGGGCGCTTGCGTATCGCTGTTTCAAGCCACTGCTCCAGCGCCGGCTAGACCGGGTGGCGGCGAGGATCGCCGTTAGTGAGCCGGTGGTCCAAGCGATGTCGATTTACTTCCGAGGCGGCTGGGAGATCATTCCCAACGGAGTCGATGTCCGGCACTTTCATCCCTGTGAACGTCCGCCCGCTGACCATCCCTCCCGAGGGCCTCGGCTACTCTTCCTCGGCCGCTTCGATCCGCGCAACGGGCTGGACACGATCCTGAGAGCTATGCCGGCGATCCTGGCGCGCTATCCAGACGCCAGGTTGGTCGTAGTGGGCGACGGGCCGCTCCGCCCGCACTACGAGCGGCAGGCTAAGGCAATGGGATCAAGCGTCCAGTTCGTAGGTCAGATCAATGGCGAGCGGCCTGAATATTACGCTGCCTCCGATCTGTACCTCTGCCCCACAACTAAGGCATCCTTCGGCGTTACTCTGCTGGAAGCGATGGCCTGCGGCACACCGATCATTGCTTCTGACATCACCGGATTCCGCGAGCTCATTAACGGAGGTGAGGAAGCAGCGCTGGTGGCCATGGACGACCCGGAGGCCTGGGCGGACGCAACAATTGAGCTGATTGGAGACCCCTGCAGGCGGGAGGCCATGACAGCCGCTGGGCTGGCCAAGGCAAGCACGTTCGCCTGGCCTATCGTGGCTGACCGCGTGCTTGCCGTCTACGAAAGGGTGACGAACTGCTCGACTTGAGGCCCGTTGCCCTGGGCGGCGCCGCGCTCGCCGGCATCGCTTGGGGTGTGTACTACCCGAATAGCCGGCTGTTCGGCCGCGCAATCGGCCGGGGTTTGCAAGGCCTCTATCTCACGTTCGACGACGGCCCCAACCCTGCCGCCACCGAGGCGATCCTCGACACGCTCGCGGCAGAAGGCGCGCCGGCCGCCTTCTTCATGGTCGGCGAGCACGTGCAGCGCTTCACGGCGACCGCTCGGCGTGTCGCGGAGGCCGGCCACGAGATCGGCAACCACACCCAACATCACGTGAAGCTGCACCGGCTGGGTCCGGCGCGGATTTGGGCCGAGCTCGAGCAGGCTCACGCGATCATCGCGGAGACCACGACGCGCGTGCCGCGGACTTTCCGGGCACCCCACGGCTACCGCAACCCGTTTGTCGCGCACGCCGTGCGGCGGCTCGGTTATAGCCTGTTCGGATGGAGCTTCGGCGTTTGGGACTCCGACCGGCCGCCTCCTGAAGAGATCCGGCGACGAGTGCGAGCCAAGCTTGCCCCGGGCGCCATCATCCTCCTCCATGACGGGGACGGTTACGACCCCACGGGGGACCGCCGACCCACGGCAGAGGCCCTGCCCGGCATCATCCGTGACGCCCGCGCCGCAGGCTACGAGTTCCGGCCGCTGGCGGAGCTGATCACCTGAAGCCCGCCAGCGGCAGCCTTTGGGTTTCGCCGAGGCCTGAAAGACGGCCTGCCGCATTGCCTCGCACCCAAGCCACCAAAGCGCAGACCGTGATCAATAGTGGCCCGTCAGAAGGAAAAAACGCGCCCTCGAAGTTCTGCGGGCACGGTTTCCTGAATCCTCACCTGACTGGTCGAGTTAAAGGCAAGTTTTGCTGCCCCGGCGAGGGCAAGACCCGCGATTAGAAGCTCGGGCTCATAGGAGAACTGGAAAGCAAGCGCGAGGAGCATTAGGTAACACAGGGCCGACACCGCTATGGTGCGATTGCCATAGCGAATCCCCGCGAGGGAGACCAGGAACGCGGCTAGCAAGCCGCCGAGTTCCGGCGCTAACAGCGCCACGCTAATCGTGGCTGCACCTGACGCCAGGCTCGGTATCAGAAGGACCACGCCCTTGTCAACAATGCTCGGCGCAAGACCTAACAAGACCAGCCCGGAGACCGCCGGCGCCGCCACCGCATAACGCACCAGCCCGTTGACGCCTCCCTCGCCGGCTGCACTGCGTCGGAGTGACCTATCAGCCGGGATCACCAAAGTCATGACCGAGGCAGCGCACATCAACGCGGCGGAAAACGCGAGGCCCAAAGGGCCAAGAATGAAAGCGAGCGGCGGACCGGCTAGTGCCGCGAAGTGGGAGCCGGCATTGTTGAGCACGATGACCGGATACAGGTCTTCAGGGGCCGTAAGGTCGCCGAGAACGGCTCGACCTGCGGGCAAATCGAATGCATGGATAGCGCCACCTAGAGCGATTCCCCCCATGAGCCAGGCCATGGGCCAAGGCATAAAGAGTCCCGCCAAAGGAAGTAGCGACGCTCCGCAGTTAAGGAAACGGCAAATCAGGAGTACCGTCCTTCTTGCAACACGGTCACAAAGGACGCCGGCCGGCAGTGTTAATGCCACTTTGGGCAGGACCCGCGCCGCGCCGAAAGCCAAAAGAAACAACAGGCTGTGTCCCCACTCAACCGCCAGCCACCCCTGCAGGAGCTGCATCATGCAGCTCCCCAGAGCGGTGAACGCATTTGAGATGACGAGGACACCGCAAGGTTGCTTGAGGAGAGCGGAGACGTCGGCGGGACGTCGCGAAGACCGATCTAGGAGGCCCACTGCTAGCGAGACCATTCACTGTTGAGCATGCGTTTGCCGGCGGAGTCTACCATGAGGAGTGTGTGGATTCTAGACGACCCGGACGGCCAATGTTCGAAGGATCAGGTTGATAGCGTGCGAGTCCGCCCAAACCATGGTGGCCTACCTCCCCGCCAAGATGCTATCAAACGCGACGAGTTTCAAAGCCGGCTCAATCAAGGAGGTGATGCTATCCCCCCCCACCCATAGTGGCACTGGCGTGGTCCTCCACGCGAGCGTTTTGAAAACAAACAGCGGGGCCGGGACTTCTGCGAGTTCCCGGCCCTCGTTCTCCGTGTAGTCGCCTAATTCCGACGCCTTCTCATTCGCGTGCCCCCGGAAGCCGAACCTTAGGTCGCCTCCAGACAAAGACAGTCGTCGCGAGCGCCGCGATGGACAGCGAGAGCTGCAGGATCGATCGGGCTTGGGACGGGGTGTGCGAGTCCGGATTAGCGACCAAACCGCCACCACCGGTCGACGGCGGGCGAACGGCAGGCGCAGCCGGCTGGGCAGCAGCAGCCGGAGCCGGACCGGGAGGATCGGGACTTTGACCGGGATCGCCGGGACGAATCGGGTTCGTGAACTTCCTGCCGATGTCCGTCAGATCTCCGAGGAAGTTGTCCCCGAGGCTCGCGGATAATGTCCCCGAACGCAACACTGGGATGGAGGAGGCACCATCGTGACGCAGCAACCGAAGATGCCGGCCTTGCTGAAGGGCGCGCAGACTAACTCGCCAAAGGGACCTGCTCTTCCAGTGATCCAGTCGTGATACCTCAGCAAGCTGAGCCTGCACATTGTTGCGATTTGGCGGGGGCAAGCGCTTGAGTGCGGGCGTGCCTTGGGCGGCACCCGCCTGGCGAGATGAGGTTGATGCCTGGATCGCTGAAACGCTCCCGGGACTGGGGATAACGCCTTCGGGTCCTGTCGAGGAGTTTCGCGTCCGCCCCTGGTCGGCCATTCTGCGCGTTCCCTCCTCTATCGGAGACCTGTACTTCAAGGCGCTTCCGCCAGGCCTGGAGCACGAAGTCGCTTTGTCGGCCCGGCTCGCGACCTGGATTCCCCGCGTCGTACTCCCGGTCCTGGCCGCGGATGAACGGCGAGGCTCGATGCTCCTGCCCGACGGCGGCAGCCGCCTCCACGAGGCCTCGCCAAGGGCCGGCGTGGAGGCTGTTTGGATGGCAATTCTGAAGGACTATGCGCGGGCCCAGATCGACTGCGCCCCACACGTCGAAGAGCTGCTGGCGCAAGGAGTGCCGGACCGGAGGCTGGCGCGGATTCCCGCCCTGCTCGACAGAGCTCTCGAAATCGCCGAGCGGATGATGTTGCTAAGCATCGAAGGCTTCTCGGAGGGTGAGTTCACGCGACTGGTTGAGCTTCGGCCGAGATTGCTCACTGTGGTCGAGAAGCTGGCGTCCCTCGGCCTGCCGGAGACCCTCAACCATGACGACCTCCACGACCGCAATGTGCTGATGGAGGGCGAACGGCCGAGGATCTTCGATTGGGGTGATGCCTGCATCTCGCACCCCTTCCTCACGCTGCGAGTGGCGCTCCGGAACATCTCCGAGCGCCTGGGCCTGCGATATGAAGACGACTCGCCGCAGCTTTTGCCCTTTCGCGACGCTTATCTAAGGCCATGGAAGAGGTATCGGCCGATGCCGGTGCTGATAAGAGCGCACGCGCTATCGAAGCCGCTGGCGGTCATGTTGCCGGTGTTAACCTGGGATCTCGCCATGTCCAATGCCGCCGGTCCGGAGCGCGATCAGACGGCGGACTTCGTGACCAACCTGTTCCGCGAGCTTCTTGAAACGCCGCTATCTCCCTGACGGCAGCGTCCTTGATTGTCTAAGCGTTATGGACTGCCGTTAACCAGTGAAGCGCCAGGGCTCCTGCCGGCGTTCATGGCGTTCTCGTTGAAATGTTGGGCCGGAGGCACCGACGGTGCGTTGGCACTCCACGGTAAAGTTGGAAGATCGACAACGGGACGGTGAACTTTCACGGCTTGGTTAGCGGTGTGACACGGGTCCCTTCGCGCTCGCCGCCGGCCGTCGCATCCTGCCCTCATGACCGAAGCGCGCCTCATAACCGATGAAGAGCTTTAGGGGACCTGGGGCGCTACGTCGGATATGCGGCCGCGACTGTGGGGCCTGGTGCTTCTCTGAAAGATCTCACCGTGAACGCATCTGGAAGCGCGACATGATGAGTAGCCCCTGCTCAACCGCCGCCACAGCCCCTTAGACTTCCGACCGCCGCGCGTTACCCTGGTCCCGTGACCAACCTGCGTGCCCTCGTCCACCGCCGCGCCCAGGACCAGGAGCTGCGAAAACCCAAAAATACCAAACAAACGCGTCTTCAGATTCGGCAGACCGCGGATCTGAGCGAATAAATCCAATTGATTCGGCCAAATCAACCTAAAATTCGCGAAGGAGGACTCGATGACCGGCGAACCCGAACGCCGCCAGCTCTTCAACGGCCGCGACCTCAGCGGCTGGCAGATGGCCGGGCCGGGCCGGTTCTCCGTCGAGGACGCCTGCCTCAAGACCGAGGGCGGCATGGGCCTTCTCTGGTACGCCGGCGAGAAGCTCGGCGACTGCGTCCTCCGCGTCGTCTATCGCACGACCCGGCACCAGGACAACTCCGGCGTCTTCATCCGGATCAAGGACGTCCCGCCCGACCCCTGGTTCGCCGTCCATAACGGCTACGAGGTCCAGATCGACGCCTCCCAGGACGACTGGCACGTCACCGGCGTCGTCTACTCGCTGACCAGCACCGGCCTGCGCCCTCAGCTGCCGCCGGGTGACTGGAACACCATGGACATCGAGATGGACGGCGAGATCGTCCGCGTGACCGTAAATGCCGTGCGCGTGACCGAGTTCGACCCGTCCAAACCCGTGCCCGAGCGCGAGAAAAACTACGAGCCCGAGCGCGGGCCACGCGCAAGGCACGGCTTCATCGGCCTCCAGAACCACGACGCCAATTCGGTGGTTTACTTCCGCGAGGTCAGCGTCGCGCCGCTGGCGAGTAGTCCGTAGTCAGGCATCAGTGCAGGCCGAGCGGACTGAGGACTGAGGACTTCGTGCTCTCCTGTCGCCCCTACGCCGCAAATCAGTGAAAATCAGTGCCAATCCGTGGCCTGCTTTGAGCCCACGTCTGGACCAAGCGTGACATCGACTAAACCCGACCTCCAGATCTCCCTCGCCGCCTGGTCTATGCACCGCATGTTCCGCGCGGGCGAGGTCGACCAGATCGGCATGCTGCGCCTCTGCGCGGAGTTGGGCATCCGCGGCTTCGAGTTCGTCAACACCTTCTTCCCCTCGCCCCAGTACGCCTACCTCCTGCGCCTGAAGTCGCTCGCCGAAGAGCTCGACGTCCGCCCCCTGCTGATAATGTGCGACGCCGAAGGCGACATGGCCGCGGTCGAGGCCGGTGAGCGCGCCCAGGCGGTCAAGAACCACCATAAGTGGGTCGACATCGCCCAGGTTCTCGGCTGCCACTCGATCCGCTGCAACATCGACTACGCCCGCCGTCGCGACCTCCCCACGCTCGGCCCGCAGGCCGCGCCGGACGCCATCCGCGAACGCGCCGCGGGGAGCTTTCGCTCCCTGGTCGAGTATGCCGGTCGCGACGGCACTAACGTCCTGCTCGAGAACCACGGCGGGCTATCCTCCGATGCCGGGTGGCTGGCGTCGCTCGTAACAGCCGTCGCTCATCCCCGTTTCGGCACACTGCCCGACTTCGGCAATTTCCCGCCGGAGACCGATCGCTACGAGGCCGTCCGGACGCTGATGCCTTACGCGAAGGCCGTGAGCGCAAAGTGCTACGACTTCGACGCGCACGGAGACGAAAGCCTCATCGACTTTGGCCGCATGATCGGGATCGTCCGCCAGGCGGGCTACGCAGGGTTCGTCGGGATCGAGTACGAAGGGCAAGACCTGCCCGAGCGCCAGGGGATCCTGGCCTGCAAACGGCTCCTGGAGCGCCTGCTGTAGTGGGCGCCCCCCGCGTCGCCGTCGTCGGCTGCGGTTGGATCGCCGAGCACTGCCACCTCCCCGGTTACCGCAATGCCGGCGCCGATATCGTCGCGGTCGCCGACGCGGTCCGCCAGCGCGCCACCGCGGCCGCGCTGGCGTTCGAAGTCCCTAACGTATACGACGACTGGCAGACAATGCTCGAGGAGCAACGCCCGGACGTCGTTAGCGTCTGCGTCCCCAACGTTTTTCACGCTCCCGTTGCCCTGGCGGCGATCGAGGCCGGCGCGCACGTGCTTTGCGAGAAGCCGGTCGCGACCAGCGTCGCCGATGCCGAAGAGATGTTCGCGGCAGCGAAGCGCAAGGGCGTGCTCCTGATGGCGGGCCAGAACCAGCGCTTCCGGCCGGTCAACGAGGCGATCAAGGCCGCGATCGACCGCGGGGCGTTCGGCGAGATCTATCACGCCGAAGCCTCGTACGTGCGCCGTCTGGGCATCCCCAACTGGGGCTCGTTCACGATGAAGGCCGCTTCCTTCGGCGGCGCCCTCTGCGACGTCGGCGTCCACGTCATGGACCTTGCTCTGTGGTTCATGGGCAACCCGCGTCCGGTCGAGGTCTCCGCGCAGACGGAGGCGCGCTTCGGCACCCGCCCGGAAATCGCCGCGCTCCGCGGCAACGCCTGGGACCCCGCGAAGTTCGACGTCGAGGACTTCGCCAGCGCCTACGTGCGCTTCGACAACGGCGCCATCCTGGCCCTGCAGGCTTCCTGGGCCTCGCACATCGAGGCCGAGCACGAGCACGTGCGCGTCCTCGGCACTCACGCGGGAGCAATCAACAACCCGCCCGTGATCTTTAGCCTGCGCGACGGCAAGGCCGTGAACGAAGCCCTCGACCTGCCGCGCGTCAGCGGCTGGATCGAAGAGGTAGCGCACTTCCTCGACGCCGTCGCCGGGAAGGTCGAACCGCGTGTGAAGCCGGAAGAGACCCTCAACGTTCAGCGCATGATCAACGCCGCTTACGAGTCGGCGGCGCAACGGCGCGCGGTCCGGGTCTAAGTCCTCACGCTACGGCCGCCACGTCCCCTGCGCCACGGCGGGAACGAAAGTCGCCAGCTCGGGCGCCGGGAACCTTACCGTCGCGCCGCGCTCGGCGGAGAGATAGCAGGCCATGAGGACCTCGGTCACGGCGAGGCCATCTTCCCAGGTCTCGTCCGGCTGGCGGCCGGCGAGGAAGGCCTCCAGCATGTGCCGGTTCTCGGCCGTGTAGCCGTATGTCGCGGCCTCGTCGCTTATCACCGGCATCAGCCCTTGCTCGGCGTTCTGCTTCTCCACCAGGTCCTCGCCCGACGACGCGGTGACGCGCCGCGAGAGGAAGACGGACAGGTCCGAGTGCAGGGTATCGACCTGCATCGAGTACTCGGGCCCCAGGAGCTCCATGCGCAGTCGCAGCCCGGGTCCCACGAAGTTCCAGGACGTCGTGGCCTCGATGATCGCCGGCATGCCGTCCGCGGACAGCCTCACCGTCGCCCTGGCGAAGTCTTCAGCGGGTGCGACCGCATAGTCGACGCCGGTGGCGGCCGCGAGCTCGCGGGCGTATGCGCCCCGGGTCCACTTGAGAGACGCGATCTGAGCATTGACATCCTCGACCGTCACGGACGACCGCGGCTGTCCGGGCGCCGTGAGGAGGTAGCGCGCCGCTTCGAAGCTGTGGCAGAGCATGTCGTTGAGGACGCCGCCGCCCTGGCGCTGTCCCGACCAGAACCAGGGCATGTGAGGGCCGCTGTGCTCCTCTGAGGCGCGGGCGAGGTAGGGCCGCCCCGTGAGCGGCGCCGCCCTTCTCCAGATGATCTCCTTGCCGCGAGTCAGACTGGGCGCGAAGACCTGGTTCTCGAGATAGCCATGTAGTAGCGAGGTCGACGCTACCAGCTCGACCATGCGCCTCGCCTCGGCGACGTTGCGGGCCAGCGGCTTCTCACACGCGACGCCGGCAAGCTCTGCGCCGGCCTTGACGGCCGCGACGATTTCCTCGGCCACGGCGACGCGGGTGTCGTTGGGGCAGCAGATCCAGACCGCGTCGACCGCCGGGTCGCGCACCATTTCGGTCACGCTGGTGTAGGCCGTCGGCTCGCCCACGCCAAGGCCGCGGGCCAGCGCGCCTGCCTCCTCGGCGTGGGCGCGCGTCGGCGCCATGACGGCCGCCACGTCCGCGTCGCGCACGCCGATCAGGCTCTGGATGTGGAAGCGCGTGACGAAGCCGGCGCCGACAAAGCCGATGCCGAGCCGGTCTTTAATCGCCATTCCTCCCGCCTCCCCTTGCTAGACGAGTCAAGGCGGTCTCCCTCGACGTCAGAGCAACTCTGCGGGCGTGCGGGCGTCTACCAAGCGCATCGCACGCTGCCGTTGGTCTTCGTTCCATGTCACCAGGCGGGAATCGAACTTCTCTGCCGTTGCAACGTATGCTGCATCGCTGCCGCGAAGCATGAGCCGCGACGCCAGGGCACGCGCGGATTCGGCCAGCTCCACGTCGAGGCCCACAAGCTGAACGTTGGGAAGGTCATAAAGACGCTGACTAGCCTCCGCACCCAACTCTGGTCGTTTCGTGACGCGCGCTACAGCTCCCGCGACCTCTAGAGCGATCAGGATCGGCGCGATGATCTCGCCACCAGCGTCGAGATACCGGCTTAGCCAGCGCTGCGTCACAGCGTGATTCGAGTCCGCTCGTAGCGAGTAGCTCACCCAGACGCTGGCATCGAGCACTATCATAAGTCGCGACGTTGCTCTCTCACGGCATCAACCGCGCTAACGCCTTCCGGCCACAACGGCGCGATTTTGTCTCGCAATTCGTCCATTCGACGCTGAAACGATTCCAGTTCTTCCGGTGTGGCATGGCGCCTCGCAGGAACGATTCGTGCCACTTCCTTTCCTCGGATTGTCACGGACACAGTTTCGCCGCTCTCCTGGACGCCGCGCAGGATGCTGGTTGCCTTGGACTTGAGTTCCCTGATGCCAACGCTTTTCATGTAGTCACTCCTTGTGACCACATTCTAATTCAGCGGAACATGTCCCTATCTGCCTGGCGCACCATCTCCTGAGCAGAACCCTCTCCGCGCGGCACCGGGTAGCCACGGATAAGCGTCACCGGGACCTGGTTGACCTTGCCCGTCACCAGCTCGGCCGCGG